>NZ_BBLT01000011.1 GCF_000775915.1 Sporocytophaga myxococcoides
GGGAGAAAAAATCGGAGCTTCTGGAGCTGTGGGTTCAGGCTCATCCTCTGAAGATAATCCGATACAAAGGTTTGAAGCACCAGGCCATGAAGCTGCAGAAAGAAAAGCTTTAACGGAGAAGAGGGCAGATGGGCAGGAGTTTAGCAGTGAAGAAGCGTCTATGACTTATTTCGGAAACTGGATGAGAGATATGAATCAGATCATGGTGCCAGCTTTTGCTGATGCCATTGGGAATGATGGAGCCTTTGCCCTTATCAAGATTCTGGCACTTAAAAAGTTTGGAAGAGAAATTAATCCTGAGTTATTCGGATATTATATTCCATCAGAGCATATAGATAACCCTGCAGGTCAGGTTCCGGGAGCAGATTATTTTACCTCTGCACCAACAGTAAGTCCTGACCTTAACAATGCAAAGGAAAAAGACAGATTCAATACTCAGGATTATCCTGCCCGGCCATCTCAATATGCAACATCACAGGAGAACACAGATCCGCTTACTGGTAGTGTGTTAGGGGCAAATATATTCTCTGTGGATGATAGCGGAGTAATGGCATATATAAGAAGAACCAATCTTCATGTAGAAAAAAGACTAGAGCTGGCCGCGCTGAAAGGAAGAACTTCTGAAGGGCTCGTACACTTTGGAGCAGCTATGCACGCTGTAGAAGATTTGTTCTCGCACTCCAACTATGTTGAGATTGCACTCAATAAAATCCTTCAGGAAAATCCTGCTTTAAAGTCAGATGGAAGTCCGGGCTTATTGCCGGAGCTTACTGGAGATAACAGGCAGGTACAGACACTTTCATCTAAGACATCAGATGGAAGGCCAACTCTGGTGACAGGTACATTTACCAGTCTTGATACACTTGAGTCTGTCGGGAGTGAAGGTGTTAAAATGCTGCGGATGGGGCTGGCTCCAACGGGAAACAAAGAGGAGAAGAAAGCCCAGGAAGCTCTTGTTAGTGCTTCATTAAAAAAAATGGAAACACTTAAGTCAAATCCTGTTTTAAGGACAAAAATGGTTAAAGCTATAAAGGAACAGCAGATCCCGATTGTTTCCGGTTTTGATAATAATACTATTGATACTGCAATTCAATATGGCAACGTCAGTGATTTGTACAATTCAATTCGTGAAATCAACAAATTGTTTCCTTTTTTAAACATACTTGGCCCTGTTCACGACCTTATAGTTTTGGCAATTAATGACACGGTTTTAAAACCTACCGCAGACAGAATTGAATCACAAATGTTGGGTGTAAAGGTTCAGGACACCCCTCTTTATAAAGGAAAGAAGGAGGTGGATGAAATTGTAAACAGTGGAGGAAATAAGTTTTCTCCCGTTCAGGAAATGACTGCTTCAATAACAGGAGTGGCGCCAGATCCAAAGAAAAACCTTGCAGATGCACAGAAACGACAAGCACTTCTTAATAATACACCATCAAAAGTTCTTGCTAATGCATCACATTCACAATTGGCAAAAGATCACACCAACAGTATATTTTTCGGTCTTGCTTTCAAGCTAGCTGTTGAAGCAGATAAAAAGCTCAGGGATAAAATGCTGTCGGTATGGGCCGGATCACCGCAGGTAAAAGACCCTCATGTTGAAGAAGCAAAGGCTTTCAGAGAGGAAGAAGCAAAGATAGCAAAAGACAATGGTATCCTCAATTCGGTGAAAAACTGGCTTGCTCCCGAGCCCAGTGATAACGTCAAGATGGCAGAAGCCAGATCTAAACAGGAATCAGAATCCTTAAAATTTGGTAAAGAAGTCTATGCAGAAGGTAAAAAACCAGGTCAGGAGTATAATCTTCAGGAGATGCGTGATGATTCTGCCAATAGGATTTTAGCCATTTCTGCTACAATAAAAGGAATTGCAAATGCCCCTGGAAATGCTAGTCAGTCGATAGGTGAACTTAAAAAAGCAATGGGTAATAATAAGATTGATAACGAGGAAGCTAATAAGGTTCTTGATAGGTCAATGAAAGAGACTAACAAGGGTCAGGAATTAATGGATAAGGATAAACTGATGCTAAAACTAAAAGAAGTGGCGGGAGATTTTGACAGAAATGCTGTATTAGTGAGAAATGCGGATACTTTAACTAAACGAGAGTTTGCTTATAATGAGTTGAATATAACTAAGAAAAAGCTTTTTAATGCTATAAAAGCAATTTCTTTGATGGATGCTAGCAAACGAGCGATTGATCTTTCATCTCTTGCCTCTTTAATTGTGTTATTAGACAGAGAAATGGCGATATTAGCTCCAGCCTACACTTCTGAACAACTCCAACTATTAAACGATCCAAGTCCAGCCAAAGCATTGCCAAGGTCAACTATAGTCCTTCCATCGCTTTCTCGAGTGGATTCATTGGCAGTGGATGATAGTAAAAAACAAGCAATCAAAGATTTGTTGCAAACATCAAGAGAAATAATAGATCATCCTTTCGATTCTACCTGGTGGAGGCAGCATGTCATAAGTTTTATAAATCAGCATCATGATCAGATACTAGAAGAAATTAAAGCAAGGAATGCTGGTTATGCCAATTTTGGAGGAGAGCATCATCATTAATAATTTGTAAAAGAGTTTGTGAGAAATTTGACGTTCCTGTATTTAATAGATCAAGTCTTGTTGGAAAAGGTAGAATTAGAAATTCAGCATCTGCTAATTCTGTGGTGAACACAATCATTTATTTTAATCTGTATGAGTAAAAAATTGGTTATTCTTTTTTTAATCTTCACCTTTTCTATAAAAGGTTTTTGTCAGGTGGTGCAATATGATAGTATTGCTTATTATACTATAAATAAAGAGAAATTCCTTATCAGCAACAGGGGTAACCAGATTTCAATTAATAGCTATAACTTCATCATTTTTAACTTTGGAAGCAAACTTATTTCAGTAACTAAGGATGGGAAAAGTGGATACATAGACAGGATGGGGAAAGTAGTTATTCCATTAGTATTTGAATATGCCTGGAGATTTTACAATGGATTGGCATTAGTAAGTGATTTTAATGGTAATGATGGATTTATAAATGAGGAGGGCAATGTATTAATTCCGATTAATAGTTCATCTTCTTTTGATTCGTTTACAGGTATTTATTCCGATGGCTTAATCCTTAAAAGTGATAACTTCATTTATGGATATGTTGACAGTATCAATAATACAAAAATACCTTTCGAATATGATGAGGCTGAAATTTTCATCGATGGGTCATCAATAGTAGGAAAGAAGGACCAGTGGACAATCGTTCTCTATGGCACTATAGACAAGAATAACAATGTTCAGATACCTTTAGAGTACAACTATCTTGAATACCAGTATAATGATCTTTATTATGCGGGTAAGTTTTTCAACTTCGGTCAACCGGATTATCATTATGCTATGGGATGTGTGAATAGCAGGAGTGAAATAGTTGTTCCCTTTAAATACGATTCCATTCAGTTAAGACAAAAGCATTTGTATATCAAAGAAAATGAATGTTATGAGCTGAAGCTTGAAAACTACATAGTGTGTGACATCAGAGAAGAAGGCTGGCGTATTGTAGATACTAAAAATGGAAAGGAGACTGCATGCTGTTATGTTGATGTGGGAGAAGTTAGTGGCGGGTATCTTGAAGTGAAGAAAGATAAATGGGGTTTGGTGGATAGCCTTGGCAATGTAAAAATTCCTTTGACTTATGATTTTGTTGAAATTTATGGTGATGATATTGTTGCAGTTAAGAAGAATAGCAAATGGGCTTACTTTAAAACAGATGGAACGCAGATAACGGATTTTGTTTATGATTATGTAACGGAGTTCAGGTTAGGTTATGCCCTTATCAAGCAAAATGGGAAGTATCATTTGATAGATAAGAAAGGAAAAGTAAAACTTGCAAATTTTCCTGTGAATGACAAAGAAGGAGCATATATTCATCACCCCGTTCAAGGTACCAATACTTTATTGTTTTGGAAGAAAGGCAAGTATGGTTTAATGAATATGAATGGAAAGATAATATTTCCTGCAAAGTCAGAAGAGGCAATACTTTTTGTGAGATGATTTGATAGATGGAAGAATTTTGAGAGATATGATTATGGAGGAAATTCTAAATCATTATAAAAAAAAGACAATGAAGACAAGGAGAGAAAGATCTTTGTAAGAAATAACTCTTGCATAAATTTTACTATGAAATTCCCTGCTTATAGTATTCATACTTATAAAGCCAGAGCCCATAATATTTTAAGTTCAATTAAATAGAATAGATTCTGACAAATGCAGCTTTTTCTGTAAGAATAATTTTAGTATGTTTCCCAATGAATCCTTTGGTTTGAGATGTCGTACTAAAAGGGTTAAACAGTAATCAGTTTTTTTCATATAGCTTTTATAGGAGTGAGTTAGCCATGGGAGAATTTTTACAAAATCGCCGTCAGGAAAATAAATCCAAGAATGCCCACCAGTCTCAGAATTCAAAACAAGGAGCAAAGGATAATCAGATTCAAAAGAAGGAAGCAGAGAATGAGCAGGACAATTCTGCGGAATCTCCGGTTTCGGAGGTATTTCAAAGGAAATGGGATAATTCTGATAGCAGTGAGGATAATAACATTCGAAGAGGTCCTGTTCCTACCATGTCTGAGGTTTCAGAAAATACTATTCAACGCAAGGGGCCCATACCATTACAGTTTTATGCTACAGATATAGAAGAAGAACCTGTTCAGAAAAAAGGACCTGTTCCAATTCAGCTTCAGGAATCTGAAGAGGATGAAGAACCGATTCAGCGCAAAGGACCTATACAAGCGATGGTGGAGGAGAAAGTAGAGGAGCCCATTCAGCGTAAAGGCCCTGTCCCTGCTATGGCAATGGAACCTGAAGTCCAATATGATATTGGCAATGATACAGCTTCAGATAAAATGCCTTCAACTGTCCAGGCCAAAATGGAAACTTCATTCGGAGAAGATTTCTCTGATGTCAGCATTCATAAGGACTCAACGCAATCTAAAAACCTTAATGCATTGGCCTATACACAAGGCAGCAACATTCATTTTGCTCCTGGTCAATACAATCCTGAATCGCAAAAGGGACAAGAGCTACTTGGTCACGAACTCACTCATGTGGTCCAGCAGCGGGAAGGCAGAGTTCTGCCTAAAGTACAAAAGGAAGGCTTTGGTATCAATGACGATAAAGGACTGGAAAAGGAAGCCGATGAGATGGGGGAGAAGGCTGCAAGGGGAATTGTACAATCATTTAGGTCAACCTCTCAGTCAACAAAACCTGCTGGTTCTATTGTACAAAAGCAAGCGGCTAATGATCCCCTGAAAGTAGACAAAGGACAAATAACATTTGATGCTGAAGGTAACAATGACTCTCAAAGCAAGTATTATTCAAGAAGAGCACACTGGCCGGGCGGGCCTTCTGGAGTAACTATAGGCAGAGGATACGATCTTGCACATAGAGGATCAAAACAACTTATAAAAGATGAATTTACATCTATAGGAATTGATTACTCTAAGTTTTCAGGCGCAATTGGACTACAAGGGGAAGAAGCCAAAGAGTGGCTTGATGACCATAAAGATAGTCTCCCGGAAATTTCGCTGGAGCAGCAGGAGAAATTATTTAACCTGAGCTATACAAGTATTGAGAACGATGTAAAAAGAATTTCAACAAAAGCAGATGTAGTTGAAAAGTATGGAGAAGTAGATTTTGAAAAACTTGATCCTACCATTCGCGACATTATTGTAGATTTGAGATTCCGTGGAGATTATTATGGGGCAACAAGGAAGTATGTTCAGGAACCGATGGTGAAGAATGACCTTCAGGCACTATACAAAGTGATGAAGGACAAATCGAAATGGAAGAATGTTCCGGAAGACAGATTTAATCGCCGTGTGAAAGCCATAGAAGCTGGGCTTGGCCTAAATGGTAATTCAAGCAAAACAACTCCAGCAGCTACTGCAATAGTTCCAGCTTCATCCGGTAATCAGTTGGGTGATGGCGAATATGTGGTTAAAAGCGGAGAATCTCTCGAAATTATTGCTGCCAAGTTCAAGACAGATGAGACAGCTATAAAGAATCTGAACAAGGACAAATTAAAACAATGGCCAACTAAATCAGGAAAGGTGGTAGAAGGTTTTGCTGCCGGAGATAAGATTAAGGTTCCTAAAATACAGGAGCCATCAGAGACAATTACCAAGTCACCATTGGCAGAAGACAAAGGAATTGTGGAAAGCTCATTTGATTTATTGAATGATGTCATTGAAACAACAAAGGATTATGTAGAAGACAGCTGGGATTCTTTTACAAAAAGTGTGGGAAGTCTCTTCAGTTCCAGTGCAAGCGTAGATAAATCAAATACGCCGATAAAAACACAGGAGACAAAATCAAGCTCTGTTTCAGCAGAGAAAACAGAAATTAAAACTGCTGCTCCTGCCCCTGCTACTCAGGAAACGGAAAAGAAAAGTATCTATTCAAGCCAAAGAGATAACAAGTATAGCGGCACTGATATTTACGGAGCTGGAACAAAGGGTGGAAATGTCTCTGCAGATAATATGTGTAACGTGACATCTCTTGCTATGACGCTAAAAAGTCATGCATCAGAACACGACCTGAAGACGAACACAATCAATATCTTAATTAACGGAGGCGGTTATGATGAAACGAAGCGTGCTGAGCTAATGGGATTTGATCTGGAAGATCTTATTATAAGAAGGTTTGTACAATTGGGTGCTGATTACTTCAAGAAAAATGTAATGGGCAAAGATTTTGAATTTGATAAAAATCCTCCTCATCAGTTTGGAGCTTGCCTTTCACATGTTGGAAAACAGATTATTTCCGGAGTTCAGAAAACCCTGGATTATTATGATGTATTTGATAAAACAAAATACGAGAAAATTGCTCCTGAGCTTGATAAAGGTAACACAGGTTTTGGAGGAACTTATCTAACAGGGGGTCATGTGGTAAACCTGGTAAAAGTCGTAGCAGACGGACTTATTATAAACGATCCATATGGATTGATACTGGGAGTTAAGGGAAGTTATTTAAAGAACGGAGCAAAGATCGCTGATAACAAACAAAAGATTACGGATAATTTAACTACAATAGAAAAACGCTTAAAATATAACTCAGCATTACTGACCCAGACGAAAGCCTATCTGACATCAACGGAAAAATTATTCCCTCATAATATGGGTGAAAATGTTTTCGTAGATTGGGATGATGTAAAAACTTTCTCCATATTCAGATGGCTTGTAATTTTAAAAGTAAAATAGAAAGATGAAAAAATATACACCATTATTCATGGCTATTTTTGTAGCCTGCTCAACTCCTTCAGAAAAGACTGAAATGAAAGACACCACAGCTTATTCAATTAAAGATACATCAGCGCCTTCTGCGATTACGGAAAATAATATTGCAAATGATCATATGACTATCCTGGCTTTTCATAAACAACTTCAGGCAACTCCTCTAAGACTTAATCATAATGTCTCATACACTTTACCGGATATTAAAGAGGAAGATGGTAAATATGCAGTATATGATCCCGCCTATGAAGAACCTGTTGACCAGGCTGTCGTTTCAACTTCCCATGATAGTATTGCATATACTTCCGGTGATTATTCAGTAAGAGCAGTCGAGTTGAAATCTTGTAAAGGACAATCCTATGCAGCACTTCTGATTTCAGAACTGATGGGAAACTTTGAATCTTATACACTCAAAGTATTCAGACTTAATAATGAAAAATTTATCGACGTGACTGATGAAGTGTTGAATCAAAGCGATTTGAATGCAATTACCACAGCAAATATTTCAAAAGATGACTTTCACTATCATATTGATAAGAATTCAATTAATGTAAAGCTGAATCCTTCTAAGCTTGGTCCATCCTTTAAAGAGTCCAATGGAGAAGACCCGATACTAAAAACAACGGAGGATGAGAGGAAAAAAAGAGTTAGACTGGAGTGGTCTTCCGATGCATGCAAATTTATCGTGAAATAAAATCTTGTCAAAATTTTATAATCAAATAACCTTAGTAAAATGTTACGTATTTCAATCCTTTTATTGCTTTCAATAATGATTTATTCATGCTCCAATGAAAAGAAAAATGATCAGCAAGAAGTAAAGACAGACAGCTCAGCTGTTATTAAAACGGCTCCCCAAAAGATGGAGGAAACCTCGACTGATTCTCCTTCAACGGGTGAAGTAGATACTTACACTTCCTTTATTTCTAAATTTAAAGAACTACCTACACCTGTGGAATTGGTCCCTAGAGACCTTGAAGAGGATCAGCTTATTGGCATTGATACAAACTATCAAATTAAATTCATAAAACCATTTACGAGTAAAATATCAGAAAACGACTATCCGTTTAATTTCAATTATCCGGATTTTAATAGCAGCAATTATAAAGCTATAGGAAAACTGACGTTAAGTGAGAACGTTACTCTTGCGGTATTTTCATTATTTTATGAGAGTTATACTTTTATTGGAGTTATAGCTTATGACAAAGACGGAAATATCCTTGACGGGAAAATGGCAGCTGAAGAAGAAGGCGGATCTCAGGTAAGAATGATATTGACGGGTACCCTAGAGAAGTCAGAGAATACAGCTGTTCTGAATACGGATTACGTTGAAAAGCATTACGATGATAAAGGAAAAGTTACAAAAAAGAATCCTATAAACACTAAATATAAATTTGATCTGAATTCAGGAAAGTTTGTAGCTGAGAAATAGTTTAAAGATCAGGTCTTGGTTAGAGAGAGGTTATTTCAAGAAGGAGGTAACCTCTTTTTATATTATATTTATTTGATTGTGCGGTTAAAGTATGGAAGGAAAGTACATTCTTATGAACTAGTTTGACAATTAGAAATTTTAAACAAGAGATGATGAGGTTTATAATCATAATAAGTGCAAGTATTATATACTTGCAAGGTTGTCACAATAAAGAAAAGAAACTATCGGATTTTCAATACCTGACTGATTCTTTATCTCAGGAAAATAACTTTTTAAAAGCAAAGCTCAATGCATCTGAGGATAGCAAGACTGGCATTGAGAGTCTGCAAGCAAACAAAAGCAGGAGTGATTCTTCTTTACAGGTTTACACCCTTGTCGGATCCTTCGTTGGTGCATCGCTTTATGATTGTTTTCATTTATCTTTCAAAGATACGAGTGGAGCTATAAGAGACTTTGATAGTCCCGATAATACCTATGGTATGGATATTTTTGATCGATCGTCATCTTTACGATTAAAGAAAGAGATTCCCAAAAAGAGATTCAGGATTTGGTGTGCGACTTTAAAAGGTATAGACTGTAGAGATGCTGACAGCTACCATCCCGATAGTCCTAAAGCTTATATTGATATGCCTACAATTATTAAGATGCAGGAACTTAGATAAGTTGAGGTGAAAAGATTTTTCTTTGCTAATTTTTAACAAAAGAATCTAATCTGAACTCAGTATAATTTGCATCAAATATATAATCTGTTTGGGTGCCTGATTTTTATTTGCATTGTTATCAGAATAAAAATTTATTCATTTAAGTTTTATTTTTTTTCTAACTCCTTGACTTTTAAATAAAACTTTTTACTTTTGATACTCATTTTCATGTACAGATTTTTTTGTACAAAATTTTTGAGTACAAGTTTGTAATTATACTACCAGCTGTTGGATAATCTGCAAGCTCACGAGTTTAACTAAAAACTCTTTCTTTATTAATTCCGGTTTTTTGAATGAGTTTTTAATGTTGGTTCCGGAAGATTAAACAGCTTTTTCATTTAACTTTTATTCAAATAGCTATGGGAGAATTATCATATAAGAACGATCAAGGTTCAAATAAGCATCAGAAATTTCAGCACATACAGCCTAAGTCATCAAAACAAGAAAGAAGCAGAACATGGTAGAGTTTTGCAATGAATTCAGTATTTCAAGGGTGGGAAAAACCTTGCAAGTGATAATGGATCTTATAAACTGGATTGCTATAGGTTTTTAGTATACATAATTATTTTGAGTTGGCGGAGCCAATTTTTAGTTTTTGAACAATAGTTCAACCATAAAATAGCTATGATGAGAATACACATTGTAAAATAAATTTTTAACCCAAACAACTTTTAATAAAAATGAAAAAACGACTCTTTTCATGGTCCATAGTTTATGCTATGGCTAGTATTCTTTTTTTGTCTTGTAAAAAGGATAAGGATAATAAACCTCAGCAATCAGCAGAATTAACATTTAAGGATCCGAGAGATGATAAGATATATAAAACGATTAGGATTGGAAATCAGACATGGTTTGCAGAGAATTTAGCTTATGAAGGAACATTTGATGTTGGCTCTTTTTCTTATCCTTATTCCAGTTTGGATTCGGTAAAGATGTATGGCATGATGTATACAGGAGATGCGGCAAATATTGCGTGTCCTGATCGTTGGCATTTGCCTTCAGATGAAGAGTGGAAAGAACTTGAAAAATATTTGGGGATGTCAGAAGAAGATTTAGGCAAAGTTAGTTTTTCTCACCTAAGGGGAAAAGATAAAAATGTGGCTTTGAAGCTACATAAAGGAGGATCTTCTAAGTTTGAATCAATGAATATATATGGATTTGGATTTTATTGGACATCCACAGTTGTTGATTCAGATCAATTTTTAAGGTCAATTAATATCCAAGCACCTGCAGTGTTTAGATCTCTAGAACCTATTTCTCGTGAAGCGTGTGTTCGTTGTCTTCAGAATAATTAAAGAGATTACTTGAATGGCATAACCTATTTAACATTAATTGGCAAATGATTATATGTAGATTTAATCTTATTAAAACGAATGCGTCTATTGCTAATTTTTATTTACCTCAATTTTTATAAAATTTTTCAACCATATAAATAACAAAATATGAAAAAACTCTTTATTACTATACTTTGTGTTTTTTCCATCACTCAAGCTTTTTGTCAATTGGGAAAGCTTGACTCAACCTTTCAGTCTTATGGCTATTCTGTTTTCCGAATTAAAGCAGCCAAAGAATTACCAGATGGAAAGATAGTTATAGCAACTGATAGGGGACTAAGGCGTTTCAATACGGATGGAACAATGGATAATACATTTTTATATGCATTTAGTTTATCCAGTAATTTATATGCAATGGAGGTTCTGCCAGATGGAAAGATATTAGTTAGTGGATACCTAAAAAATATAGATGATTCATTTTATGGTCGATTTGTTAGGTTAAATAGTGATGGTACTATAGATCTAACATTTAAAGGTGACAGGAATGCAAACTCAATTTCAATTATTAAGATAAGACAAGATGGTAAAATTTTAATTACAGGAAATTTCCAAGAATATAGTAAAATTTCCATAACAGGAATAGCACTTTTAAATAGTGATGGAACACTTGATGATTCTTTTAGAAGCCAGTTTACTCTAGAGGAAGTTTCTTTAGACAATTGTGTTGTTCAAAATGATAACAAAGTTATTCTTAGTGGAAACCTAAAATTTGAAGATGGTTATACAAAAAGAATAGCAAGACTTAATTCAAATGGATCTCTAGACAATGGCTTCAATGGCGGAGAAGGACCAAATGGTCGAATATCTAAATTGATTATTTTATCATCAGGTAAAGTACTTATAGCAGGAGATTTCTCAGAATATGATGGCCAAGAAATAAATAATTATGCTCGACTTAATTTGGATGGAACATTAGATAAAGAATTCAATCCAGGAAGTGGGTCTACTTATCCTTACTTTACTTCAGTCCATGTTTCGAGTTTAAATGAACTCCCGGATGGTAAAATTATTGTTTCATGCTTTTCTCCAGCCTATAATAATAAGAGAGCTTTAGGTCTTTTCCAGATTAAATCGGATGGAGCTTTTGATAAAAATATTACTACTGCTTCCATTAGTTATATAGAAGGAACTGAATTACTAAAAAATGGGAAATTATTAGTTTATGGTTCTTTTCAATCTGTCAATGATAAACCGAGGAACAGAATATTTCTTCTAAATACTGATTACAGTCTTGATATTGATTTTAATCCTGGAGATGGTGCTGATGCCGGGATTAGTGACTTTGTTTTACTTCCTAACGGGAAGATTGTTATTGTTGGATCATTTACTTCATATAATCAGGTCAGGACCTGGGGAATTGCTCGAATATTAAATAATGGTTCTCTTGATCCGTCTTTTAATATCGGAACTGCTTTTGAGGGCATTGGTAGTGAAACTTCTGTAAGTGCGATAGAAAGACAACCTGATGGAAAGTTTCTTATAGTAGGAGGGTTTAGCATTTTTAACGGTAAGCCAGCAAATAAAATAATAAGACTTCTTTCAGACGGTTCATTAGATGAAACCTTTAAAGAAGGAACAGGACCTGATCAAAATATAAGTTGTGTCAAAGTTCAATCTGATGGTAAAATTGTGGTTGCTGGTATATTCACTTCTTATAATGGGAAAAGTGCAAATAATATAGCGAGGTTAAATTCAGATGGTAGCCTTGATGAAAGCTTCAACCCGGGAAAGGGGCCTGATTTAGATATTTATGATATTGAAGTTATGCCCGATAATAAAGTGCTTGTAGTAGGTAGATTTAATTATTTTGATTATAATCTAGTCAATCGCATTGTTCTGTTAAATGATGATGGTAGTATAAATTCAGAATTTAAATCTGGTATTGGTGCTGCTGATGAGATTTATTGTATAACTCTGGATAAGGATAAAATATATTTGGGAGGCAATTTTGATTCCTTCAATGGCCATTCAACTAATGGGGTCGTTCGTTTGAATAAAGATGGAAGTGTAGATAAAGAATTCGGTGCTCAGTTTTTTCAGGGGAATATTTATGTTAGAGATATCACGCTACAGCCCAATGGAAAAATAATAACTACTTCTCCATTTAAAAGATTAAATTATGATGGGTCTATTGATAATGACTTTAACCTGGATAAGGTCGAGTATATTAATAAGCTTATTATCCAACCTGACGGAAAATTTTTAATAGCAGGAGCCTTCCATTATTATAAAAACACAATGATAGGTAATATCTGCAGAATTGAAGGTGGTGACATAACAACCCCTAGTGGTATTTTCTCAACAGTAGAGTTTCAGTCTTTTTCATCTGTCTATCCTAATCCTGCAACTGATATTTTAAACTTTAATGTTGACGGAACGAGTAACAGGTTCAGTCTATCAATCTATTCAATGACAGGACTGGAAATTCTTAATACTGAAATCCCTTCAGGACAATCTGTAATTAATACAGAAAAATTTCCAATGGGTATATATATTTATAAAATCAGTAATGAAGATGGAGAGTACAATACAGGGAGGATAATAATCAATAAGCAGAAGTAATAGAGTATATAATATTAATTAGGGGCCATTAGTTTATTATGGCCTCTGATTTCAATTCAAAGGTTGTTTTGAATTTTTTTGGTTAAAGATTATTTGGCCAAACGCGAGTTAGAAGATGTTCAACTTAATCGAAGGATTAACTTCATAACCTATCTTCTCAATGATTTCTTTTCCGTTATGTTTACAGCATACTTGAATTATTCTGTCAATCACTCAATAAATTTGCTTTCAATAAAATAATTATCAAAAAAATTTCAAAATTTTTCAACCTCAGTATCTCAGTTCAAACAATTTTTCCCTATTTTGGCATTCACGAAAAACCTGATTAAGTGTATTAATATTTTTGCTGGAGTGATTATTAGTTTTTCGTGGGTATACCAGTTTTTTTAGAGAATAACTTTTTATCAAATTCGCTAAGCTATGGGAGAATTTTTTCATAGGAGTCGTCAGAGTTCGGACAAGAATCAAAATCTTCATCAGTCTCAACAAACGCAATTAAAGCCATCTGAAAATAAGACAGAAGCACAACCAGAAGAAAAGTCTTCCAATGAATCCTCTTTTGAATCGGTAATGCAGAGAAAGTGGGATAGCTCTGGAGGAGAAGATGAAAGTAGGAATCAACGTAGGGGGCCAGTTCCACCAATGGAGGTAGAAGATAATGAACAGCCAATACAACGTCGTGGTCCTGTTCCGATAGAGGATACAGAGGAGGAAGAACCAATTCAAAGACTTGGTCCAGTTCCTTTACAATTCCATTCAGCGGAAGAACCTATCCAAAGGAAGGGCCCTGTGCCACCAATATCTATAGATTCAGATGATCATCCTGAACCAGCCTCTTCATCATCCGACCGAATGCCATTTTCAGTACAAAGGAAAATGGAATCATCCTTTGGGGAAGATTTTTCAGACGTGAACATTCACAAGGATTCCTCTCAATCAATGGAACTTAATGCACATGCATTTGCAAAGGGCAATGATATACACTTTGCTCCAGGCATGTACAATCCGGAATCACAAAAGGGACAAGAACTACTCGGTCATGAGCTGACTCATGTAGTGCAGCAGCGAGAAGGAAGAGTTCAGGCAACTGTTCAGAAGAAGGGAATAAACATCAATGATGACGAAGGATTGGAGAAGGAAGCGGATGAGATGGGTGCGAGGGTGGCGAATGGAGAAGTTGTTACGGAGGATTCGAATACACCATCTGAAGACAATAATGAAACTCCAAATGCAGATGAGCGACAAAGTGAATCTGGAACGACAATAATTGTCGGAGTTAATGGCAATATGCCTGTTGGAAGTCGAGAAGGAATTATGAAAATACAGTCTTCTCTTAAAGCTTTGGGATTTTATCAAGGTTCGGAGGATGGCTATATCACAAGGAAAGACGGAAATGAAAGTGACACTGTAAAAGCGATCAAGAATTTTCAACGGGAACATCAGTTAGCCGAAACAGGGAATGTTGATGCATCAACTAATTCTTTGATTGATAATCTTGTGTCTGCATTGCCTCAGGCTGATAATATTAAGGAAGTTCCGACAAGTTCTGATCAAAAGAATGATCCTAAATCTTTAGAAGTTTTTTTTGTGAATTATGAAAATTTCGCAAGAATAGAACTCAATCATTGGTATTCCAAAGACAACAGTGTCCCTAAAGACAAGAGAATTGACGCTTCCTATTTTTCTAAAGAAGCAAGAAGAATATATAGGGAGAAGGGAGATCTTAGCTATGTAGTACCAGTACAGTATGCCTTGGCGCAATTAAAACTTGAAGGAGGTTTAAAGGGAGCGCAAAGATCTGCATCTAATGTATTCAATGTTCATGCTTATGATAGTGGGGTTACTAAAGAAGAGAAAGAGATTGATACCCTCGAAAAAGGATTTTCAGCATATTATAGCCTTATGGCTGAAAGATTTTTAACTGATAAAGGAGCAGATTCCCTGCTTGAAAACGGCAAATTTCTTAATAAAGATGGAGGTGTTTATGCAACCAATCCTTTTTATGAGATTGAAATAAAATCAGAAATAGGCTTCATGTATTATAGGGCATCAGAATTTATTCTATCTGCCAGCGTGGGAGCTGGAGGAATGAATAAATCTGGTGATGTAAAAATAGTAGGGTCCTTGTTGAATAAGGCCGGTTTTCTTAGCGAAGATAAAATTGAAAATTTGCAAGCTGTCATTTCAGCTATATTGGCTTATCAGAAGCAAGAAATGGTTCCAAAGGATGAAAAATGGTTTAAAGACCGGGAGAAAGAAGTAAAAGATCAAAATGATAAGGACAATGTAGAAACTAAAAAGAATAAATTTGCTGATGGTTGCATTGGTACAAAAGGACAGACTATTGGGCTGCTCTATTATCAGACGATATTGAATAATAAAATTCCGGATTTAACTCTTGAACGAGATAAAGAGAAATTGGAAAATGGAGCTAAAAAGGAAATTGCTCATATAAATAAGGCATCTAAAAATAAGACCCCTGTTTCAAAAGAAGAAATAAAGAAGCAAACGGAGAATTCTACCAAGCCAGAGGAAAAGAGAAATCAAGGGGAAGCAGGACGAAAGTTTGAATTGCCGAAGGTATTATTTGAAAAATATGATAAGGGAGAAATAAGTTTAATTGCACTGGGTAAAGGGCTTATGCCACACACTGTAAATAATGGCAGCTTGGTTTTACAGGTATTTGAGCAGATGGGGTATTGGCAACGAGACAATCTTGCATATGTGATGACTATTTCAAGCTCTGATAGTTTTCTTGGCAGATACAATCGTGAGTTGTTGGGGAGAATGGCAGAATATTTAAGTGGCTACTTTAATACCCATAGCTGGGGAGAAAACGCAGAACAAGCGGCTAGGATAAACAAGATATTAAAGCCGGAGGTGAAGGTGTCGGAATCAAAAGTTGCTGAAGGAAGTGGTAAAACTTTAGTAAGCAGTTCTGAAGGAAGTTGGAAAGGAAAAACGTTTAAGATAAATAATACAGATGCAAGAATAAGGGATGAAAACATGTTGGAAATTAAAGATGAAAAGGGTAATCCCAAAGTAATTCCTAACGGAACAGAGATAACTATTTCAGCTGCAAAAGTAGTTTCTGGAAGTGGATATGTATTAGCGCAAGGATTTGGTTGGACCTCACGTACAAATGTTGAGGGCCAAATGGCAAACGAAACTTTTGGGGTAGAAAAAGCCAAGTATGATTCATTAGATGCGATTCATAAAACTGTTGGTAGTGCTGATGCAAGAATTAGAAAGGCTGGCCCCAAATATGAGGAGGAGAAAGGAAAGAAGATTCCTCAGGGTTCTTATGTAGTATTAAAGGAGGAGTCACAGGATACGGATCCGAAAGGAAAATTTGTTAAAGTTAGTGCGGTGGTTAAGAATTCAAATGGTACATTTACTGAAGGCGGACCTTTAGGCTGGACGTCCAAAAGTAACCTTGTTGATGGTTGGGCGGATTTTAAAGGTGAAAATGCGGAGTGGCAAAAAGGAAGCTATATTGGCCAGACAGATGTTGTTAATGTTGCAGGAACAGAAGGAATTGAGCAGATATCTTCCAAGACGTTAGAGCAATTTTTTATATTAAGAAACGCAGCAAAATTAGATGGAATAGAATTAAAGATTGGTGACGGTTTTAGGGAGTATCATAAACAGGAAAAACTTTGGAATGCAAATCCTAATCCTGAGGAAGTCGCTAGACCCGGAAGATCAAACCATCAGCATGGTCAAGCATTGGATTTAAATACTGGAGGATTTAATACAAAGGTTTACCACTGGTTAAAAGAAAAAGGACCAGAGTTTGGTTGGATAAGGACCGTGAACAATGAGCATTGGCACTGGGAGTATAGGCCAAGTGATGCAAAAGAATATGGATACAGAATGCCTAAAATAAATTAATGTAATATGAAGATTAATGTAATTAAGTTGTTTTATCTAGGAATGCTCTTAACTGCTTGTGTTGAAACTCCAGAGAGTGGAACTAAGTCCACAGAAAATTTAAATGTGGAAGATGTGTCTATTGAGGCAAAAACGGCCCAAGCAAATGATGATCATGAAACTGATGACAAAGAGTACATTTTTAAAGGTAAAAATGGCATTGTAGAAGGCACATTGGTAATAGCGCAGCAGGGAGATTATCGACATATAGCTATTAGAGACAGCCTTGGTTACTTGGCATCTTTCTATATTGGGAAAAACTCAAATATTACAGAGCAAAAGTTTTATGATATGGAAGATGGTTTGTATGATAATGAAAAAGTGAGAGTTTTCTGGTCTTATGAAGATAGATTTATTAAACAAGTTGGAAAGAACGAAAAAATTGTAGTTGTTGATAAGATAGAGTTTTTAAATAGGGAATAAAAAGGATTGGGCTCTATTTTCAATCGTCGTTATAATATTCAGGATTCCACGTTTAAAGAATAGTTATGCATAAAATTTATATTCGCAGTTTTGACAGAAGCAACAGTATTTGGCTGTATGCTTTAAGGATAGTAGATGCTAATTGTTTTTAATTTTAGTCTCGTAAGATCTGCACCTCGATTGGCAATTGCATTTTGAATAAACAGGTTAGAGTGTCCTCAAGTTTGCAAGAGGTTATAGAACAAGAAAAACGATAAATTCATGAATAAGATTGTAATTGTTATAGCAATTTTAGTTGCAGTTGCGTGTTCAAATATTAAAGAGACAAATGAAAATGTTGTTCACCAAAATGTTAAGTCGGAGGAAGGAAAAAGAAGTGATACCTTACTGGTAGAGGAAGTGATCATTATTGATACCCTAAATGCTATGGCAATAGTGCATGAATTACTTCAATCAAGCGCATGGTTTTATAATGAAAGAGAATTGTGGATTCTAAATTGGCAATCAAAAGGAGATACTATGAAATCAATTGTCCTAAACAAGGCATTAAGTTCAGATTTATTCTCAAATGATATGTATAAAACGATTTGTCTAAATGCTGAGAAAAAGGAAAATATTGAAAATTTGGCATTGCATTTTGGAAATTATTTTCATAGCACAAAACTTTTAGGAAGACTTTTAAAGTCATTTTGTAAAAAGGATACAAATGAAATAATCAAGAATCTGGAAATAAAAGGGGATTCGGCAAGATATACTACGGAGTTTTACAATGTATTAAATGAAGCTCCCTATAATGTAGATGGGTTCGAATGGATGTCAGAAGTTGGTGAGCAAGGTGAAAAGTGGCTTTTTGCAGTACATTTAGTTAAAGAAGATGGAGAATGGAAGATAGACAAGGTAGATAAGCACTTTGGGCTATATAAGGAATAGGCAATAAGCAACAATCAGTTTGTAAATAGAAGGCAAAGAGAATTTTTCAAAACTAAGAGATTCTAACATTGTAGGTTAGGAGCTAATAAGGTTTGTTATAGGTGATTATTATTTATTGATGAGACAATTGGAATCTTCTCCCGACCACACACCCCTAACCCCTTTGCTTTCAAAAAATTAATTTATCAGAAAATTCTCAGAATTTTTCATCCTGAGCATAGGCGCTCGGATATTTTTCACGTTAAGCTGTTGATTTTTAGAAACTATTCCCTATTTTGGCATTCCGAAAAACTTGATCAAGTGTATTAATATTTTTGCTGGAATTGATTATTTGTTTTTCGAGGGTATACCAGTTTTTTAAAGATTAACTTTTTATCAGATTCGCTTAGCTATGGGAGAATTTTTACACAGGAGTCGTCAGAGTTCAGACAAGAATCAGAATCTTCATCAGTCAAATAATATACAAAGCAAGGGTGTAGCGCAAAAGCATAAAACCCAGGAAGCACAGACTGACGAAAATATTTCAACAGAATCCACAACCACCGAAGTATTGCAGAGAAAATGGGATAGCGCTGAAAGTGGTGGTGATGAAAGAAATAAGCGTAGCGGTCCTGTTCTTCCTATTGAAGAGGAGGAAGAAGAACCTGTTCAGCGAAAGGGACCTGAGCCATTGCAGTTGTTTGAAGCAGAAACGGAGGAAGAGCCGGTACAGAGAATGGGCCCTGTTCCAATACAGTTTCATGCAAGTGAAGAGGAAGAGCCGATTCAAAGACTTGGTCCAGTTCCTTCGATGGTAGCAGAGGACCATGAAGAAGAACCAATTCAAAGAAGAAGCCCTATACCATTGCAGTTTTATGCAACCGAAACAGAAGAAGAGCCAGTTCAGCGTAAAGGGCCTGTTCCGCCGATGTCAGAGGAGTTTGAAATAAGCAATGAACAAAGTCATGAAATAGCCTCAGATAAACTTCCACCGACAGTACAAGCTAAAATGGAGAACTCATTCGGTGAAGATTTCTCAGATATAAGTATACATAAAGATTCATCACAGTCCAAAGACCTCAATGCGTATGCCTATACACAAGGCACCAATATTCACTTTGCCCCAGGTCAATACAATCCGGAATCGCAGAAAGGCCAGGAGCTTATTGGACACGAACTGACTCATGTGGTGCAACAGAAGGCAGGTAGGGTTCAGCCAACCGTACAGAAGAAGGGAGTTGGAATAAACGATGATGAAGCTTTAGAGAAGGAGGCGGATGAGATGGGAGCGAAGGCGGCGAAGGGACATATTGTAGCTACATCTGGAAATACCTTAGGAGGTAATTCATTTCCCGGAACGATCCAGCAGTCAGAAGATGATGATCTTATAAATGAAAAGATAAAGATTTACAATGAACAGATAACTGAAGCCAGTTTGTTATATGGAATCTCTGAGGATCAAATTCGATTACTAATAGCACAGTGTTCAAAAGGAGAAAAAGATTTTACGGATGGTCAATCTTTCGGACTGTTGGGCCTTACTGAGCCTTTATGGAGTGAAACCAAAGTTAAATTCCCGGAACTTGCAAACTATGAATTCGGGAGCTCCTGGAATGATGCAAGAGCAAACATTTTATTGGGCGTAGCTGCGTATAAACTTCAATTAGCCAATACACCTAGTGCAGAAGCTCCTGTTGCAGAAAAGCAGACAAGTGACACAAGTACTTCAATTCTTGCAAATCCAACTGACTCCCAGAATGACAGTACATCTGCTAGTGATTCTTCACCTGCTCAGGATAATTTAAATGAGCAAGGGCTAAATTCAGGGCAACCAATTGCTGCATCTGGTGATCCTACGAAAATTATTGTGGGTGTTATTGACGATCTCCCAATAGGGAGCAAAGAGGAGATCATTAAGATTCAAAGCGCATTAAAAGCACTTGGCTATTATTCTGGTAATGCAGATGGAATGATAACCCGAAAGGATAAAACGGAAAGCGGTACAGTAAAAGCAATAGAGGATTATCAGAAAGACAACCACCTTCCTCAAACCGGTAATGTCGATGTTTCTACAAACGAACTTTTAATAACTGCAGTTTCTGTGCTACCTGCTCCTCCTGCTGAATCACCTGTCGTGCATAAACCAAAAGCTCCAACAAAACCTAAAAAGGTGGATGCTGAAAAGATTCCTCAAAGCCCTAAAGCAGCTGTAAAGGCAGTCTCCGCTCCTACTCTAACGTCAGAGCAGATCTATGCTAAGCACAGGGGTGAAATGCTTGCCATAGGGAGAGAACTATTACCTTATGCAAAGTCACATCCGGATGCGATAATAAAAATGCTCGATTACCTGACCTGGAGTGGCGACAATCTTGCTTATAATATCAGCTCCCATCTTTCAGAGGCAGATCTTCCAGGCTTGAGCAAAGATCTTATCCAACGTCTTTATGATGAACTTGATTCAGGTTATACATCAGATCTCGAGCAATTGCAAATGCAGAAACTGAATAAGTTTTTGTCAGTGAATATTGAAACCCTTTCAGAGTCAAAGCTTCCGACAAATCCCAAAGACATAGAAGAATACTTTGTTCAGTATGAAAAATTGGCTAAGAGAGAATTGGACTATTGGTATTCAAGTTCAAATAAAGGTGTGCCCGAGAGTGACAGAGTGAAGCCTGATCTGTTTGTGAAAGAGGCTCGCAGAATTTATGCAGAGAAGCATGATCTTAAGTATATAGTTCCGGTGCAATTTGCTCTTGCCCAATTAAAGATAGAAGGAGGTTTGGTAGGAGGGCAAAGAACGGGGGGAAATGTTTTTAATGTTGGTGCAAAGGATAGTGGAGTTACAAATTATGAAAAGAGTATTACCACAATGGAAAAAGGATTTAAAGCATATTACTCAATTATGGCAGACAAATATTTGTCTGGCAAAGGGGCTAATGAGTTGCTTAACAAGGATTCCTTTAGGCATGATACAGGAGTATATGCTACAAATCCATACTATGAAATGGAGATAAAGTCGGAAATTGGCCTGATGTATTACCGTACCTCACAATATGCATTATCAGGTACTGTGGGGAATAAAGGAAATAATAATGCTAAGGACATCGCTATTGTGGGTTCTCTGCTTAATAAAGTGGGTTATCTTAAAAAGGAAGATATAAGCGATTTAAATAAAGTGACAGAAGGAATAAGGAAATTTCAACAAATTGAAATGTCTCCTAAAGATGAAAAGTGGTTTAAAGAAAGGTTAAGTCATGTAGAAAGGGCAGATGACAAGAAGAGCATAACAAGTAAATCTGAAAAATTTGTAGATGGAAATGTATTGTCAAATGGACAAACAATAGGGTTGCTTTATTATATGGCAGTTTTGAATGGTAAGATTCCAAATGGTGGTGTAATAGTAGATAATAAGGGTGAATCAGCTTCAAATTCTAAAAGTGAGAGTAATATGAATAATCATAAAGGGAATGGTGATCTTATATCCATAGGTGACGAGATATTCAGAGCTATAGATGGATTTGGAACAGATGAGGAAGCTATATTTGTTGCCCTAGCCAAATTGAATCATAATCAAGGAATGATTGATGAATTAAAAAAATCTTATTCTTCAAAGTATAAAGTTTCTTTAATTGAGGATTTAAAAGGGGACTTGTCGGGGAGTGATCTTAAAAAGGCAATGCAATATTTAAATATTATGGATAAAGATGCCAAAGAGGGAGAATTTGAAGATAAATCTAAGAATGCTTCCTATTACATAAGTAAAGTCAAGTTTTCAGGAAATGCTGATCCATCAATTGTAAAAGACGATATAAGGTATATACTTGGATGTTTGGCTGACGCTGCAGGGTTATCCAATGTCGTAGTTACAGGTACAGCCAGAACAGCTTTAAAACAAGCTCAAGTGATGTATTATTATCTTAGTATAGGTGATGATATGGGTTATAAAGCTCCTGGTGAACGTGTTCAACAAGTTTATTATAAGATGAAAAAGGAAGGAAAAAAGGAAGAAGAAATTATAAATTCAATGTATCAAAAAATTCTTGAAGAAGGGCCTGAGAATGTTTCTGCTCATTGTGCAGATTATTCAAAAAAAGTTACTGTTGATTTAGGTTATGGATCGAACGAAATGACAGCAGACCAAGAGAAAAAATTTATAGCAAAAGTAGGAGAGTTAATGAAGAAAGGAATAATTTTGGACATTCAATGGAAAGCTAACAATAAAAAGGAGCAGGCATATCATTTAGTTATTGATGTAGCTAAAAGCAAGAGGGATTAAATAGTAATTATTAGATCAGATATGTAAAAACTGACTTTTGTCATAGATATTATGAGGGCATTTATTTTATATTGTTGTTTTGTTTCATGTTCAATTATGTTTCCCATTTTATTGGGTTGTACTAGTGGAAGTATTTCAAAACTTGAAACTAATATTGATTCATCTGATTCAAAGATTGCTAGTTATGGTCATTTGGATATGTTAGGTTCTGAAGCTGTTGCTAATGAAAAGTTGTTTGTTTCACGTAAAATTTTTGATATATCCACACATGAGAAGGACAAAGAGTTTAAATCTTTCAAAATATTAAAGGATACAAATGGTGAAATTTACTATACCGCAGTAACTCAGAGAGATGATTCAATTAATGCTGAAATTTTTAGTGAAGAGGATCTTCATACATTCCATGCTTCTATTATTTGCAGAAGCATGATCGATGCTAATGTTAGGCAGGACAGTGTTTCATACTATATGGATGAGATTTTATATTTAACAAAAATTTTTTTTAAAGATACTATCCCATATAACCTAATAAAATGTTCCGATAATAAGGAATTTAAATCTGTTAATGGCCAGAATAAATTTAAAGTATTCGCATTTGGAGGAAATTTGAATGAAATTTCTGTGGTGGTAAATTCGTCATCCGATCATCAAAAAATCGAATATGCGGTACGTGATATTGGAGATCTAGCTCCGTATAGAGATTGTGAATAGATGCCTTTGTATTTAAGGAGGCTAAAAACAAAAGGTAAACCTTAATTAAAGAAATACTTTTATGAAAATTAAATTTTCCTTTTGCTTTATGCTACGTATAATTTCTAGTTGTCAGAAGGTTCAGAAAAAAAGTGATTATTCTTTATCAAAGAATTATGAAAATGGTGCTAAAGGAATCACTAGGAATTTTGCTGGAACAAATGATGCTGATTCTATAATTAAATTAGATACTTCTGGAATCGTTTTTGGGTCATTTGATGATGCTGATCAAGGAGACGAAGGTGGATACATTTTCGTTATTGACACAACTTGAAATATTAAATCATATTCTCTTGGACTTAAAACTCCTATCGGAGAAAATGCATGGAATGATATGCTTAACGGAAGGTATAAAGGTAAAGAGATTAAGGTGCATTGGAAAATGAAAAGAACTTATATTGAATCTATAGGTGAATACAGAGATTTTGAAACAGCTGAAGAGATTGAGTTTATTAAATAATAGTATTGGATTTAAGTTCTATTTAGTAAAATTTCCAGATCCGGTTCATGGCAATATGTTTGGCTAGTATCTTTTTAGTTGGAATCTAATCGATTAGATGAGACAAAATCTAAAAATCTACTTATGCAAGCAAAGGATCTATTTTTGTTGAATGTCTGCTAAGCTAAGGAATCCGTTTTTTGATGCTAAAGATCAGAAGCCATTGTAATTGATACGAGAAAAGGAATCTCCTATCCATCCCCTAACCCCTTTGCTTTCAAAAATTTAATTTATCAGAAAATTCCCAGCATTTTTCATCCTGAGCATCCTAATTCAGATATTTTTCCTCATAATCACTTGATTTTTAGAAACTATTCCCTATTTTGGCATTCCCGAAAAATTTTAGAGTTGAAGATTACTATTTTTACTAAAATTGGTACATTTGGGGAGTTCATTAAGTTGAATATCTTTTGAGTTTAAACATCTATTTTAATCGACCAATATATTTTTGAAATAAAAACTTCTTATAGAAAATGAAAAAACTAATGCTTTCCTGGACCCTGGTTTTAGCTGTTGCGGGTCTTTCTTTAATGTCTTGTGGAAAAGATAAAGATGATAATAAACCTGAAGATCCTGCAGAGTCTACTTTTAAAGATCCAAGAGATAATAAGGTATACAAGACAATTAGAATTGGTAATCAGACTTGGTTTGCTGAAAATTTAAATTACGATCTCCCATCAAATATTGGAAGTTCTGCATGCGCAAGTGATAGTTGTGATAAATATGGTAAAATGTATCCCGCAGATGCAGCACTTTTAGCCTGTCCAAAAGGTTGGCATTTGCCAAGTGATGCTGAATGGAAATTACTTGAACATAACTTAGGTATGACGGATGCAGATACAGCAAAATCTGGAAGTGAATCACGAGGTGTAGCTGAAGGTGTTTTAAAGAAAATGACAATAGGGGGGACTTCAAAGTTTGACATTGTTTTAAATGCTGACAAAATTGCTGAATATTGGACCTCAACAAAGCTTAATGGAAGTCAATATTCAAGGTTCTTTAGTGGAAATAGCAAAAATATATATAGGGAGCTTCAAGGACCTGGTGCTTATAAGTCTGTCCGTTGTTTGAAGGACTAACTTTTAAAAATCTTGGCAAAAGCATTGTATGCTTTTGCCAGAATTGCCTTACAAAACTTTTAGGAGATAAATATGAAAAAATTTTTATTTTTGCTTTTTATAATCGGTGCAGTTCAAAAGGTTTCGTTTGCACTGGTGACGTTATCTGACCCAACGCCTCCACCTCCAACTTTATCTCTTTCTCTTAATCAATCAAGCGGATGTATACATAATGGAAATAGTAAGGTTACAGTTTCTTTTTCAATTGCAAATAAGGAATCGGGTAAAGAATATGAAGCTATAATTCACTATGTAAGCAATGGAAATGATATCGTTGTACAAAAATTAGGAAGTGGAAATTGTGATCATTGGACATCTCAGTCTGGATATTTTTATGGAGAACTTGTGATTAAAAATACAGCAACCCCAATCCTTCACACAACAGGTCATTATGACTATACAGTGAATTTGGTCGAAAAACCAAACTTACAAAAAAATTACTATGATGTATGTGTGGGAATCGGTAATGACATCACTTTTGATATAACTATAACAAATGCAAGTAATAAAGTAGACTATAGTTTACAGGGCGGCTCTAGCGGAAGTACATTTACGTATGTTGGAAACGGGGGAAATCCTAACAATGCAGTCTATTCGTACAAAGGAAAGACCACAGTGGATGACAATACAGACATTAAGTTTAAAGTCATTGCAAAAAGTAAAGCAGATCCGAGTTGCGATATTGAGTCGGATGAAATAACAGCTAAGGTACATAGACCACAGACACTTCAGGAGATTGGTGGTTCGTATACAATTTACCTTTCTTCACCGACTCCGAAAAAGCTAAAGGAGTTGTTTGTAAATCTTCCCAGTAATGTAAATTTAACTTTTGATACAAAAAAGGCTAAAAAATATGTCTATAAAAATAGTTCGAACGAATATGTTTTTGATCCATCCGTAGCAGCTCCTTATACAGGAAGTTTCAAAGACTCAATCGTATATACAGTTGATTATGGGACATGCGGTAAAGTTACTAACATAGATCTTAAGACAGAGATCATAATTGTAAACGATAAGGAAAGCTTACCTTCCTTTCTAAAGTCAGTGGAACCTCTCCCTATCTGTAATAATTCAGAAAATTTTTCATTTATTGCACTTATTAAAGATGAATGCCAGGATCCAGACCCTTGGCTTCCAACCATTTCAGTTATTGCAGATAATGGAACATTTCCAGCGAAAGATATTAAGAGTGAAGGAAGGGATGATTTGACTGGCGCTTATAGATATAGGTTTACCATTGAACCTCACAAGTATAAAGTTAGCAACAATGGTGTAGTGAAAGTAGAAATAAGTTCTATTTGTGATCTTAAAATACTGCCAATTATTGATTACATGCCCTATAGGACAGATCTTACATTAACAGTACCTCCAAAAACTTTTATCAGCGGATTTCCTTCAGAAGTGAATGGTATTGTAAGTTTATGTAGTTCTTCCTCAGATACAATTTCTATTCGTGGCATTCCATCAGGAAGTTCGGGTAAGTATGTAATTGAAAAAGGTATTTCACTAGGAGGCAATAATTATAAATTTGAGCCTACTGAACCAACTGCTTTGAGGTATGCTGGGTTTGCATCGCCAGAGAGCGATCCCACTCTTGAAAGGTTTGTTCCAGCACAGGTTTTTAATAATGTTATATCATCAAAGTATGATAGTGTAATAAGGATTACGTATTGGTCTCCCAAGCCTTGTTCTGATTCTACGTCGATCATCCTTAAGTTTTTACCTCCTGCTGATATTAAATTTACATATCCAAATGATACTATATGTTTTGGAGATGAGTTAATGCTTAACGTTAAAGGTAAAATTAATATAGGGGATAATTTTTTGTGGAAATTTGGAGATGGGGGAAGTTTATCATCACCAGATTCAAATTTATCTTACGTTTATGAGAGACCCGGAAGGTATTTTCTGAGATTTCAGACAAATATTAAGGATCTGAACGAAGTTGAGATGTGCAATAATGACATTATTGATACCATTTATGTCGGCGCTAAACCAACCGCATCCTTTGACATATACAACAATTATTTAGGGGAATCAGTCCGTTTAGAATCAAATTCTAAAATTCTGGTTCCAAATACACCAGAAGCAAAAGATACAATCTTCGCATGGAATTGGAAGTTTAGCGGAGGCCTGACAGATTTGCAAGGGGATTCAGTTTCTTTTGGTTCCCCTGGTGTAGAAATAGACCCATATCAAGTCCTTCATATCACGACTGCATCATGGGGTTGTTCGGACACGGCTATTTTAAGTATGCCAATTTTTCCCGTTCATACTGTTTCACCTGATGAATTCGATAAGGAACAATTCAATACATCATCAAAAAATGGCTGGTATCACACCGGTCAATATTATAATGATGAAACTCTTTCGAGCTGGAGGAATGTGCCTCCAAACGGAGCCCATATAAAAGCAATTTCTCCTGGGGACGCAGCATGGTTTACCAGCGTTTCTGGCAAAGGTGGATATAATGCAGGTGAAAAGTCCTGGGTTGAAAGTCCAGTTTATGAAATAGGAAACTTGCAACTTCCAATGTTATCTATGGATACCTGGACTGACATGAATTACCCATTTGATGGGGCTTCTGTTCAGTTTGCTTTTGTCGATACCACAGCATTTGGAAAGGAGAAATGGCAAACTCTGGGAGAAATGGATGGTGAAGGACTTAACTGGTATAATTTTAATTCGGTTAGCGGAAAACCTGGCAATGAAGAACAAGGCTGGACAGATAATAAATCCGGTAGGTGGTCCTTATCAGCCTATAGGCTTGATACAATCCTTAAATTATCTGCTCAGGATCCTGTTAACAGAAAGCGCGTCCGTTTCCGGATTGTTCTTGGTACTACAACGATAGGACAAAATATGGATGGCTTTGCTTTCGATAATTTCTTTGTAGGTCAAAGAAACAGAAAGATCATTGTAGAAGAATTTTGTGATCATGAAAATAAAATTGAGAACCCTGATGAACTCTTTATAGATCCTCAGGCTTTGAGGGTTCAATATCACCTAGCCGATCTTGTTGACGATGATGAGATCAATATTCAGAATCCCTACGAACCAAGTGCGAGAGCGTTGTTGTATGGTATTGGCAAGACTCTTCCAAGAATTGTGCTTGATGGTATCTTCTTTGAAAATGATAAAGCGTTTGGAACTGAATATGTAAAATGGTCTCAGAAGTCATTGCTTGAGCGTTCATTGATTACATCACCTTATAATATCAAACTGAACTCTAATAATAATGGAGATAGTCTTAAGATTGAAGCCACAATTGAGAAATCTTCAACAGTTACAGAGGACAAAAATTATGTAGTACAAGTTGCCATAATTGAAAAAGTTGTGCAAGGTAATGGTAAAGAGTTTACCAATGTGCTTCGCAAGATGCTTCCTAACTCTGCTGGTCACCGCATAGATAAGAATTCTGTATGGACCTCTACCACTATCAACACTAGTTGGAAGCCTACGATAAAGCCTACAAGCGATATTTATATTATGGCTTACCTCCAGGATGAGGATACAAAAGAGATTTATCAGTCGGACTACTTACCAGTGGCATTGGCAGACTATCAAAATCTTTATTCGGGAGCCCGTCCGGGAAGTCCTTCTGCTAAGGGCTCTTTCAGTGATCTGACTTTAAGTCCGAATCCTACCTCTCACGACCTGATGGTAAGATTCGACGGAGTCCTTAAGGATGATTATACCTGGTCCATCATAGATGTTCTGGGCAATCAGAGAAACGCAGGCTTAATGCTTTATGGTACAGAAGCTAAAATACTCAGTACCGAACAACTAGGTACAGGCATGTATTACCTGAAGCTCGAAGGAGAGGGTCGCAGCTTTATTAAGAAATTTTCAGTAGTTAAGTAAGGAAAGCAACAATGAAACACTTTTTATCCACTACATTTTTGGTCCTTATCGGATTGTTATTTCTGTTGCCGGGCTGTAACAAAAATGAGAATGTAAAACCTGATGAATCAGGGATGTTTGTGAAGTTTTATGGAGGCAGCTATGACGATCATGGCTACTCTGTAGTTGAAGCTCCAGATGGCGGTTTTTATGTTTCCGGAAGTACTTATCGTGCAAATCAACCCGGAGCGGATACAAACATATTTGTCGTGAAAGCAGATCGCAATGGAAATGCTATATGGACAAGATACTACAATCTTGGAGATGGATTTGATGAGATTGCCCGCGATATGATCATCGATAAAGATGGTAATGTTGTGATTGCAGGATACAAACGTAATAAGAACAAAACAACGGATGTATTACTGTTCAAACTGAAAAATGGAAATCCCCTTGATACATCGTTTGTTACCTTTGGTGACACTGCTACAGATGAGAAGGGATATAATCTGGTGCAAACATCGGACGGAAATTATATTGTATATGGAAGTGCAGAAACAAAATCAGCACTTTTAGATATGTACTTGTTGAAAACAGATTTAACAACTGCCCTTTGGAAAAGACAAATGGGTACATTAGACAGAAATGATTTAATTGGCTCGTTTGATATCGTGGATAATAAGCGTCTTGTATGGTGCGGAACAACAGAAAGAAATGGTGAAAGAAATATAGCAGTTACAACTGCAGATGATTATGGAAACTTCCTGTGGAACCTAACCTATGTCCCACATAATGGAATCAATGAGTATGGAAGAAGTATTGTAAAGACAACAGAAGGATATGTTATTGCAGGCAGTAAGAACAGGACAACGGATGCTACAAGTTTAAAGGATGTTTATATTGTAAAGACCGACTTTAATGGTATATCAGGTGTTAATGATAAATTTGTTGTGCCGGGCAATTATAGCTCAGAGGCTAATTCTATAGTAGCATTAGGCAATGGTGTTTATGGAGTTACTGGTTATATCAGAACAGCAGCAGGAGACAAGAATATCTATGTAGCCAAAGTCACTGAAGAAGGAAAAGTGCTGGCATCAGCAGAGTTTGGAGGAGCAGGAGATGATGAAGGTAAACACATCATCTATACTAAAGATGGAGGTTTCCTTGTTATAGGTTCTATCTATGCAGTTAATAACTCCATGATGGCTGCCTACAAGATGAGCTCTGATTTGAAGCTTGTCAAATAAGAAAGCATACAAATATATCAAAGGCAGCCAGCAAATGGCTGTCTTTTTTTACATCATTTTTTTAGTTAAAAGATTATTTAAAACAGCTATGGAACATGCACTCAAATTAATGCTAAAACTTTTTTTTGATTTATAGAAATCTATTGGATATAGAGATTGTACAATAGTAGAAAGGCTATTTGTGCAGGTAGTTTTTTGTTTTATCTTTTTAATTATACTGATTTAGCTATGGGAGAATTTTTAAATAAAAGTCGTCAAGGGGGTGGCACCAAACCAAACCTTCACCAGTCACAACACTCGCAATTAAAAGCAAATGATCAAAAATCGTCTCAAAGCATAGAGGAAAAATCAGAAGATAAATTTTCTAAAGATTCTTCATTGGCAAAAGTATTACAAGGAAAATGGGATAGCTCAGAAGGAGGAGAGGAAAATAATCAGAAGGGAGGCCCTGTACCTCCCATGCTGATGGAAGAAGATGAAGAGCCTGTTCAGAGAAAAGGACCGGTGCCATTGCAGTTTCACGCAGCAGAAGAGGAAGATATTCCTGTTCAGAGAAAAGGTCCAGTGCCTCCTATGTCAATTGAGAACGAGGAGGAACAACCAATTCAAAGAAAGGGGCCAATTCCTTTACAGTTTTATGCGATTGAAGAAGAAGAAGAACCGGTTCAACGGAAGGGCCCAGTTCCTCCTATAAGTTTTGATCAAGAAGAACTGTCTCAAAGTGGTTCTTCATCATCTGATAAGATGCCTCCATTTGTTCAAAGGAAAATGGAATCGTCATTCGGGGAAGATTTTTCTGATGTTAATATTCATGCCAACTCATCCCAATCAAAGGATCTTAATGCCCATGCTTTTGCCAAAGGCAATGACATACATTTCGCTCCGGGTAGGTACAATCCTGAGTCGCAAAAAGGGCAGGAACTTTTAGGTCACGAACTGACCCACGTTGTTCAGCAACGGCAGGGAAGAGTGCAGTCAACTGCTCAGAAGAAGGGCGTGGGGATTAATGATGATGTGGGATTGGAGAAGGAGGCGGATTTGATGGGAGAAAAGGCAGCGAAGGGAGAACAACTATTGGTTGGCAACTCTTTATCAACTCAAAGTTCAGACAAGATGCCAATTCAGAAGAAGAAAAAGGAAGACGTCTTAAAATCTGTCAGCGATTATAAGGATGATATTGCTAGTGCTTGTCAGCAATATGGGATTGAAGAAAAACAACTCAAAGCTATTATTGCAGTTGAATCCGCAGGAATAAAGGATGCAACGAGTGGATCTGCATTTGGATTAATGCAATTGACGGAAGAGACATGGAATGATACAAGAAAGAGGTATCCTGAACTAAAGGCTTATGATTTTGGAACATATTGGAAAAATCCGAAAGTAAATATCATGTTTGGTGCAGCTACTTTCAAATTAAAGTTGAAAAGTGTAGGGGTAAACTCACAAGATAAGAACTTTGCAGCCATTGCAATTACTGCTTATAATGCGGGTGAGGGAACAGTTAAAAAAGCTATAAATTATGCTTCTGCTGCAGGATGTAAAGATCCATATTCGGAATGCTTTAATGCTCAATATTTAAAACCAGCCATTAAAGATACTGGGATTTATAAATACTACTTAACGGGAAAAGGAAAGAAAAGCAATAAAACAGGAAGTATTGAAGAAGCTATAGAATTAAAATATAATGAGGTTCTTGCTTATCCTAATAAGGTTAATGAATATCTTGATCTTCAGAATGGGAAAGAAAATAAGGATCTTAGCAAGCAAATTGCTGAAACCTCAAGCTTAAAAAAAGGGAATAAGGAAAGTGTTGTCAATATGCCAGGTATACAAAGTTCAGGAGCTACATATGTTGTGAAAAAAGGAGAAACTTTAGATATTATTGCAAATAAAAATTCAGTTTCCAAAGAAGATTTGATAAAGTGGAATTTAAAGAAATTGCGAAAATGGGGAAATATTGAGGGATTTGAAGCTGGGGAAGCAATTTTAATTAGGAAAGATAAACTTCAAAAGGAAGAAGTTAAATCAAGTACACCTGAACCAGGTATAATGAATGTTTTGTTTAATTATTTTGAAACATCTAAGGATATTGTTAGCGAATTGTATAATGAAACTTCAGAAGGAATCTCAAGATTTTTTTATAATATGCTCTTTGACAATGAAACAAATGCTGGAGCTCAGGATAAAACTTCACAAGCCGCTGATAAGCAAAAATTGTCCCCTACAGCTTCTAATGACAAATTAAACAATTTAAAAGCTAATTCTGTCATTAATCATATTGATAGGGTTGCAGCAGCAAGGGGATTGGTTAGCATTCCATACAAGCAGGAAACTGATAGTGGGTTGAGAACTGGGGATTCAAAAGATGCTAAAGCGTTTATGGACTGTTCTGAGTTCGTATGTAGAGTGCTATATGCAAATGGTGTTACTGATAAAGTAGAACAGTTAAATTCGGACGGATTAAAAAACTTATTATCTAATAATAAGAAATTTGAGCATAGTAATTCTGCGAAAGCCGGAGATATAGCATTATGGGATGGGCATGTTGGAATTGTTTCCAGTGTTGAAGGGGCAAAAATAAGGTTGATACATGCAAGAGGAGAGGGTAAATTATCTTCTGAAAACAAATATCATATTTTACCATCAGAATATAGAACTTCGAAATTTTACGGATATTACAGTCCGAAACAATTATTGGCAAATTAAAATCATTTTGTATGAGCGATAAATTATATATTATTTTGTTCCTTTTTATTTTTTATGCTTGCTCGGATAGACATGAACAGAGATCTGTAAACACTAACGTAGGTACGATGGATACATTGATAAAATCATCATCTAAAATGCCTGAAGGGAATTTTGATCCAAATGATAGTATACAATTACGTTATAAATTTATTAAAGAGGTTCCCACACAATTTAAAATCAATGATTCAATTATATATTTAGGGAATGGTAAATGTATAGTAGGCTTTGATTTGAAAGGGGAAAAAGTCTCAGAGATAAAGATTGCACAAGAAATATTAAATGGAATACCTTTTTCAGATTTTGAAGCATCTGAGGTATTTAACAATATGTATTATCTCTTGATAGGAGGAAAATTTATTCTTGTTGATGCTAATGATTCTCAGCAAAAAATAGTCTTCGAGTATAATGCCGGTGGAGATAAAATTTTTAGTGCAGGTAAGGATAATTTTTTTATCCCTTATCAAAGTCAAAGCTCAGATGGAGGTATAATTAGTAGTTTAAAGAAGTATTTTGATAATGAAAATAAATTGAATGATTTTAAGTCTAATGTTGATTTTTCGGGCGAAAGTTTTTTGGCATCGAATGGAGTTATTTATTTCATCTCGGAAGGTAATGAATTGCATTTAGTTAGTTACAATGAAAGGATAGAGACAGATATAATACAACTTGAGGGAATGATCGACAATAGAGCTTGGGTGCTGGGTTTTCAGAATGACAAATTGTTGGTTAAGCAGGTTTCTGATTCAGGAAATGATATAATTTATGAATTAAATAAGAATAATTTTAAAGTTGAAAAAAGTAATTTGTTGGATATTGATTATTCTGATATTAATCAAGAACTCCTGGAAGATGAAGATTTATTTTTAGATAATCCAAACAGGATTTTTTATGCGAGCTATAAAAATTCTATTAAGGTGCTTCGTATTGGGAAATCGGGCAATGCTATAGTTTACTCATTATGACCTTAAGATGGAAGAATTATAATGACTCGAATTTTCTGAATTCAAATTGGGGTCCTTGGTTTTGGGCTAAATTATTTGTAGGAGGGTCAGACCTATATTCTTTATGCAAGATATGTTTTTTGAAGTTGTTAAAACACAATTATATATAAGACTTGAATGGTAATTTCAAGCTTGTCTTAGAAGCAAGACAAGATTCCGTACCAAATTTGATTTAGATCTTTTTGAAATTAATTCCCTTTGCTACTTCTTCTAAAAATCCATTTAAACACTTGATTTTTAAGTCAATCTTGTTATTTTTGATAAGATTATCTTTTAACAGCAGTAGGATTTTTTAGGAATGTCAGAATGTTTCCATTCAAGATATAAAATGTTTGAGGCATTCTGATTATTCAGGAATAAGATATTCTTTCCGTATAAGTATGTTTTTCATTTTATCTTGTATTACACTCATTCAGCAATGAGAGAATTTTTACATAAAAACCGTCAAGGAAATGATAGCAACCGAAACCTGCATCAATCCCAGCAGAAGCAGCTAAAGGCTGTTGATCAAAAATCTTCACAAAATCCAGAATCTGAAGAAGAGCAATCTAAAGATTTATCATTTCAAGATGTCTTGCAAAGAAAGTGGGATAGTTCTGAAGGAGGTGAAGAACATAATCAAAGAAGAGGTCCTGTACCTTCAATGATGGAGGAAGAGGAAGAAGAGCCATTACAAAGAAAGGGACCTGTGCCATTGCAGTTCCACGCAGAGGAAGAAGAAGAATTGCCAATGCAGCGCAAAGGCCCTGTACCTCCTATTAGTGATGATTCAGGTAAGCTCTCTCAGAGTGACTCTTCTTCATCCGATAAGATGCCGCCTTTAGTACAAAGAAAGATGGAGACCTCATTTAGCGAGGATTTTTCTAATGTAAATATTCACAAGAATTCTGCACAATCTACAGATATGGATGCCCATGCGTTTACTCAGGGCAATGACATACACTTTGCACCGGGACAATACAATCCTGAATCTCAACAGGGGCAGGAATTGTTAGGTCATGAACTTACTCATGTTGTCCAGCAGCGGTCCGGGGTGGTGAAACCTACTACTCAGATGAAAGGTGTTGGGGTCAATGACGATGCTACTCTCGAAAACGAAGCTGATGTCATGGGTAAAAAAGCTGCGGAAGGAAAACCTGCAGAAGTGGAGGGGGCAGGATCTGGAATACAAAAGGAAACGGCTGAAGGAAACCTTTCTGAATGGAGAAAGAATGGAAAGTTAAAAGGCAAGGTCCCTGTGCGAGATGAAAATTCTGTACCTGATGCTAATGTTTCTGAAGAAGAAAGTACTTATCAGGCATTGCTGGCGGAGGCAGAAAAGTTGCAAACTCAGCAAAGGGACAGGGCAGATAAGATGATCGTTAACAGGGAGGTAACAAGCTTTAATTACTGGTTTGCAAAAGTATATAGCCTGGTTTCAAAACATGAAATCGAATATGTAAAGGCGGGGGCTTATTATTATCCATCCTATGTGTTAAGATGTGTTCTTTATTTCGAAAGACTTTATAATGATAACTTAAATGCACAAGCTTCAGGAGGGAAAGTAGAAGATCATTGGAAAGTTGCTTTTGATAAAGCAAAGGATTCAAAAGCTAAGTTTGATATGTTTGATCAGGATCAGAAGACCCCGTCTGTTGGTCCTGTTGGCGAACCTGGAGAAAGGGCCGCAAGAGCAGGCCAATTTATGAGTAACGAAGCAAATAAAGCAATGGCAGTTGTCGCTTCTCTTGTTGCTTCCATGTTGGCGCATATTCGTTTCGATCTTCCCAGAGCAGAAGCCTGGGTTTATAATACCTACTACAAATCTCAGACTCCCACAATAAAAACATTCATGACTGACTTTATGACCATGGGAGGTGTTTTCGATAATGCCGGAAGAGAGATGCAGGCTGTTATTGCCCAAAAGGGAAGTGGGCTTGCTGGTATTACACCGAAGATGGCTCAGGATATGTCTATGAGATATTTATATGGAGCTGATATGACTAAGGAGCGTGCAGATACCTGGAAAAGAGCAGAGGAGCTTTCCTTGTTGCCTCAGTCAGATCAGGCTGCAGATCCTTATGAAAAGGGAATAGGCGATGTTGGGAAGGACCCGGCTTCCTATACAGATTGGTTGAATAAAATCTCAACTAACCCAAGTATGAAGGATACGGAGACTCCTCCTGTAAAGAATAGTTCAGAGATTTTAAGTAAGACTGAGCAGGAGCTGGCAGCTCTCCCTTTAGTGGAGAGAATAAGAATGGTAGCGCAAATGCTTTTTGCAACAACAATGGATGGGGCGGAAGATGCTATAATGAAAATTCTTTTTGCAACTCAAAAGTTTAAAACATCTGAAACCATAACCTTAATAGATGGAGTTGATCCTTATGAACTTCTGCACGATTGTGACGGCGCCCAGTTTATGACACTGCGCTTTTTTCTGAAAAGTTATTATTATTCCAATGCACCAATGGTTTCAATGGTAAGGCTCCAGAATACATTGATCTCTGTTATAAAAACCTTCAATGAAAGCTGGGAGGGGGATATAATGCTGGATATGCTGGAGAAAAGACCTGACAGAAAAAGTATTGTTACTGCAGCAGGTGTTTTCCAGCCTGGTCCTAATACAGGTCCGGACAAAACATTCTGGGATGGCTTTGATATTTTATATAATAATATAATGAAAACGGAATTCCAGAGATCTCAACTTTGTGCTTTATTTGGAATTCCTTATTTGAATTCAGGGGGAAAAGGTGTTCCGAGACCAGTTACTAATGACCCCAATAAGCAATCAGAAAAGGGAGGCAAAGAGACGCAAGGACATGCAGGTAACGCTGAGAAAACTTCTGATTCCGGAGGTAAAGGCCAGCAAACTGAAGAGCAGCAGAAGTATCTGAATATTGATATTAAGAAACAGGACTATCAGGAAATTAAAAACCCTACAGGTGCTGTTTCAATAGGTATTGTTGAAGCAAGGATCCTGGAGAGAAAACCAGATGGAGTAAAAATTAAGGTGAAATTTAATATGAATGATGGGAAATTTATTTTAGTTGGAAAAAATGAAATAGAACTAAAGGGACATTATAATGCAGCAGGAGATATTATTGAGACGGAAGCTTTTACAATTCCTGTAAATTATGATGGTAAGCAAATGATTATATCCTTTAAAAAGTTACATGTTCCAGTAAAAGATGTTAAAAATTGATTTTGCATGAATAGAGACTTTATAATCTTTAACTTGGAACAAAGTGAAATATAGGCTGGCATTATTCTTATTGTTTTCTTTATCGTACATGCAAAGTTGTAGTAGTCAGGACTTGCGTTTAAAGTTTCATGGATTTTGACAAAGACATTTTGAAATTAAATGTTGTATGTCCTTAAGGTTGTAGTTAATTAAATTTCCCTTTGCAGAATAATTGCGGTATGCTTTTATATATTTTAAAATGAATATTAAATCAATATATTTTTTACTACTGATTATATTAGGTATGGCAAGCTGTAACGCGCAAGAGTCAAAGTTGAAGTTCCCGGCCTTTGATGATAATGGTTGTTCTATAACTATTCCTATTGATAAAGGCTATGGAGAGTTTATAAAAGAGAATGACGGATTCTTAGATATTGATAAATCTGAGTTTAAGGACAGCACTTATATGCTGTATTTACCACAAAGTAAACTACCTTCATTGATGATTACAGTGGAGGGTTTAAATATAAAAAAGACGCATACGCCACTCGACTTTTCGAAGGCAATAATAAAGCAATATCAAAATTCGATTCATAAGGTAGATGATATAAAGTATAAAGATTTTCAAGTTGATGAAGTTGGAGTTGTGAACAAAGTAAGTTATAAGTTTGTCTCTAATGAAATGTATGCAGTTTATTACTCTTTTTTTCATAATGGAAAAGCGTTAACCCTGGGTTATACATTTATGGATAGTAAAACTGCCAAAGACCCTGATGAAGATATAAAACGACTTGTGTTGTATTGTCCATAAATTTTTCAAGAGCATATTAAAACCGGTGAAAATAGTCTGGTTAAAAAGCTGACTGTTTCAATGGAATTTATAAAATTTTTCTGCTCATCAAATACCTAAAATGCAAGGGAATACAAAATTCCATCGTACGATTTTATCTCCAGATTTAAGGCCTTAGAGACTTTTAAAAATAAAGTCGGAGGACAATAATTTCCTGACAATCAATATAAAGGATGTAAATTCTCTTTTTACGTACAACTTTACTTATATAGCATTCGTGCGGCTCTCATTGCTTCCTGGTCAAGTCAAATAACTTTCCCTTCTGAGTCATGATCTCTTTATCAATGGGATTGTATTCGTTTGAAAATTGCACAGAACTTCCCGGATTTATATAATCTTTTTTTTAAAGGGGCTTGATTAGTTAAATCAACCTGATTTTTTTTCATCAGTAGATTGGTAATGTTGATTGGATATAAAATCCTCTTTATGTGTAAGGCATAGATTTTATGCCTGTTTCATTAAAAATAATTTTTCTTTACTATATCAATAAACCTTACAATGGGTCTCTCTGCAAATTGCATTTTCGTTTAAATACTCTTATAAGTGCAGCATTACTGGTAGCATTAACGACGACATTGTATATGAGGAACATAGGTTCATTCATCTTTCTGATAGCTATTTTCTTCTTTCATTCTGTGGAAGGAGCTGGTAAAAAAAGTAGTTCAGGAAAAGAAGTAGAGGATAAACGATCTGTTGTAATAAAAGCAATAGAATCAGCTGAATTATATGACAAATCCGGAAAAACAAAAAGGGCAATTACGGAACTAGAAAAAATCATTGAGACGGCAAAGATCTGTGGAGATGAAAACCTACTGGCAAAGACTTATGAACTATTGATTCAGTTTAATCATAAAACCGGTGCTCGCAAAAAAGAAGAAGAGTATACCTATTGGCTGAACTTAATTAAAACGGCAGCGGAAAAAAAGCAGCTGGAAAGGCAATCAAGGAAAAATGAATTAGAAATAACCAAGCTACGAAAACAAAATCATGAAGCTGAAATAGATAAGCAGCAAACCGAAGAAGAGCTTAGTAAACAGACTGACGAATTAAAAAGAGCGAAAGATTCTTTAGATTTCCTTGATTTAAAGAATAAAGAACACCTTGCTCAGATAGACTTATTAAAAAAAGAAAGAGAGATTGAAGATTTAAAAATTAAAGAGCAGGAATCAAGATTAAAAAATCAGGAACTTGTAATAAAGGAAAAAGATGCTCGACATAGGTTCATTACAGCGATCATCGCTTCCTTGATTTTAGGTATCATTACCCTTTCTGTATTAGCTTATGTAATTTATAAAAACTTACGTCAGAAGAGACTTTACAGTGAACAGATTGAAAAACAATTGGGTGTAATTAAACATCAGCACGAGAACATTACCAATTCAATCAATTATGCTCAGAAAATTCAGAATGCAATGCTACCAAATGAGAGTGATTATCAGCATTTATTCGAAGATTCTTTTATCTTATTTAAGCCCAAAGATATAGTAAGTGGTGACTTTTACTGGTTTTTTAATGTAAATGAGGGGGATCGTGGAAATGAGGCAGGTACAGAAATAAGTAATAGAGTTATAATAGTAGCTGCAGATTGCACAGGTCATGGTGTTCCCGGAGCTTTGATGTCAATGGTTGGATACAACTTGTTAAACATGATTGTATATAATAAAATTTATGAACCGCATTTAATACTCAGTGAACTTAATAAAAATGTAAGGTCTGCCCTTCAGCAGGACAAGAATGATAATAAAGATGGTATGGACATGGCCTTATGTGTGATTAATCGTGAAAGTAAGACTATTGAATTTGCAGGAGCCAAGAACCCTATTATTGTCATTAAAAACGGAGAGATCGAGCATTTAAAAGGTGACAAACATCCGATAGGCGGCTCTCAGGGCGAGGCTCACAGAGATTACACCAAACATACAATTTCTTACGATGGTGATACGCAGATCTATATGTTCTCAGATGGATATGTAGATCAGTTTGGAGGACCTGAAAGTAAGAAATTTATGATAAAGAATTTAAAAGATCTGTTGTTGAAAATTCATAGGGAGCCATTCAATAAGCAAAAGGATATCCTGAATAAAACTATTGAAGAATGGAAGGGAACTAAGGAAAAGCAAATAGATGATATTTTGGTAATGGGCATGAAAGTGAACTAAAGTAAAAATCCCAATAATACTATTTTTAGGAGTATCATTGGGATTGGGATATTCCACTTATTAAACGAATACCAACTTAAGGAAAACTTCACCTCCTTGAAAGGGAGAATCTTATTGTAGCAAAAATTCCAATTACTTCAAAAGCTGCAATTCCTGCTACAGCCCACCAGTATTTTTTAAGAAGATGTTTTGCTATTGGTACAATTACTTTTTTTCCTTCCTCAGTTTTAAGAAAAGCAACAACTGCATTAACTGCTGCATCTGTTCCCATTGCCGCTATTGGGCTAACTGCATCTGATAAAGCCCCTTCAGCTTGCTGAACCAGTTTGCCTTCTTTTGAGCCAACGTCTTTTGTAACATCCACAGTTTGTTCTACTGCGGAACCTTTTTGAGTCACTGATTCTCCTACATTCTTAATTGTATCTGAAATGCCCATTTTATATCTCCTCCTTCCTCCTGATATTTATTTCTTATATAACAAAATTGGTAAGGGTATTAGTTGTGTTTGCATCATGTATTTCGATTAAATCAAAAGTTCTTGGGAGGATAAAGTTAATGGGTATCGTGACCAAGAGAAGAGCGTAAAAAAGCAAGAGTCCGAGCAACAGCAAAAAACTTCTCTTGCTCAATACTCAGACTCTTGTTGTATCAGGAGCGCTTCAAAAGCTCAGGCTCATATGTAAATTGTACAACTCCTGATCTGAAAACATCAGTCTTAATTAATCTCAAGTTGATGCGTTCTTTTAAATTTTCAAATAAAGGCTTTCCACTACCTAAAGCTACAGGATGAATAGAAATTTTATAGATATCAATAAGTCCTGAATTTATAAATGTCTTTATGAGGCTTGCTCCTCCGTATAGCCAGATATCTTTTCCCTCCTGCTTTTTTATCTCTGCTACTTTATTTGCTATGTCGGAAGTAATGAAAGTTGCTTTTTCACTTTGTCTGTTTTGGCTTGAAAAAACAAATTTTTTCTTGGAATGAATTCCTTGCCACATCGCCACTTCTGCCGGGCTTGTATTCTCGTCGGGTTGAAAATTTCCCCAGGCATCATAACTCACTCTACCATAAAATATCGTGTCAATGGTTGATATGAAAGCATCAAAGTTCATATCATCATCCATTATACACCAATCAATTTCTCCATTTGGGCCTTCAATAAACCCATCCAGGGTCATTGCTAGATTTAAAATTACCTTTCTCATATAAACATGTTTTGAGTAAAATTAAAGACTAGCGAGTTCCTGAACTTTGGAGAAATGCGACAAAATTAAAGTTGAGATGGAGCAAGTCCGGTGTTCCTTTTTATTTCATTGGTAAGATGAGAATGGTCATAATAACCGCATTCAAAGGCAATGTCTAATAAGCTTCGTTCCTGATCAGAATTTCTAATTATTGACATAGCATTTTGAAATCGAACGATATTTGAATATTCTTTTGGCGTAATGCCTATATGAGTTTTAAAATTTCGTTCTAGTTGTCTTACTGTTGTATTGTTTCTTTTTGAAATTTCATAAATACTAAGTTGGCCATTTGATTTATGAATATCTTCAATAACTGATTGGAGAGGCTGGTGGTTAATTTTAGTCCTATCAATAAAAAATCTGTTGAGATAATTTAAAGGACTCTTACTGATTTTTTCGAAGCTAAAGGATTGTCGAGGATCAAGCGCTATTGTAGAATTTGTCAATTCACATTGAGGGGCATATTTATAAAAAACTGAAAATGCAGCTGGTTTCAAGCATACGCCTACTAGATGAGTGTTAGCATCAATAAAGCTATCCTTAAAGGAAGTCATAGCCCCTACGGCATATGTTTTACCATAGTCCATAGAAACCAGGCCATTGTCAGTTCTGCAGGTATCTCCTAAATTAATAACCAGTCCAGAGCATCCATCAGGATAGGTGCGTTCCCACTGACCATCGTTAACTTCTCCCTTCAATTCCCAAAAGGAGTGAATATAAGGCGCTAATTCTATAGAAGGTTTAAGGTTTTGATATTTCATTGCTCTTGAGAGTAATTTTTTATTCTTACTTCTAAAGATTATATAAACGTAGTTTCATTAATTTAATTGACATTAAACCTGGTGGGGAGAGAAATTAAAGAAAAACAGATAGATGATATATTGGTGATGGGATCAAGCCTTCATTAAAATTATGAAGGCTTTATTTTTTCAGCTTCTTTTCCATCTCTGCAAGCAGTTTCTTTTGGAGTGATATAATTTCTTTATCCTTTGCCCTTAACTCCTTTTCTTTCTCCTGTAATTGCTTTCGGCACTTCTCCAACTCAGAAACAGAGTCAGACCCATAGGTGAGAATTTCAATAACAGTTACTTCTAGCACTTTTGCAATTTTTTCCAGATCCTCAATGGTAACACTTGTCTTATCTGTTTCAATTCTTGTATAGGTAGCCTTAGAGATTTCCGTTTCATATACAACATCATCCTGTGTAAGCCCTTTAGACTGACGAATTGCTTTTAGTTTTTTACCTAGAGATAAATTTTTCATGGGTCTGGTAAAACTAGCAGCAATTTTGCGCTGATATAAACTCAAATTTGATAACTAAATAATCAAAATTGATTATTTATGTTTGCAAAGAATATTTAAATAATTAATTTAGCAATCTATTTAACCAGCTAAATATCATGGAAGAAAAGCCAACCAGAGACACCTACAGTTACTCAGAGATCAAAAATCTCAGAGCAAAAATTCATTACCTTGAAGTTCTTGTCATGAACCTAAACAACGAGGTATTAAAATATGAAACCAAATTCATTACTAAAGCAGAGCTAAATCTTAATCTACTTGTCCTGCTGAATAAGATTGAAAGAGAAATACAGATGATTGGAAGTATAATGGCGTTAAGGTATGATAAAAGCTATAATTTTTATCGAGTTGATAATAAAACTCATGATTTAGTTCTTCTCGAAACACTCTATCCGGGAGAAGAGCTAATTGAATTATCAGGAGAGTTAATAGTGTTCATATAAAAAATTATGAAAGGCCTATGATTGTACTTCTTTGTATTGAGGAGGTTTTAATTGACTGCATGGACTTACTCACAGAAATGAGCGTTTAAATACTACAATAAGCCATTGAGTTTAGATGATCTAATTGAGATATCCCTGGTATAATAAAATCCTTCGAAAACTCATAGGTGGGCTTAATAAAAAAGCAAGAGTCCGAGCAACAGCAACAGAAGGAAAATTTCTCTTGCTCAATACTCACCCTCTTGCTGTTCAGTAGCCTCGACAGGAATCGAACCTGTATCAAAAGTTTAGGAAACTTCTATTCTATCCATTGAACTACGAGGCCTCAAAAATGAGGGTGCTAAAATATATATTTTCCTCAATAAATCAAATAATTCGGGTAGATCATCAGGTGTTTTTCTTTGACCTTCTGACCTATGATCTCCCTTAATTCATCAATATTCTCTCTCTGAGTAGCGCTTATAAAAACCGTCGCAAACTGATTTTTATTAAGATAACTCGACTTCAATTGCTCCAGGGATGCCTTTATAACCTCTGCCTCACTTATTTTCTCTCCATCAAGCTCACTTTGCTCGACTTCTGGATGATATTGATCTATTTTATTGAATACAAGTATTACAGGCTTATCAGCTGCTTTGATATCAGCCAGGGTAGCATTTACAACTTCAATATGTTCTTCAAATGATGGATGGCTAATATCCACTACATGAATCAATATATCCGCTTCCCTTACTTCATCCAATGTTGATTTAAAACTCTCAATCAGCGTTGTCGGCAATTTTCTTATAAAACCTACTGTATCAGACAGCAAATATGGAATATTCAGATAATTGATCTTTCTGACAGTCGCATCAACGGTTGCAAAAAGCTTGTTTTCAGCAAATACATCAGATTTGGAAAGCAGATTCATAAGGGTTGATTTACCGACATTGGTATATCCTACCAATGCAACCCTTACAATATCCGTTCTGGATTTTCTCTGAGTGGCATTTTGCATGTCAATCTTTTTCAGCTTCTCTTTCAGAAGCGTAATCTGGTCACGAATAACCCGCTTATCGGTTTCAATTTCTTTCTCTCCAGATCCCCCCCTGGTTCCGGTACCTCCTCTTTGTCTTTCAAGGTGTGTCCACATTCTTGTAAGACGAGGGAGCAGGTATTGATAACGGGCGAGCTCAACCTGAGTTCTGGCCTGAGCAGTCTGTGCCCTGTTCATGAAGATTTCAAGAATAAGCAGACTGCGATCATATATTCTTACCTTAAGCTCATTCTCAAGGTTTTTTAATTGAGAAGGAGAAAGGTCATCATCAAAAATAACCCTGTTTACAGAATGAGCGGTCACATATGCCTGTATCTCTTCGAGCTTTCCTTTACCTATAAAAGTACGACGATCAGGATGGTCTACCTTTTGGGTAAACCATGCAAGTGTCTCTACCCCAGCAGTGCTGGCAAGAAATGCCAGTTCTTCAAGGTATTCCTTAGCCCTGTCCTGAGGTTGTCTTTTATGAATAAGCGCTACAAGTATCGCTGTTTCTACTGCCTTTTTTGTCTCTTGTCCTGTATTTGTTTTCATCACGTAAAAGCAACAATATTTTTTTGCATCTTATTCACAGTAAAGAGAAAACTATTTCTTCAGTGTATTAATATAAAGAACCAGATTATCTATTTCCTGTTCAGACAATCTGCCTTCATAGCCGGCCATCACACCTCTTCCCTTTAGAATCATTTCTTTTTTCTGAGCATCAGAAAGCTGGGAAGCGGTAAGATCTTTTGCACCTGCAAGGCCTTGTTTCCCATCTATACCATGACATCTTGAACATTCCTGCTCATATATTGCTTTCGCATTGCTTAGAGCATTGTCAGCATTTTCCTGAATTATTCCTTCAGATGCTGATGAAGATTCATCAGATACAGCTGCCGGAACTTCGATTTTCTGCTTTGTCAGTGTTATGCTTTTTGTAAGTGCAATACCTAACACGTAAAAGAAGCCCAATAAAGCAATTACGGTTAAAGCTTTGTTTTTCTTTTTAAGACCAACAATTCCTAAAGGAATACAGGCCAGCACAATTACAATTTTAGCAATAATATAAGGTTGAGTATTTTTCGTTGCGTAAAGTAGATATCCTCCTGTGATCAGGATAAGTGCACCCATAATCATCTCCAAAACCTTGGTCTTTTCCCTTATTTTGTCGAGTTGCTCGTATCTATTTAACAGTAAAAGAACCGTTTTAATAATAAATGTAATCAAGAAGATTACCACCACAAGATTATGTGTGTGCAAAAAGCCTTTGGTCATAAAATTATATTTGTTTCAACCCAAAATTAATTTTTAGTTTGTAAAAAATCTAATTTATATAGGTAACGGTATAATGAAAATTGCTATTTCTGTCAATTCTAGCTGGAACATTTTCAATTTCCGATTGGGACTTGCCAGACATTTAATGAATTGCGGATTTGAAGTATATGCAATTTCTCCGGAAGATGAATTTTCTCCAGAACTTATCAGTGCAGGCCTTGGATATTTTCCAGTCAACGTTCAGAGCAAAGGCAGCAGCATGTTCCATGACATCCGATACATGCTGAAGCTCAGGTCAATCTATAGAAGAATTAAACCTGATCTCATCTTACACTATACGATTAAGCCCAATATTTATGGAACCCTAGCTGCTGCAAGCCTTGGAATTCCTGTGATTAATAATGTATCCGGGCTTGGAACTGTTTTTTTACATGATAATTTTTCCACAAAAATTGCCAAAGCGCTTTACAGACTGGCATTCAAATTTCCCCAGAAGGTATTTTTTCAGAATGAAGATGATAGAAGCTTATTCGTCAGAAAAAATCTGATTGCTTTCAATAAAACTGCTTTGATCCCCGGATCTGGCGTTGATACAGAAAAATTTCGCCCCAATGAAAGAAAGAGTTTTAAGAAAGGAGATCCTTTTAGGTTTTTGCTTGTTGCAAGGCTGCTCTATGATAAGGGAATTATCGAATACATAAAAGCAATAGAGTTAATCAGGTCAAGAACAGATGCTGTATTTATGCTTGCCGGGAGTCTTGATGAAGAAACAAAGCTTGGAATTCCCGCTTCTCAGCTGGAAGACTGGATAAACAAGGGCTTAATTGAATACAAAGGTTTTGAAAAGAATTCTCTCAAATTGTACCATGAAGCAGATTGTGTAGTCTTGCCAAGTTATAGAGAAGGCACTTCCAAAAGCCTGCTTGAAGCTGCATCGTGTGGAATACCGATAGTTACGACTGATGTGCCAGGTTGCAGGGAAGTTGTTGAAGACGGGATTAATGGATTTTTGTGCAAAGTCAAAGACCCAAAGGACCTGGGAATGAAAATGGAAGCCTTGTACAACTTGCCGGAAGAAGCATATTCAAAAATGTCTATTAAATCGCGGGAAAAAGCTCAAAAGCAATTTGATGAAAAAATAGTTATTAAAACTTATGAAACTTCAATTAGGCAAATTTTAGAAGAGAAAATTGCTCAAAAACTATAATTTAAGAGAAAATAATACATTTCCTCTTTCATTTACCCTTATTTCAAATTTGCAGTTAAAAATAGTTGAAAATCTTTACTAAATTTGATCATATGCACTTTAGAGAATCTTACATTAAAGATCTTTTTGAAATAACTCCAAGAGTATTCAAAGACGACAGGGGTTTCTTTTTTGAATCCTATAATTCAAAAGTTTTTAAAGACAATGGACTAGACCTCACATTCGTTCAGGATAACCAGTCTTATTCTATTCCTGGGGTTGTAAGAGGGCTTCATTTTCAGAATGCACCATATGCTCAGGGCAAACTCGTAAGAGTAATAAAGGGTAAAGTTCTGGATGTTGCTGTAGACCTGAGGAAAGATTCTCCTACATTCGGTAAATATGATACCTTCATCCTGGATGCTGAAAAATGCAATATGGTTTACGTGCCTGAAGGGTTTGCTCATGGATTTTCAGCACTGGAGGAAAGTATTGTTTTCTACAAATGCACTAACTTATACCACAAAGAATCGGAGTCTGGTATCGTCTGGAATGACCCCACTCTGAATATAGACTGGATGGTAAAAAATCCTTTGGTTTCCGACAAGGACCAGATTTTAAAACCGTTAAAAGAATTATTCTCCCTTTCGTCATTATAAAAATTCATGGGAAAATTACTTTCCCATGAATGCGTTCATAGTATGAGTATTCAAAGGCTACTTCTTTATTTTATTTGTATTCAGTTGACATTCGGTCTCTTTTCCTGCAGAATGTTTAACCATAGCAGGATGTTCAAAACAGAAACTGAAATTGTCGTGGACTCAGTAAGGCAAATTCTTAAAGAAGGCACCCCTACTTATCTCATACAAAAGAATGACTTTCTTGAAGTCCAGATACATACCAACGGAGGAGAGCGTCTGGTGGATCCCAATAATGAAATGATGATGAATCAGAATAATTATCAGAACAGATTGGAAAAGCCAAAATATCTTGTCCGCCAGGATGGTAAAGTAAGACTTCCAATGGTTGGAGAAATTTTTCTGGAAGGAAAAACCCTGAGAGAGGCAGATAGTCTTTTAAGTCTTCAATATTCAAAATTTTATGAAGATCCTTTCGTTATTACCAAGTTTGGGAATAAACGCGTAATAGTTCTTGGTCCTCAAGGAGGCAAAGTTATTCCTCTGGAAAATCAGAAATTAAATCTGGTAGAGGTAATTGCTCTTTACGGTGGAATTCTTGAAAACGGAAAAGCCTTTAATATCAGACACATCAGAGGAGATTTAAAAAATCCGGATGTAACAATTGTAGATTTATCAACCATTGAGGGAATGAAAAAGGCAAACCTTCAGGTTGAGCCTAATGATATCGTTTATATTGAACCTGTAAGAAGAGTTTTGAGCGAATCTGCCAGAGAAATTGCTCCGATTATTTCCGTTCTGGGTACTTTAATTACTTTGGTTGTATTAATTACTACCGTCAAATAATTTTAATTCATTACTATGTCTTTATTGGAAGACGAAGATAAAAGGTCTCTAAACGGATCGGGCCAAAGAGTAAGCTTTGCAGATGATAGCGAAGAAGAGGATGATGTATTCGGCGATTTTGATTTTGCCAAACTTCTTGTAATAGCTAATAAAAGTCTTGTATGGGTAATTCTTCTGGTTGTACTAAGTATTACAGGAGCATTTTTATATGTCCGATATACTAAACCTGTATATGAATCCTCTTCCATTCTGAAATTGGACCTAAAAAGTGAGGCCGGTGTACTCGGGCTTAACAAGTTCAATGATGAAAACATGCCTGGAAATAAACTTTCCACTATTTCCGGAGAAATCGAATTCCTTAAATCCCGTTACCTTTATGAAAAGATAGTTGACAGAATGAAAATGAATGTCAGCTATTTCGCTTATGGGAATATTCTCTATGAAGAAAGATATAACAATTCCCCATTTAAGGTTATAGGAGAAATAAAGCACCCTGATTTCCTGGATTTTAAATTTGATATTACCTTTCTCGATAAAGACAAATTTCTTCTTTCTTATAAAAAAAATGACGAAGAAATTAAGTCCGAACACTATTTCGGAGAAAAGATTTCTACAGATAATTACTCATTCACATTATATCCAACTACTTTTTGGTCTACAAACGAGACTGGTGCAAAATATTTCTTTACAATGAACAGTAAAGAAGCCCTCGTCAAAAACCTGATGGATAACGTTTCAGTTTCTATTCTTAATCTGGATGCCAATACAATTCTCCTTTCGTATAAAAATCACAACTATTCAAAGGCTACAGACATTGTCAATACCATTGACTCTGTATATCTGGAACAGACACTCGAAAATAAATCAAAGTCTCACGAACAGACCATCAAATTCCTTGAAGCATCTCTGCTTAAAACAGAAGAGAATCTTGCAAAAGCAGAGAAAGACCTGGAAACATTCGTTAGAAACAACAGGACAGTTGATGTAAAACAAGACTTTGGTAAAAGTGGCATTAAGATCGAGGAGCTGGAAAAGGAAAAGCAGGTGCTGAAATCAAGAATTTCAATGCTTGGCGAATTAAAAGACCTAATTCTTGGTGATCAGGAAGTTAATAGTTTCATCCCAGCCCTTAGCCAGGTTGAAAACCCGCAGTTATCTGCAGCAATCAATAGCCTGAATACGTTGCAGGAAGAAAGAAACAGGCTTCTTAATTCTCAAAGAGAAAATACGCTTGTGGTAAAAACCAAGAACAAGTCTATTGAGCGTATAAAAGAAAATGTCCTGGAGCTGATAGATATCAACAAAAGAATTCTGCATCAGCAAACTGCTGAAATCAACGCCAAAATGGTGCAACTGGAGCAGGAAGTATTAAGCCTTCCGTCTAAAGAGACAGAATTTACCAGGCTTAAACGTTTTTATTCCATTTATGAGAAATTCTACCTTCTTCTGATGGAGAAAGAAGCGGAATTCGGAATCGCCAAAGCCGGTACTATTCCTAATTTTGTAATACTTTCTCCTGCTTTGAACAATCCGAATCCTATTTATCCGAAGAAAATATTCATATACATCAGTGGGCTTGGTATAGGCATCTTCCTTGGAATATCTCTCATTGCGATCAGATACCTTCTCAATGATACAATTTCTACTCAGAAAGAGCTGGAGCGCTCCTTGCATGCAAGTATGCTTGGTGGTATTCCTGAATACAGCAAAGAAAAAATGGAAGTATCTAAACTTGTTGTCGATAAGAATCCGAAATCAGCAATAAGCGAGGCCCTCCGATCCATAAGGACGAATCTGGAGTTTATTTGTCCTAATAAAAAGAAAAAACTGATAGCAGTAACCTCTACTGTCAGCGGTGAAGGGAAAACATTCGTAGCATCAAATCTCAGCGGAGTTATAGCACTGTCAAATCAAAAGGTAATACTCCTGGATCTTGATATGCGTAAGCCAAAGGTACACCTTGCTTTTGAGAAAGAGAATTTTAAAGGCATGAGTACAGTCCTTATTGGTAAGCACACCCTTGAAGAATGCATTCAGTCGACAAGTATCTCCAATCTGTCATTCATTTCTGCAGGACCAACACCTCCTAACCCTTCAGAATTGATACTGAGAGAGGAGTTTGACATGTTAATCAAGCGCCTTTTTGAAATCTACGATGTAGTCGTGATTGATACACCTCCTGTGGGCCTTGTTACTGACGGTATACTTATACTTCGGAAAGCGGATATTCCTTTATACGTAGTGCGCACTGATTATTCGAAGAAAAGTGCAAAACGTAACATTAACAAACTGGTGAAAACCATCCCAAAACTTTGTGTATTAATGAATGCATTGAAAGCGATCAATACTTATGGCTATGGTGGCTATGGCTATGGTTATGGATATGGTTATTATGAAGGGGAGACTGAGAAGGAATCAATTATTTCGAAAATAAAAAGTCTCGCAGGAGTTAAAGCATGATGTTTGGCCTTTTTAAGAAAAAAGATAAAGCTACAGTAGCAGAAGAGCCATTATTCGTGGATATGCACTCTCACGTCCTTCCCGGTATTGACGATGGAGCGGACTCTACTGAAGATGCTCTCGAACTGCTTAAAGCTTTTGAGCAATTCGGATACAAAAAACTGATTGCTACTCCACATATTATGGGTGATTTTTTCAGAAATACTCCAGAAATCATCACCGAAAAACTTCAAGTACTTCAATGTCTTATTAAAGATAATAACTTATCTATAAAATTAGAGGCGGCCGCAGAATACTACCTTGACGAATGGTTTATGGACAAGTTAAGATCAGGAGAAAAATTGCTTACATTCGGCAGCAATTATCTGCTTTTTGAAACTTCATATATCAATGAATCTGCTTTTCTGGACGAAGCTCTGTTCTTAATGAAAAGTCAGGGTTACAAACCTGTTATGGCCCATCCGGAAAGATATACCTACCTTTATTCTGATTTTTCTTTGTTCAGAAAAATTTACGAAAAAGGAGTATTATTTCAGGTAAATATCAATTCGCTAAGCGGTTATTATTCAAAGGCGGCGCAAGTATATGCAAGCAAGCTGATTGACAACTGTATGGTAGATATGCTTGGCTCAGATTGCCACGGTATACGACATATAGATGCAATGAAAAAGGCACGTACTTCAAAGCATTATAAAAAGGCACTTCAACTCAATCTCCTGAACAACTACTTATGATTTTTATAACCGGAGCTACAGGTCTGTTGGGCAGCTTTCTGGCAAAAGAGTTTATCAAAACAGGTCACAAGGTAAAAGCAATGAAAAGGGAATCAAGCTCTTTCCATTTACTTGGAGAAGATGCTCAGAAGATAATCTGGGAAGAGGGGGATCTGTCTGATATAACAGGGCTTGAAAAGATCATCGAAGGAGTAGATACCATTGTTCATTCTGCGGCTCTTGTTTCTTATCAGCCACAAGACAAAGAGCTACTCTTTGAAACAAATGCGAAGGGAACAGCCAACCTTGTAAATGCAGCATTAAACAAAGGAATTTCAAAATTTATTCATATAAGTTCCATAGCGGCGATCGGAAGATCAAAAAATGAAAGTCGGGTTACAGAAGCCACTGTTTGGGAAGACTCTCCTATGAACAGTAGTTATGGCAAAAGTAAATACCTCGCAGAACTTGAAGTGTGGAGGGCATTTGAGGAAGGATTAAACGGATTTATCGTAAATCCTAGCATTATATTAGGCCCGGGAGACTGGAATTCAGGGAGTAGTCAGTTATTTAAGTATGTTTGGAAAAATAATTTGTTTTACTCCGAAAAGGAAATGAATTATATAGATGTACGTGATGTTACCCAAATTGTAATTTGTCTGCACAACAGAAATATTACGGGAGAAAGATTTATTCTGAACGCGGGGACCACATCGTATAAACATTTCTTCGATATGGTAGCTGAAAAGTTTGGTAAGAGAAAACCTCCGTATAAAGTAACTAAATTCATAGGAAATATAGCCTGGAGATTTGAGTATCTTCGCTATAAGCTTACCGGATCAAAGCCTTTGATTACTAAGGAAACAGCCGGTTTGTCAAAAAGTGATGTGATTTACAGCAATGAAAAAATTAAAAACCTGCTCAATTACAGCTTTATTCCCTTTGAAAATACCGTTTCCTGGACCTGCGAGCAACTATTACACAAGGTCGAAAAATAATCAAATCTTATTTCTTCCTTTAAATTTCAATTGTTAAATTGTAGGAATGAGAATCCTTTTGGATTTCTGTCCCATATCATAAAATCAGCTATTTGCACATTTTACATAATTTAGTTATTAATTCAGTTCTATCTCTTAAATGAAAAGGAAATTCAGAAAGAACCAACAGGGAAAAGACCTGATTCGGAAGTTTGAAGAGATGCTGAAAAACGGCGAAAGTATCTTTTTTGATATTAGTGCCTATGAGTACATTATTCAACACTATACGGAAGTCGGGAAATACAAAAAAGCGCTGTCGGCATGCCAGATCGCGATTACTCAATTCCCTTTTTCTGTTGAACTTCTTGTTGCCAAGGCTGAGCTGCTTGCCAAAAAGCAGGATTTTAATGAAGCCTTGGAGCATATTGAAAAAGCAGAATTGTTTCAACCTAACGATTCAGATATCATATTCCTGAAAGCCAACATTCTTATTCAGCAGGAAAGGTTTGAAGATGCAATTGAATTACTTCAGCACGCACTCGATATAATTGAGGAAAAAGATGATATGTATTATGGCCTTGGTCTTGCCTATCAGGAATGGGGAAAAATGGACATTGCCATAGAATTTTTCAGGAAAGCCATCGAGGAAAACCAACACCATGAAGAAGCTCTTTATGACCTGGCGTTCTGCCTGGATCATACTGGCAAGCTTGAAGACAGTTTGTCTTTTTATGAGAAATTCATAAACCAGGACCCTTACTCTTATTTTGCCTGGTACAACATGGGTATTGTCTATTTCAAATTAACCGATTATGAAAAAGCAATTCATGCTTATGAATTTTCTTTGGCTATTAATGACAATTTTGCTTCTGCGTGGTTTAACATGGGGAATTGCTATGTCCAGATGGAACAGCCAGAGCGTGGACTTGAATGCTATAATAGAACACTCGAACTTGAAGATCCGGATCCGGAAACCTATTTAAGTATTGCCACTTGTTATGAAAAACTTAACAAACCTGGCCAGGCAATAGAATTTTACAGAAAAGCATCAAAACTGGATTGTTTTTGCAGTGAGGCCTGGTACGGTTTAGGAAAATGTCTGGACAGTCAGGAAAAATCATATGAGGCGATCCATTTTTTTAAAAAAGCCATAAAGTTAGAAAAAGAAAACCCTGATTATTGGTCTGGTCTTGCCAAAGCAGAATATAAAACAGGAAATATAGTGTCCTGCCTGGAAGCTTACGAAGAAGCATGTTTCCTGCGTCCGGACGACCCGGAGCTCTGGCTGAACTGGTCATTTATTCACTACGAGCAGGGAGATAATCCGAAAGCTATTGAATTGATTAAAAATGGTATAGAAGAGATTCCGGAAGAAGCATTATTGTACTATAGAGCAGCCGCTTATTTAATTAATGCAGGTAATTACAAAGAAGCCTTTAATTATTTAGAAAATGGTTTAATTTTGAACTTTGAAAAACATATTGTCCTCTATGAGTTTTTCCCAAAACTGGAAACTCAAAAGGCGCTGTATAAAATCATTGATCAGTATAGAAAAGAAGATGTATAACAATTTTGTGCTTTCCAAGATCCCTGAGAGGACTAAAAAACCGAGAGAATACGGCTTTACAATGGTAATGGATAAAGGTCTAAGTATCAGGGAAACGGAAGATTTGATTGAAGTCGCAGGGAATTATATCGACATCATTAAGCTTGGCTGGGCAACCTCTTACGTTACTCCAAATCTTAAAGATAAACTTGACATTTATAAGTCAGCAGGCATACCGGTATATTTCGGCGGCACTCTTTTCGAAGCTTTTATTGTAAGAAATCAATTTGAGGATTACATAAGAATTCTGGACAAATACAATATGACTTTTGCTGAAGTCTCCGACGGAAGCATTGAACTAAATCATGATGTTAAATGTCAGTATATCAATCGTCTTTCACAGCAAGTAACTGTATTATCTGAGGTAGGATCAAAAGACGTTGAAAAAATTATTCCACCATACAAGTGGATTCAATTGATGCAGGCTGAACTTGATGCAGGTGCCTGGAAAGTAATCGGAGAAGCCAGAGAAGGGGGAAATGTTGGACTTTTCCGTTCCACTGGGGAGGTTAGATCAGGTCTTGTAGAAGAAATTTTAACTAAAATTCCTTTTGAAAAAATAATCTGGGAAGCCCCTCAGAGAGAACAACAAGTTTGGTTTATCAAACTTCTGAGTTCAAATGTTAATCTCGGAAATATTTCTCCAAATGAAGTTATTCCATTAGAAACACTTCGTTTGGGACTCAGAAGTGATACATTTGATTATTTTCTAAATAAACTTTAAAAATGACGGACTTAATAAAGGGCTTTATTGACCTATTCCTACACCTCGATCAGCATTTAAGCCAAATCATTACTGATTATGGATTTTGGACTTATTTGATTTTATTCATGATCATTTTTGTGGAAACTGGCCTTGTAATTATGCCTTTTCTGCCGGGTGATTCACTGCTATTTGCAGCAGGAACCTTTGCTGCTTTGGGCAGTCTGAATCTTTGGTTGTTAATTTTTCTTTTGTTTATTGCAGCATTTCTTGGCGATACACTGAATTACTTCATTGGCAATTTTATTGGTCCGAAAGTCTTTAGTAAAGATTATCGTTTGCTAAAAAAGGAACATCTTATTAAAACGCAGCAGTTCTATGAAAAACATGGTGGAAAAACCATCATTTTTGCCCGTTTTATGCCTATTATCAGAACCTTTGCACCATTTATAGCAGGTGTAGGTACCATGAACTATAGGAAATTCCTTAGTTATAATATTATCGGAGGCATTTTATGGATAGCAGGATTTACCCTGCTTGGGTATTTATTTGGAAATATTCCAGCTGTTAAAAAGAATTTTACTCTTGTAATCTTTGGAATAATTCTTTTATCTATGACACCTCCACTTATAGAATATTTAAGGAGCAAGTTTCAGAAAAAAACTGTAGCTTAATGAATGTATATGGATTAATTGGGTTTCCGCTTACCCATTCTTTTTCCAAACGCTATTTTACTGAAAAGTTTGAAAAAGAAGGAATACAAAATTGTAAATACGAACTATTTGAAATAAGGGAAGCCACTGAGCTTCCCTCTGTTATTTCATCCCAGCCTCAACTTAAAGGCCTTAATGTAACTATTCCTCATAAAGAGGCGGTGATAGAGATGTTAGATGAACTGGATCCTGCTGCAGAAAAAATCGGCGCTGTTAATGTCATCAAAGTAATAGAAGGAAATAAGCTTAAAGGGTATAACTCCGATTACTACGGATTTAAAAATTCACTTATTAAATTTCTTGGAGACGAAGATCTGAAATCTCTTAAAGCATTGATTCTTGGAACTGGGGGCGCTGCTAAAGCTGTGATAGCTGCATTGGACGACCTTGCTATTCCTTTTAAAATGGTTTCCAGGTCCGGAAGTCAATATCTTTTCAGCTATGAGGATGTGAATGCTGAGGTGCTTGCAGAATACAGACTTATTATTAATACATCTCCTCTTGGCATGTATCCAAAAGTCGATACCTGTCCCGCAATCCCTTACGAATTTATTACAGAAAAACATTACTTGTTTGACCTTGTTTACAACCCCGAAGAAACCCTTTTTATGAAAAAGGGAAGTAGGCTGGGGGCTAGAACAAAAAACGGTCTTGAAATGCTGCATCTCCAGGCTGAAAAAGCCTGGGAAATATGGAACAGTTAGCAACTCGCTTATGTTACCGAGGTTGTGACAATGTTTTTATAACCTATACCAAAAGGAGCTCAATTGTTTAACATAACATCACATTACAGGCCAACTGGCGATCAGCCTAAGGCAATTGCAAAACTTGTAGACGGAGTCAACAAAGGTGAACCTGCTCAGACTTTGCTTGGAGTTACTGGTTCAGGGAAAACGTTTACCATAGCTAATGTTATTCAGGAAGTGCAAAAACCTACCCTGATCCTGAGCCACAATAAAACCCTGGCAGCTCAGCTTTATGGTGAGTTCAAACATTTTTTTCCTGATAACCTGGTCGAATATTTCATCAGTTATTACGACTACTACCAACCGGAAGCTTATATCGCTTCATCTAATTTGTATATAGAAAAAGATCTCTCGATAAATGAAGAGATTGAAAAGCTCAGGCTTGCCGCCACTTCGGCTCTCATGAGCGGACGAAGAGATATCATTGTAGTAGCCTCGGTTTCTTGTATCTATGGTATCGGAAATCCTGAAGAGTTTGGCAAAAATATCGTAACAGTGGTACAAGGCGAAAAAGTCTCCAGGAATAAGCTTCTTTACGCTTTTGTAGAGATTCTTTATAACAGAACTACTGCAGAATTTAAACGCGGTACTTTTCGTGTTACAGGAGATACAGTAGATGTGTTTCCTGCCTATGCCGACTTTGCCTATAGAATTATTTTCTGGGGCGATGAGATTGAAGCTATTCAGAGAATTGATCCTCATTCAGGAAAAAAATTAAATGATGAGAAGTTTTTTAACCTTTACCCGGCAAACCTTTTTGTCACCGGTAAAGACGCTTTAAAATTAGCCATAAGCGAAATCCAGGATGATCTGGTAAAGCAGGTGAAGTTATTTGAATTTGAGCAACGCCATCTGGAAGCCAAAAGAATACAGGAGCGTACCGAGTTTGATATGGAGATGATGAGAGAAATTGGTTATTGTTCAGGTATAGAAAACTACTCAAGGTATTTTGACAGAAGAAATCCGGGAGACAGGCCATTCTGCCTGCTGGATTATTTCCCTTCCGACTTCCTGATGGTTATAGATGAAAGCCATGTAACAGTTCCCCAGATCAGAGCCATGTGGGGAGGCGACCGTTCCAGAAAGGTAAACCTTGTTGATTATGGTTTTCGGCTGCCTTCTGCGCTTGATAACAGGCCGCTTACTTTTAATGAATTTGAAAATATGGCTCCTCAAACTATTTATGTAAGTGCAACCCCTGCTGACTATGAACTGAGAAAATGTGACGGAGTCGTAATAGAACAGATTATCAGGCCGACTGGACTGCTTGACCCGCTTATTGAGGTAAGGCCAAGCGGTAACCAGATTGATGACCTTCTGGACGAAATTCATGAACGGGTGAAAGCCAATGACAGAGTGCTTGTAACCACTCTTACGAAAAGAATGGCCGAAGAACTTACCAAGTTCCTGTCAAAGGTAAATGTTAAATGTCGTTATATTCATTCTGAAGTAAAAACACTGGACAGAGTAGAAATATTGAGAGAACTACGCCTGGGGGTTTTTGACGTGCTGGTCGGTGTCAACCTTTTAAGAGAAGGTCTGGATTTACCTGAGGTCTCTCTGGTAGCCATTATGGATGCAGATAAAGAAGGTTTCCTGAGAAACCAGAGGTCTCTTATACAAACCATTGGCAGGGCAGCGCGAAACGAGAATGGTAAAGTGATTATGTATGCCGACAAAATCACTGATTCTATGAGGATTTCAATAGAAGAAACCAACCGTAGACGGGCAATCCAAATGGAGTATAATAAGCAGCATAATATTACGCCAAAGACTGTATTAAAAAGCCGTGAAGAAATTCTCGGTCAGACCAAGGTTGCGGATTCCAGAAAAGAAACGAGAACATACTATGTTCAGGAAGAACATAAAGATCTGGCAGCAGACCCTGTATTGCAATATTTGAGCAAACCTGAGTTGGAAAAGATGATTCAGAGAACACAGAAAGAAATGGAAAAAGCGGCCAAAGAAATGGATTTTATGGAAGCTGCCCGTTTACGCGATGAGTTGTTTGAGTTAAAAAAACTTGCGGAAAAGAATGATTCAGGGAGTGTAGAAAATGAAGACAAGAAAAGCAGCGAGACCGTGAAAAAATCAAAAAAATCAAAATAGAAATTTTCCGAATTACAAGAAAGTTTTAAATACTCAAACCTAATCTAAAAAGTATTGAAATTGATATAATTAAAAAAGCCTTGGTCTAACCAAGGCTTTTTTTGAATGTCTTTTTTTGACCGCGATCACTAATTAGTGAGCAGGAGCAGTAGCATTAGTGTCTACTGGAGCAGTAGCATTAGTGTCTACTGGAGCAACTGGAGCCTCTTCAACGTGAGCAGTGTCAACAGTTTCAGCAGTAGAAGCTTCTTCTGCTTTTTTCTCAGAGCAAGAAGCGAATGATAATGTACCAGCTACGAATAATAACGCAAATAATTTTCTCATAGTAATTAAAACTTTTTTAATTTAGATTTAAGATGCAAATATATAGATATTTTTAAATCGCAAAAGGAAAAATGGGATTTTTTTGGAAAAAAAATATGTTAGCATCTATGCAATAAATTAATCCTCCAATAATTTTTTCAACTTCTTTTTAGCCTTTTTCCCTGCCTTCTCTCCCTCTTTTGAGGTCTCTTCAGCAGCTTCGCCGGTAGCCTCAACAGCTTCTTCGGATTTTTCTTTCAGTTTATCAAGCGCTTTCTCAGATTTGGATTTTTCCTCGCATGAAGAAATAATCGTAAATGATAGAATGATTAGGCTGCCAAATAAAATCTTTTTCATAAATATTGAAGTTATTTTTTTCTGAATACGATATTAACAGGAACACCCTCGAATCCAAAGTGCTCTCTCAATTTATTTTCCAGAAACTTTGCGTACGGGCCCTTTATGTACTGAGGCAGGTTGCAGAAAAAAGCAAACGTGGGAGAATGTGTCGGCAACTGCGTTATGTATTTGATCTTGATATGCTTGCCCTTCAGTGAAGGTGGAGGGTATCTGTCAATCTCAGGCAACAAAGCTTCATTCAAAGCAGAAGTTGTGACTTTCTTACTTCTGCTTTCATAAACGTCAATTGCTGTTTCTATTGCCTTATGAATTCTCTGTTTATTTAAAACAGACACAAAAATAATCGGAATAAAATCCATACCCGCTAGTTGGGACCTTATGTCATCTTCAAACTTCTTAGCAGTATTGGTATCTTTCTCTATCAAATCCCATTTATTGACCAAAAGGACAATACCCTTACGATTTCTGTTGGCTAAACCAATGATGTTAAGATCCTGCGTTTCCAATCCGTTCTGGGCATCAATGATAACGATACAAACGTCAGAAGCTTCAAGTGCTCTGATAGATCTTAAGACAGAATAAAATTCAATATCTTCTTTTACTCTTGCCTTTTTGCGCAATCCTGCTGTATCTGTAATAATGAACTCCTTATTGAATGCGGTATATTTCGCGTCCACTGCATCTCTTGTGGTACCTGCGATATCCGTTACAATGCTTCTTTGTCTCCCAAGAAGTACGTTAAGAAATGAAGATTTGCCAACATTCGGTCTGCCTATAATCGCTATTCTTGGAACGCCTTCATCAGGATTTTCGATGCCGTCATTTGAAAAATGCTTTACTACTTCATCAAGCAGTTCTCCCGTGCCTGACCCATTCTGAGAGCTAATAGGATATACATCACCAAGACCAAGTGCATAAAACTCACCGGAAAGATTTGCTCTTTCATGAGTGTCTGCTTTATTAGCTACAAGGAAAATCGGCTTTTTCGCTCTTCTTAACTTATGTGCAAACTCTTCATCAAGAGGATGAAGACCTGCAAACGTATCGACAACAAACAGTACCACTGTAGCTTCTTCTAAAGCAACATCAACCTGTTCCTTAATTGCCTCTTCAAAAAGATCATCTGTATTCGCTACATATCCACCTGTATCTACAATGGTAAAAAACTTCCCGATCCATTCTCCATATCCGTAATGCCTGTCTCTTGTGACACCGCTCATGTCGTCCATGATCGCAGTTCTGGTGCCGACGAGACGGTTAAATAGTGTGGATTTTCCCACGTTAGGTCTTCCAACAATTGCTATAATATTAGCCATGCCTTCTTTATATAATTCTTAAATACTTTTACTTTTCTATGATCCGGACATTCCGAATATAATTCTGATTATTGCAGATATCCAAATCTTTTTAACTTATCAGCTTTGGTTCTCCACTCAGGTTCTACTTTTACATGCTGTTCAAGAAAAACCTTTTTAGCAAAAAACTTTTCCATCTCTTCTCTGGCTTGGGTACCCGTCTTTTTCAAAGCTGCACCTTTATGACCAATGATAATTCCCTTCTGACTATCTCTTTCTACAAGGATATCTGCTCTGATGGAGATAAGGTCTTCTTTTTCCTTAAATTCTGAGATAATTACCTCACAGCTGTATGGAACTTCCTTTTTATAATTTAAAAGAATTTTTTCTCTGAGAATTTCTGCAGCAAAAAATCTTTCCGGTCTGTCAGTGAGCTCGTCTTTGCCGTAATAGGGGGGATGTACCGGAAGGTTTTCGAGTATTGTATTGAACAATAATTCCAGGTTAAATTTTTCCAGAGCAGAAACCGGTAATACTTCTTTTGCAGGAAAGACTGTAGCCCAATATGAAAGTTTCTCTTTCAGCTCTTCCTGGCTCTTAATCTGATCCACCTTATTTACAATAACGATAATGGGAAGTCCCATTTTCTTAATCTTTTCAGTGATTTCGAAAACTTCTTCTTCCTTTTCGTATATATCAGTTACAAAAAGAATTATATCAGCATCCTGCAATGAGCCTGTAACAAAGCCCATCATCGCCTTATGCAGTTCATACTGAGGATTAAGGATGCCGGGGGTGTCAGAATATACAATCTGAAAGTCGTCACCATTAAGAATTCCCATGATTCTGTGACGAGTCGTTTGTGCTTTGGATGTAATGATTGAAAGGCGCTCACCAATCAATGCATTCATTAATGTAGACTTACCTACATTTGGTTTCCCGACAATGCTAACAAAACCGGCTTTATGAGATTTGGCTTCAGACATTTTTACTCAGATTTTCTCCAACAAAAGGAAGGGAATTTAAATTATCGGCAAAATCGCGATATAGACAAATTGCTTATTCCGTTGATTATCTTTATCTTTCAATAAATCGTTAAAATTTTATTGAAAAAGATATGCAAAGGTAGTTGATTTAATTAAATAAAGCATTACATTTGCATCCGAATTACAGAAAGAAAGAAGGAAAAAATCCTGAACAATTCTGAGGGATTCCGGGTTAAACTAAAGTTGCCTGAATATAAAAAGCAGAAGGCTTTTAAAGTAGAAGAATCAAAACATTAAAAATATAGCGCGGGATGGAGCAGTTGGTAGCTCGTTGGGCTCATAACCCAAAGGCCGCAGGTTCGAGTCCTGCTCCCGCTACTAAGTAAAGCCTCAGAGAGTAATCTTTGAGGCTTTTTTGTTTTTGCTAAAAGAATTTCATTGAAGATTTTACGGAATAATTAATTAGTTAATATTAAGAATTATAACCAATTCAAGCTCGTTGGGCTCATATCCGCCAGCTGACGGACAGAGGTTCGAGTCCTGCTCTCGCTACTAAGTAAGCCTCAGAGAGTAATCTTTGAGGCATTTTTGTATTTGTTTAATTAAACATTTATCAGCTATGTTTTCAACCTACGTTTTACATTCTCCATCTTCAGATAGAATCTATATTGGGTACACCTCTGATTTGGAGAAAAGATTACTTTCACATAACCACCTTGCCTCTAAAGGTTTGACAATAAAATCCGGCCTTGGATTTTGATCTATTCAGAAACTTTTGCAGATAAAGCACAGGCGATGAAAAGAGAAAAGGAGTTGAAGTCATACCAAGGACGAGTTTTTATTAGATCTTTATTGAATCTCAATAATTAAAGGGCGCTCATTAAGTTCATATCCGCCAGCTGGCGGAAGCAGGTTCGAGTCCTGCTCCCGCTACTAAATAAAGCCTTGATGGAAACTTTGAGGCTATTTTGTTTAATTAAAAGAAATTAATTAGTCAACCGATATTATAAATTTTTGTATCAAAGATTGGACTCGCTAAAGCAATGTTTCCCCAGAATCCCTTCTTACCTTTAGTATCATACTCAGAAGTAGTAGAAGAATTCTCGCAATAAGGTTGTCTATCTATTATGATTGAGTAGTTTGCTTTCGATCTCATTTATCAATCAATTCATTTTAGGAAGTATAAGTAGTGCTGGTGCCTCCGGTAACATCATAAACGGCACCTGTAATCTTTCGTGCAGCGTCTGAAGTTAAAAATACAACCACCGGAGCTACGTCATCAGGCGAAAGCCATGGTAAATGAAGGACGTCCCGTTCTGCTAATGTTTTAGACACAAATTCTTCAGTAAGTTTCGTGTTTTCAAACCCAGCACCCATAGCTTCTCTCCATCTTCTCTCATTCCTGGTCATTGCAGTATCGATCAAACCTGGTACTACTATGTTAACCGTTATATTGTGCCCACCTAAGTCTATGGCAGCAGATTTACCTAATCCTACGAGTGCCCATTTTGACGAGGAATAAGCAGCTCCATGTCTAAGTCCCCGCATACCTTGCGTTGAAGAAACGATAACTATTGATCCACCTCCTTGTTGAATAAGATAAGGCGTGAAAACCCGCATGGTATAGGCTGTTCCTAATACATTGTTTTCAATGGTATCTTGCCAATGCCTTTGCTCTGTTAACTCAAAAGGCTTAAACAACTGAACACCTGCGACCGCCGCTACAATATCTATCCTTCCTTTCCATGCCAGAGCCTGTTTGGCAGTGTCTTCCATCTGCTGATAATTTCTTACATCGCTTTTTGCAAAATAAAAAGCACTTCCTAGGGCTTCCACCTGGCGTTTTGTTTCTGTCAAATCATTTTCAGTAGAGTGAGGGTACTCCGCAAGCGGACTGGCTTCTGCGAGAATGTCAATTCCAAAAATATCTATACCCTCTTTCGCCAAAGCAACACATACGCTACGTCCAATTCCCCTTGCTGCTCCAGTAACTACAGCTACTTTCCGAACCTTTTTTTTCTTCTCTTTAGGTTCGTGCTCATTGGTTTGTGGAACGATATTCATTGAGGAAGGAATATCTTCACTGCAGGAAGTGAAGTAAATAACTGCTGCCTGGTTAATAAAGTTCCGGCGAGAATCCTGACCAATTGCGGTATTAAATGCCATTATATTATTATTTGAAGGTATTTGTTTTAGTTAAGAACAATCGACGATAAACTGCTATTGTGATTATTTGTTCAATAAAACAGAGACCGTATTCTTGAATATTTATTAATTCAAATGAGGTTGTTATTTTTTCAATCAAAGACTTAACAGGTCTCCATCTAACCATTTTTACTAACTCAAATTTGTATTGACATCAATCTATAACTCCTCATTAAGAAGATTCATAGTATGGATTTAAATCTGGTAAATCAGTCTGTTTATTACTGTTTATTGGCGCGCTTCCAGATTAAAGTTGAATTGACCAGTTTACCGCCAGAAGTGATAGGTGTTGCAGTGCCGAGATGTAACATATCGCCATCAATTTTTATAAGTCGGGCTGAGTCTGTTCTGTCCAGTTAGGAAATAGGGAAATAAACATTGAGTATGTAAGCGTTTGTTTCTCTTCATCCACTTGAAATGGACCTGTATAGGCGATTAAGTAGATGTTTCCTGTTTGTACTCTGCATCAGTTATGTCAAACCAGTCACCTGAAGCAAAATTATTCCGCTCCGGGTGCATCAATTGCTCCGACATGAAACCATCTGGCGTATACATGATGATGCCATCGGTTTTTCACTCATTGGGTAAAACAGTGCTGATCCATCAACTGGATTTTCTGCATAGGATATGAGTTTCCAGGCTCCAATAAATTTATCTTTTAATGAAGTTGGCATTCAAAATAATTTTCACTGTTTCATGATAGGTATAACTAAGAAGCTTTTTGTGCATCACCGTCTATAGGTATGATTTGTCCAGAAATCATTTTTGCACTGTCAGATGCCAAAAATATAGCTAAAGCTGCAATATCTTTAGGATCTATAAACCCCCTTTAAAGACTGAATAGAAATTGCGTTGTCCTTTTCTTCTTCGATTGTTGTATGGTTAGCAGCTGCCCTTCCTTTCAATACGTTGTCAATCCTCGGACCCGCAACTGCTCCAGGTAAAATAGCATTGGCTCGAATGCCATATTTCCCTAATTCAATAGAAAGGGTCTTGGTAAAGCCTACAATGCCCCATTTTGCTGTAGAATAGGGACTTCTGTTCTTATATCCGAATCTACCGGCAAGGGATGACATATTGATAATAACTCCTGAAGATGATTTTTTAAGATATGGGATAGCCATCCGCGTTACATTAAATGTTCCGGTGAGATCCACCTGCATCACCTTTTCCCAATCATCTGGATTGATTTTCTCCACCGGGGCAGTAGGCCCCGAAATACCGGCGTTATTGACCAATACATCCAGACCACTCATAGCTTCTGCTCCGAATTTTACCATACTTTCAATATCGCCGCGTTTCGACACATCGCATACTCTGGTAATTACTCCGGGCACATGTTGCTCCACTTCTTTCAGTGCAGTTTCGTTAATGTCACAGACAAAGGTTTTTGCCCCGATAGCTGCAAATGCTTTTAGTATTTCCAAACCTATACCTGCGGCACCTGCCGTTACTAAGACTTTTTGATTCATAATATTTTTTATATCATTAAAACGGCTGTTATTATTTCTTCCTATTTATTTCAACCCATTTTGCAAACGCAGCCATAAACTTCTCCAAGAAACCTTTGGTTGAGGCATTGCTAAGGTTTCCATCTTTATCAAACAATGCTTCAACGCCTCCTATGTAAGCTTCTGGTTGCGGCATGGTCGGAACATTAACGAAAACAAGGGATTGACGCAAATGATGATTAGAACCAAATGCTCCCAGATGACCTGGAGTAACACTCACAATGCCCGCCGGTTTTCCATCCCATGAATTTTTTCCGTATGGACGAGAACCTACATCAATGGCATTTTTTAAAACCCCTGGAATAGATCTGTTATATTCAGGCGTTACAAAAAGTAAACCGTTAAAAGTTGCAAGATGTGTGCGCAAATTCACCCACTCTTTAGGAGGGTCGGCTTCCAAATCTTCATTATAAAGAGGTAGGTCCCCAATACTGATAGTCTCCATTTCAAGCATGTCTGGAGCAAGCTTAATCAGGGCGTTGGCTATTTTTTTATTCCAGGATTCTTTGCGTAGGCTGCCTACCAGAACTGCTATTTTAAGTTTTGTCATATTTTTTAGGAATTATAATACTGTAAACCTACATCGATAACCATCTCTAAACCTGTAATAAATGAAGACTCGTCACTTACAAGGAACAGGACAGCATTGGCATTCTCTTCCATTTTAGCACCTCTGTCCATTGGAGTCAGGGCTATAGCGACCTTTTCAAAATGTTCTGCGTCATTGGTGTAGCCGCATAACCAGGATGAACGGAGTTAACCCGAATGTTATCTTTAGCAATTCCACTACCGCGCCCTTGCTCAACATTATTGAATTACCTTTTGATGTAGTATAAGCATTTGCCTTGCATTGCCGGCAAGCTCAGCTATTGAAGAAGAGTTGTGATCAAGCCGTCACCATTGGTCCCCATATAAGGGATAATAGTTTTCATTCCAATAATTTAGGGCCTTCGCTGGCTAATAAATGGGCTTCCACAGTCCCCACACCATTTGCGGCAAAGGTGATAATGGTAACTTTGTTTTCTAACTGTTCATAAATTTATTATGTTTAGATGTTCTTTATTTTTTTGTTCTCTACGTCTTAGCAATTGGAGATATGCTAATTCTGGCCATCTCCGGCTCAAAAAAATCTAAATTTATACTGAACAAAACCTGCAAAATTGTTTCTACGGCTCTCCACGTTGGGGCCCATCAATGGTTTGATTTTTTTGTGAAAAAAAAATTCAAGTGCCATTTATAACGAAGCGATAATATTCTTAATAAAAAACACGTAGAAACAGCAATGATGGACACCCAGCCGCTTGAAATCCATTTAAAGTGATTTCCTAATACTACAATAATACAAGCTACAACTGCTGCTGATGCATAAATCTCTTTTCTCAGAATTACTGGAATACGTTTCAGTAAAACATCACGCAGTAGCCCTCCACCAACGGCAGTAGTTGTTCCCAAAAGAATAGCAACCTCTGCATTTTGGCTATATAAAAGTGCTTTCTGTGCACCAGTTACTGCAAAAATGGATAAGCCTATTGCATCGAAAAACAAAACCGGATGTTTAAGCCGTTGTATAAATGAATATAAAGCAATAGTGATTCCCGATGCCACGGTAGATGTTACCAGGTAATACCAGTTTTTTAGCCCCGCAGGTGGGATGGAGCCGATACAAACATCACGGATAATACCCCCTCCACAGGCCACTATGAATGCGATTGCAATAATTCCAAACAGATCAAGTCCATGTTGTTTTGATGCAGTTGCTCCACTCATAGCAAAAACAAAAGTTCCTTCCAGTTCAAGGATATAAAATAACAATTGCTGTTTGTTCATCTTAATAGGTAGTTAATTCAGCCAAGTTGCTGCGGCAGTCATCATAGCCTGCAAACCAGTTTTTAGTGTTGGATGTATAACCGGCGCAAATTTGGGAGAGTGGTTGCTGGGAATAGAATTCAGCTGATTATTTTTTTTGGCTTCAAGATATGTTTTAGGGTCTGTACCACCCACGAACCAGAATACATAGGGCACTTTCCAGTTTCTTCCGAAAACACTGAAATCTTCGCTGGCGGAAGCTGGCTGTGTTTCGTATGCTCTGGTACCAAATTGTGCATGGAAGGCCTCTGCCACTTTTGCCGTTGCGGCGGAATCATTCTCAGTCATCGGATAACTATCTAACGTAGTAAATTCCGGTTCTCTGGGAGCATTGGAGGCAGTGCATTCGGCGCAACAAATCCGTTTTACAGCTGATAGTATTTGATCCCTTACCCCATCATTAAAAGTGCGTATATTCAATTTTAATGTAGCATCTTCGGGAATAATGTTTTCTTTTGTTCCAGCCTGAATTGCACCCACGGTCAGTACTGCATGTTCCACCGGTGCTATCTCTCGGGAAATAATGGTTTGTAAGCGCATGGTAGTTGCAGCGGCCATAATTACAGGATCAATGGAAGTTTGAGGTGAGGAACCATGTGCGCCGCGTCCAAAAAGTTTAACTTTAAGGCTGTTACCAGCAGATAATATTTTTCCGCTACGATAACCAATGGTCCCGGATTCACCCACCATGACATGCTGGCCAAGTATTATATCTGGTTTAGGAAAACGATCCATCATCCCATCATCAATCATGCTTTGTGCACCACGACCTATTTCTTCACCAGGTTGAAAAACGGTCATTAATGTTCCTTCCCATTTATCTTTATGTTCGGAGAATAATCTGGCGATCCCCATTAACCATGTTACATGCAAATCATGTCCACACACGTGTGAAACCCCCACTTCAGTCCCTTCCTCATCTCTTCCCACTTTTGAACTGGCGTATGGTAAACCTGTATCCTCTGCAATTGGAAGCGCATCCATATCTGCACGGAGCATTACTATGGGACCTTCTCCATTCTTCATTATGCCCACTACACCGGTTTTTCCAATGCCCGTTGAAACCTCGAATTGATATTTAGTTAAATAATCTGCTGCAATTTTTGCTGTCCGAACCTCCTGCATTGATAATTCCGGGTTCTGGTGAATATCTTTATATATGTCTTCAAGTTCTGGAAGAAGTTTTTCAATGAAACTATCCATTTTATCATTGAAAGCTTTAATTTTATTGATTTCCATAGTTCTTAAAAAAAAGATATAAATGTTATTTTAGTAATGGACACCGGAAACAGAGATGGAAGTAATATCCACAAATACGAAATAAGTAAGGATACTCAATAAGAAACATTGAGCTCCCATTTATTGATATCACGGCCTGCTGAAGATAAATTTTATCCTATAAGCAAAATATTAAACCTTTTGTTTTGTTTACTTTTACTAGCAATGTAGAGAATTGAATTTGAGTGGGGGAAGTTGCACTATTTTATTGAATGGGTATAATTTTTTAAGCTAATCTTCGATTAAAAGATAAGTGTTGGGTACTGGAAGATTCAACAATGATCAAAAAAAAGATTATCATTCTTCAGAAAAACAAAATTTTCCAGGAGATGGAATTAATACTTCTAAATATGGAAAATGGAGCTTAACTGATAAGCAATTAACTTTAGACTTTGACGATACTGATAGCCGAAAGCCTCGTCCTTATACAAATCCAATATTTTGGGTTAACAATGACCTTTTCTATTTAAAAGGAAGAGAGGGAAAAAATGGACCAATCGTTTACCCCTACTTTCAAAGAGTCAAATAAGTATACTCAAGTATTATTTATCTATCCATGCTAACTGAGTTTATTTTCACTAAATTAAATTTAACATCTTCGACTTATGACCTCCTTTAAACTATTATAACGAAAGTGTACACTATCGCTTTAAGCAAAGGCTTCTGTCATAAAAATCATCTTCATAGAACCTTTCTTCTACTAAGTAAAGCATAAGAGAATATTCTTCAAGGTCTTTGTTTTACTAAAAGAGTTTCTTTGAAGAATTTACGGAAAAATCGGAATTTCTTGCAAATAATTAAGCTATTCCCAAATCAATTGATGCCATCGGTGTAAGCGATGGCATCAAATAGTAAGCCTTTTGAAAAGTATAATAGCTGTATTCCTACTTTACCCATTTCATTAATTATAACTACCTCAATTAAAAGAAGCTCTAAACTCCAGAGGGCTCTGGTTTGTCTTAGCTTTAAACAACTTGCTGAATGATTGTGAATGTTCAAAACCCAATTCATAGGCAATCTCACCGACTGATAAATTTGATGTGGACAGCTTCTCTTTGGCCTTTTCTATTAACTTCTCATGAATATGCTGCTGGGCTGTAAGTCCTGTAATGGATTTTAACAAACTACTTAAATATGTTGGTGAGATACTTAAAGCATCTGCAATGTATTGAACCGTTGGCAAACCCTTTCTGGTTAACTCATCATGGTTAAAATAGTCATTCAACAGATTTTCCAGATTAGCTAATACCTGATGATTATTCTTTTTTCTGGTGATGAATTGTCTTTGATAAAATCTTTCTGAATAATTGAGCAAGGTTTCTATTTGCGATACAATAATATTTTGGCTAAACTTATCGATATTGCTTTGATACTCCTGCTCAATATTACTTACTATACTGTTCAGAATCCCCTCTTCTTTTTCAGACAAAAACAAGGCTTCGTTTACTTCATAGTCAAAATATTCATAACGTTTTATGTTCTTTGCCAATGAAGTATTCCAAAAGAAATCCGGGTGAACCAAAAGCATCCACCCCGATTTGGGCGATGCTATTTCTGCTATAGGTTCTATGCCAAATACCTGGTTCGGCGCGATAAAAAACATTACCCCTTCATCAAAGTCGTAACTCCCCTGGCCATATTTATATTTTGTTCCTACACTGCGTTTGCAAGAGATATGATAAAAATCAAAAACAAAATTTTTAAAGTGTACCTCATTAGAACATTCCACCTTGTTATAATCAATCACGCTGATCAAGGGATGCATCGGTGACGGAAGCCCTTTCATTTTATGAAATTCGGCAATTGATTTTACCCTATGTATTTCAGACTGGATCATTTTCAGAATATCTTTTAATAATATTTACAAAGCCATACCTCCGGACAACTCTATTCTTTGTCCATTCATCCATCCTGCTTCCGGTGTGCATAGAAATGCTACAACACCACCTATGTCTTTTGCTTCGCCAACTCTTCCCAATGCTGTAATACTTGCTATTGCCCTTCTCTTATTTTCATCACTCTTGTTTGAGCCACCTCCAAAATCGGTAGCTATTGCACCAGGAGCAACAACATTAGCAGTAATTCTTCTTGGTCCTAATTCTTTCGCCAGACATTTTGTATACATTTCAATAGCAGCTTTCATGCTGGCATAAGCGGATACGTTAGGAAAGCAAACTCTTGTAAGACCGGATGAAATGTTAATAATGCTTCCTCCATTATTTAACAAAGGCAATAATTTTTGTGTCAGGAAATACACACCTTTAAAATGGATGTTCATCATGGCATCAAAAGCTTCAACTGTTGTATCTTCCACAGAACCGTATATGCCCGTTCCGGCATTATTAATTAAAAAATCAAAATTGGCTTTACCATATTCTGATTGTAAATAATCGGTTAGCTTACTTACAAAAGTACTAAAGTTATTGATGTTACTAGTGTCCAGTTGAAAAGCTATTGACTTTTGTCCTAATGTTTGAATTGCACGCACCACTTCATTAGCTGCCATTTCGTTGCTGTTATAAGTTATTATAACGTCTATTCCCTTTTTGGCAATATTTATAGCCATATCTTTACCCAGGCCGCGACTAGCTCCTGTTACCAATGCAATTTTTTTTGTATTCATATTTTTGCCATTTAATTCTATACAAAATTGCAACCCGGGAAGAATAAATTTGTAGCCAAAATAATGTTTCTTGTAGTTAAAATTTTAATAAGAAGTTGATTTTTATTCTTATAAAAACACTAATCTGGAATACTATTTTATTAATGATAAAATATAGTCTCTATTTGAAAGAGTGGTACGACAGTATTATTTAACTAAAAAATTGCCAGTAATCAGCAGTGTGATTTTCTCCTTGGGGAAAAGTTCAAGGTTACTCTGTTAACTCTCATCTATAAAATTTAACCAATAAGCGGAAATAAAACAAGCAATAAATAAACAGTGAAAGACAGAAACAATAGTATTTTATGGGAAGCATTGACTTTTGAAAAATACTCCATAAAATGCTTATTGTATCTATTATAAATGGAATATAAATTAAACGCTATGCTTGAAATGGCTAAGAAAATAACAATTAAAACGGTTATTCTAATAAGGTTAAATAAATCCTGTTTTGTATAAATAAGTACCTCAATGGAAGTTAGGCTCATTTTTAATGCTGCTAATACTGATATCGACAACCACAATCTTTGGTTTTTTTCTCTTTCATATTCAAGCTTAATCCGATACATAGTAAAGCAGATAATCTGTGTCATTACACCCATCAGCGGAAGTCTGAAAACAGAAAAAATGCTTTTATCCATTAACATTGTCGGGCTTCCATTTATATCAACAAATACCGCAATCTGATCCGGCAAACAGTCGTAATAAATGGAAAGCAAAACGAACGGAATTCCTGTAATAATAATGGATATCGAGATGAGGATTCTTTTTGTCATCAGTAACTTCTACAAAAGTTACTTGAAAATAATAAAAAAATCGTTCACAATAAAACAAAAACAATAGGGCCTTCCCCAAACTTGCCTTCTATTGTTTAAGGAAAAGGACATTAATGCTCCTACGAATACTACACTTATGTCTTATGGTAAATTCTCTCTTCTTGAATAGCTCATCCTTTATTCTTCAATAATTCTATTGTTTCTGTATCTTAACAACTTTTGAATCTAGTTTCAAAAAATACATACCTGATGTATAACCATTTAAATCTAATACTTCTGAATGACCTTCTATAAGCACCTGGCCTTGCAGATTTGTTAAGGTCCAGAAATGTTTTGCATTTAAGTTTATTAAACCTTGTGTTGGATTTGGATATATGTGAATTGAGAGATCTTCTGCAGCATTGTTTATACCCGTAACTATAGCAGGAGCATGCAGTTTCCCTACTCCCACGTATTGATTTACTTTTGCAGGCACATCAACCACAGGGAAGGTAATGGAAGCACATTGATAAGGAGGGGAAAAGTTACTTGTTTCAAACTCTTCACTACCGCTCAATGAAGACGCACCTTGTGACAGAGCATTAGGCAATGTAATAGCCGGCATTCGGTCACAGTTTTTGAAAATATTATCTTTTAATAAAGCTTTTCCACCTTCCGATAATTTCCCAAAGACTGGCTTCTTAACATCTTCGTAATAATTCTTCTCAAGATATGCATTGGAATTAATTCTCACATTAAGCCCATTACCTTCCAAACATCTCGTAGTATAGTTATTGAACATGTGCAATTTGCCAAACCTCATAAGGGGCATACGGGAACCTATATTCTCAAACTTATTATGATGCATGGTAATTTTCCTGTCGAAATCGTCGGAGTTTCCCTTTCCGAAAAGACACGCCTTGTGGTGATCGTGAAAGTAGTTCCATGATATAGTGATGTACTGACAGTTATTCTTAGCGTCAAGCAGCCCATCATATCGGTCATAATCGGTCATGAGAGTCGGGTCTTCATTGTAGAATTCACAGTGATCTATCCAGATATGACTTGACTTACGTTCGGTTTCGGGCACTGTCTCATCATCTGCCTGAATAGCGATACAATCAGGATCAAAGTTAAATCCCGCTATTTTATTCTCACCATCATTAGAAATAGGAACGCCTTTCATGGTAAACTTAAGATTACGAATAATAATGTTGTGCTGACATTGAATACTCACACCTATTTGATTGAAGAATCCCTTAGTCCCCACTCCAAAGAGTGTTTTATTTGATCCTAACCTTAATACATTCGGACCTTTAAACTCACGGTCTATAAGAATGATAACAGGATTAGGGCCTGACGCATATAGTTGCAGTTCTGCAAAGGACGTAGGCACAACTACCGGACCTCCTGCCCCTCCTGTAGTCCCGCCTTCTAAAGAAGCATAGCCACAAGGTTCAGAATCCTGAACCTGAGCATTCAATTGCAGCCCGAAGGTTGAAAATAATGCAATCAGCAATAATGTTACTATTCCCACTTTTAGCATCTTTAAATTCAAATCTTTTTTCAGTGAAATTTATTGTAAAACAAAGGAAAATCAGAAAGGTAACGATAATGGAAATATTTATATGTGGAGGTATTTGAGAAGAAGCTAATTATGTCATATACTACTACGCCTATCTAAACACGCAAGGCGCCATCTTTGGGACAGCGCCTTGCTTTACATCTAAAATTTAACCTTAAATAACTGTTGTCTAAAATTAATCTTCAGGTGAAAATCTTACTCTTTTACTAATTTGATAACTCTGGATTTGTCGTTTTGAGTAAATTTTAAAAGGTACATGCCCTTTGCATAGTTTTGTGTCATAAGCGCTGCCTTATCATTTATTTGACCGGATTCTAATACTTGCCCCATTTGGTTCATCAATTGGTAAGTAAAATATCCTTTAGCTTCAATGTTAAACTCAGCATTAAAAGGATTAGGATAGGCAAGGAAATTAGATGAAGAGTATTGCTCCTCAAAACTGGTGATAACTTCATCTGCTAACTTTGCTACTCCAAACAAAGACGGATCTTGCCATGCATTGTCAGTGGTTGAAGACCAGGCGATTTTCTTATCTCTTGTCCCTCCGTTATCATCATCATTGATCATAAACTCAAGGCCCAATAATTGATTTTCTGCTGGAGATGCCTGCACAGTGGCCCAAGGGATACGTACCTCTACAACATAACCAGTTGGTGTACTCACTGCGCTATAAGTAATACCACTTGTAGACCTGCCTGCTGGTAAAACTCCAACGGTAGTTCCATCATTCCATCCAAAAGTATATTGAACATCATTGGCACCATAAGTAGAGGCCTTATCATTGTTAATGTCCAGATAGATCTCAACAGCATCATCATCATAAGAGTTCTGACTATCATTTTGTTTGGTATTGTCAGTTACAGTGACGAATGCATACAAATAAGAGTTATCCCATAAAAATTTAGCATTTCCACTCAAATCGCTTGCTGAAGAAATTGTGCCAACTAAAATATTTTTGGCTTCTATAGAAGAAATAAGAGGGTTGTCCCAAATGCCAGGCTCCTCAGTACCATCGATGACAGGAGCTATTGAAGTCTTTTGAATTTTAAATGGAGGAGCTTTTACAATGACAGTAATCGCTGCAGAGGTTCCATTTAAATTTTCTGCATCTGTTGCTTTTGCCGTAAATGAGTATGTGCCAGCCGGTAATTCATGCAATTGGAGGTTGTATGGAGCAGTAAAGTCTTCTCCAAGTTTATTCGTTCCATTAAAGAACTCCACTTTTGTTACATTGTTATTTGCATCCGTTACAGCTGCTGTCAAAAGTATGGAAGCTGGAGCTTCAGGACTGGTACCAGTAACATTCGATGTTAATACAACAGAAGGAGCATTAGGATTAACCTGAGTAAATGTAATTGTCGGAGTAGTCCAGTTTATTACAGATGTTAGAGCCAAATTAAATCCACTTTGTGAAGGATTAATTCTGATATTTGTATTGGCACTTGTATTTTTTAGGAACTTATTAATGAAAGCTGTGCTTGAGTTATTCTGAGTAGTTGCAGCAGCACAATGATTGTGACCACCTGTAAAATCAAATCCGAATCTATCTTCTACTCCCATAGCTTTCCATACTTCAAGAGCTGCCATGCAAGACTTATAACCAGATTCATCTCCCAGCCACTCAAAGCCAGGATTTCCCAATGCTAAGAAAGCCCTTGGTGCAATCATCGCTATAAGCTCATGATGGTCATGAGGCAATGTATTTGGGTTTAAGTTTTTCATACTGGACTTAAACCAGCTATAGTTTGTATTATCTATTTTCTCAACATTAGTGCCTGTTCTGGATGTAAATGCCTGAGACATTCTCCACGAGTTAATACCTCCACCACCGGATTCCTGAGCTATTGTTAATGCCACTCTCTCATCAAAAGCACCACCGAACAAAGCCATTTTACCAGCATAGCTACAACCTGTCACACAAATTCTTTTAGGATCAGCGTTCATTTGTGATTTTACAATTTCAATTCCATCAATTAAACGGCTTATTCCCCAAGACCATGCGCTATATTTACCAATGTTTGTGCTTGGATACAATTTAAAGTAAGGATCATTTGCATTGATACTTCCTGATCCACCACCATAAGAAACTACCTGGTCATGATTAAAAGGAATCTGTATAACTCCGGAAAAAAGGCTTGCACTTAACTGACCAGAAGGAGCGTTCATCCCAATTACTACAGGGAAAGGACCAGTACCGGAAGGGATGTTTACATTAGATTCTAATTTTAATGTCTGGCCATTTTCAACAACAGTTACAGTAAGTTTCCCACCTGCATAAGTAGCAGTCACATTAGAAGGTTTAGGAGGCTTTGGCCCTATTTCATACTGTTCAATGTCCGATTTGATTTGATTTCTTCTACAGGTCCAATCATCAAAAGTTGCCACTCTTCCACCATAAGTAAAAGAGAAAGGATCTGGTAAATAGGTGTTGGAAGTATTTGTGTTTCCCGGAGCAGTATTACATCCTGTAGCTGTTCTGTTTTCTACATCAAATACAAGGGGAACCTGCCCGAACAAATTATTGAATAGTGCAATGTTCAGGAATAGCAAAAATGCACTTGTCTTCATTCTCATATTTATTATTGTTTTAATTAGTATACATGTCAAAACATAATAAGCAATACAGCTACCAGCTGTCATCCTGCAATGGCAGTAATACAGAGGTTCGGAAACCTATTATAGACTAAATAAAGGGAAAGTTCAGATTAGCTTATGCCAAAGCCAGTCTACCTGAATTCTTGATTCAGTGACATGATTATATTCCAGTTAGTAATTAGGGAAGTCATTACCTCATGGATTGTTTCCAAAAGTTCTTGCACTAAACACTACTCATCAAAAAGTAAACATGAATTGAAAAAAAGTGAAAAAATTATCAGAATAAATGTTGTCGTAGTCTAAAGGTTTAGTGACTAATGAAAATCGCCCGGAATACCCGGGCGATAACAAAACTAAATAAGAGAAAAAATTTTATGAGCGTAGATCACAATTCATTAATAACGAAAGGCTTAACTGTTTTTTCTCCAATCTTTATAAGATATAAACCAGGTTTTAGACCAGTTAATTGCAACTCAAACATATCATTGTCAATAATCCCCTTGTCAATAATCCTTCCAGCATAGTCGACGATAGCATAAGATTCGCGAACTAGTGATACTGCAGAAGAAATTAATAATACATCAGAAGCAGGATTAGGGTAAAGATTTAAATTCAAACTATTCTTAGAAGCATTTGAAATGCTGGTATAATCACATCGTCCACCTTTGAAATATTTCACAACTTGATCGAAAGTCTTTATAAAATGAGAATATGTTATAATTCCACCGACTCAACGTTAAAGCTTGACTCGGAGGATATCTAGATAATCAAATGATTAGCAAAATAAGAATTGAAGAGATTAAGAAACTTTCTTTAATCGAACAAACATCTGATTAATAAACATCATAGCCTTAGGAAGATGTAAAATAGAATTGGAGGGTATAGAGTTACAACTAACTCTCTATTTACATAAAGATCTGTGCGCAGCTGATATTATTGACTGCGCACAGATCACATTAATTACTTGATAATTACTTTTTCTGTAAAAATATTCTTTGCATCTTTTATATTCACAAAGTAAATCCCTTCCTTTAAAGTCGTAACTGAAACCTCAGCTTTACCGTTTTCCATAATTCCACTATGTAAAGTCCTTCCGGAAATATCTCTGATTTCAAAACTACCCTCTTGAACAATATCTGAAGAAAGGTTAATCTTTCCTGAAGGAGAAGGATTCGGATAAATCATGAGTTTAACTGTGCTACTTAAAGCATTGACATTTGAAGTAACAGTTTCAGGCTTCCATATTTTAAACTTACCCGAAGCATGTAACAGGGCGAGTATATGAAGTAAACCGTCATAATATCTGTATTCTCCGGTGGGAACAGCCTGATTATATAGTTTGTCTACAAAATCCCAGGCAATTGCATTGTTGGAGGCTAATGTTCCTGCACCATTCATGGCATATAAGCCGGAAGCGGCATGAGTATTTTCTGTTGGAGTACCATCCTGATGATACAATGCATTATAGTTGGAACCATATGAATTAAAGAAGGTCAAAAGTTTATCAACCTGAGCTGAATGCCAGGAGTTACCAAACCAGTGGGCATCCATAGCAATGTTAGAAATTACTCTCCAGGAGTCGTAAGCAAAGTTTCCTGCGTTGCTGTTCCACGATACTGTATAAGGCTGGCCGTCAAAGGTCATATAATCAGTCACAAGTCCGGTATTAGGATGCATGGCCTTCAAAAGAAACAGCTTGCTTGAATCGGCTGCATCTGCCCAGAACTGATTATCAGTGCTGGCCCACAAAGACCAAAGCTTATAAAATGCAGGCAAGTGATAAGAAGGGTCTGTGAAATCTGCGTTACCTCCCTCTGGTACAAAAACTACCTGCTTATTTGTTTTGTTAAACATATTGGTAAGCTGGTTAACTACCCCGCCATTTCTGGTTTCCAGATTTATCATGTCTGATAAAAGCTGTTGTGCTTCAGCCTCATAATTAAAAATGCCTTCCCCGTTACCCCATCTGTGTGCAGCAAAGAACAAAGCGGTAGCAAAATATTCTTCACCATCCGAAGCGCTGTTCGGATCCAAGATTTCAAAAGTAGAAGCATCTACCTGCCATGCAAAATATCCTGCTCTAGGACCGGTTTTATGTTGCATATATGTTTTAGCAAATTTCCATAGTTTGTCAAACTCTTCTTTTTTGTCAAGCTGAACAGCGATCATCATTCCATAAGACATCCCTTCTGAACGGATATCTTTACTGGATATAGCATCTATATAAGCCATATCGCTCCCTGTTTCAAAATATAGAGCTTCTGAAGTTGAGCTGCCATAAAACAGCTGCTGAAAAGCTGCTTCAACTTTATTATCTATTGCAGTTTCTGACTTACCCATTTCCTTAAACATATTTCTATATAGGTCAGTATAGTAAGCTCCCTGAGTTGGAGGAACAGGCGTGCCTAGTTCAACTTCAGGAATGATTTCCAGATTGAAATCATCAAAGTAATAATTTGCTGCTGATGCCCCTACAAAAATATTAAAACGTAATGCGCCTTCACCCTCTGCATCTGATGTATAAACCATCTCGATTAACTTCCAGTCAGAGTTAAGCGTATAGTTAGATCCAGTTCTATAATTATAAAATGGAGGTCCATCCTGAGCGGCCAGGTGGATGGAAACATCCTTATCAGCTTTGGCATAAAAGCTAATGATGTACTTTGCCCCTTTTTCTGCAGCCCAATTACTTGGTGTATTAAGCTGAATGTTCCAGTTATTGTCACCAGGTGTTAAAACATTGAAGTGTGCTGAATAATTTCCGCTGTGTGCATCAGATGAGTTGTAGTCTACAGTGGCAGACCCGTCAGTTACTTGGGATCCCCACCAGTCCTGGCCGCTTTCAAAGCCTGGGTTAGAAAAAATGTTTGCTGCTTTTATTCCGTTTAATGATAACAGAAACAAAAGACTAAACAGGTAGATGTGTTTCATGCATGTATAGGTTTTTTTGAAGTGCAAATCTAATAAAAAATAATGGCCCTTAGATTGAACAATTATGAGATTTAGTTCACAATTTCATCGGACAATCAAGGTCCATCTTGCTTTTGTTCAATTCAATAAGATTAAATAAAACGTTGGAAAGAATTGTACATTCTCTCTAGATGGAGACTATCTGATTTTATAAAGTAGCCCATGAGCAATATGGGATTTACTATAATCTTTCCTGCTTTTCTTATTGTCATAACCAAACCATTTCTAACTATTGAGATTTATAAAAGTTACCGTTTACTTTTTGGGCTAAAATCAGTACTTATCTGGTAGAGGATTGGTATATGAAAACCCGAAAAATAAGGGTTGGGAGACCAAAAACCTTCTCTTCAAAACCATTTGATATCCAACAATTAATAAAACTATGAATAAGGTCCTTGTTTTGTCATTAATGTTGCTTGTTTCTTTGTTTCATTCAAATACAAGTTTCAGCCAATGCGGGTCCCAAACGGCAACTATTGTCAATCAATGTCCCAATCAGTCTCCTCAGTTATCCATTCCTACTGCAGTTCCGGGAACTGATTATATATGGACAGTTGGGGGATCGAAATACGGCCAGGGATATGACTTCACCTATCAGTCTCCTTTGACCTCACCAACAATTATAAGCTATCAGGAGCAAATTAATCAAACAGGAGGCCCGTCAAAAGGAGGGACTCCGCCTTATGCGATGCCTGCATCAGGAACTTCTATATTAAACAATGGTTATTCAGTTTCTGTAAATTCAACAACTGATTTCAGATTAAATGCTATTACTGTACCTATAAAACTTTATTACTGTGATCCAAATGCAACATACAGGTTAAAGGTAATAGTTGGACCAACTGCCACTCCAACCGCTGCTTCAGTCTGGCATACATTTAAATGTTCTGACCTTATCAGCACCACAGAAGGTCAGACTTATCTTGTACCTATTAAAGTAAATACCAGCCCAACAGATCCGGGGCTTACAATTCCTGCAGGATCAACTACTATATCTGTTATATACAGCGATGCAACCAATCCTGCAGGAACATCAGATATCAGCGGATTGGTGGCATTTCCCACTACAACGTTCAATAACTCCTATTCTATAGGATCAACAACAATTTCTCATTCAACAACAACCAACAGGCCTGCCTTTCTTGACTGGAATATTACAACTCTTTGTCCTGCAGTTGCAGTAAATGTCAGTCCTACAGCGTCTGCCAGTTGTTGCGTTCCCGGAAACGTTACTGCTCCATCCATTAATACAAGTACCGGAACTAATATTATTGATACTGATCCTATTTCGCCGGCATTAACTTTAAGTACTCCTTTGCAAGTCGGCTATTATTATCAATGGTTTAAAAACGGACAAGCTTTAACAGCTCCACTACAAAACGATAACGAAATAAACGTTACAACTTCGGGGCAATATACTGTGAGGGTTGTAGAAAAACTTGCTGACATCAATAAAACATCATGTTATAAAACGGATGTAGAAATGGTGTCCAAAAGAATATTGTTTGCTCAAACAGACAAAATTTCGCTATGTCTGGGAGAAACTGCCAAGCTTAATGCTTTAGGCGCCACAGGGAATACTGCGGGATCTATAATCTGGTCCGGAGCAAGTGGTATAAGCAATGTCAATGCAAAAAATCCGACCTTTTTACCGGTATCCATTGGAACACACACTTTGGAAGTTGACGCGGAGGTGCCTGTAGGGAATCAGGTAATTAATGGAGATTTTGAGTTATTTACTGTAGGGGACGCATCTCCCGGATTTACACATAGTTCTTATTACAACTTTATCAATCCGGCTAATGCAGTAAACGGAACAGATGCCAATACCTTTTTCGGGATTCCAAACAGAAAGGGGATATCATGGCTACAAAATGGAAATTTCTCCATCTACAATTATGTATTTTCCAATAATGATGGATATACTGGGATAAAGCCTTGTCCAGACCATACAACCGGAACAGGGAATTTACTATTTACAGATGCTGCCGCAAAGAATATACCGGCAGGAACGCCATTTACAGATACCTATATCTGGTCACAGCAAGTAACACTGGAAGCGGGACAGGAATATGAATTTGCAGCATGGTTTACAAACGCAAATACTGAATATTGTGTATGCACCGACCCCTTTGATGGTACAGTAAATGGGGTTAAAACACCGAGCGGACAACCGCAGATAAATCTTTATGTAAATGATCAACTTGTTAATCCAACTCCCATAACAATTGCAGGCGCTACATGTCAATGGCAAAAAGTAAGTTATAAATATACTGCTACAACATCTGGTACCGCAACAATTAAAATTTCTGAAATTTCAAGAGCTGATGCAGGAAATGATTTTGCAATGGATGATATTTCTTTTGGTGCTCCCGGAAGGCAGAAACACACAGTTACAATTGATGTTACTGACTGTGATGACCTAAATGCAACTACGTTATGTAATGCAGGAGAATTGACACTTGAAGCAACTTCGTCAAATGGCTTCTTCACAAAGTGGACACATACCGACAATGGAGGGGTTACAAGCTCAACTACAATTGATAAACCTAATGATGCCATAACAACGGCTGAGCCGGTAGCAACTACAGATAGATATACCGCCGAGTTCAAATTTGTTCGTGGTAATCAGATAGGCAATCCGGATTATTCGCTCACGACAAAAAACGGGAGCAATATGACTGACAGAACAAACCTGCCTGGAACATACGGTCTAAGCAATGGTGAGTATATAATCGGGAAAAATCCTTCTGCATTTTCCAATACACAGGATAAAATTTATACTTCTGTCTCAGACCATACTACAGGCAGCGCAAGCTCATTTGACTATTTCTCCGGTAGTGGAGTATATTCTGCTGGCCATGAGATAGTATTTAGTCAGACGATAGCAGTTACAAATGGAGAGGAATATGGATTTTCTGTTTGGCTGGCAAATATTCATAATGAATTTACAAAAGCAAATCCTGACACATCCAATAATGCTAAAACTACTAAACTAGATCTATATGTAGGTGGAATTCCGGTTAAAAGATTTACACTTCCTCTAAACACCTCATGGAATAACTTTGGTTATAATTTTATAGCTGCAATTACAGGAAACCTCACTGTTGAACTAAGAGTTCCAAATTTAAATCTTCAAAAAGCTGCTGCATTTGCAATGGATGATATTCAGATAGGAAAGGTGGATACTAAAATTATAGACGTATTGCCGGATCCGAATTGCACCCTTCCTGTCTCATACCTGTATGTCAATGTGGAGAGAAACGGTGCTCAGATTCACATGGAGTGGGCTACAGCGCAGGAAAAAGATGCGGATTTTTTTATCATTGAAAAATCAAAAGACGGAGTTAACTTTTCTGCTACAGGCACAATAAAGGCAAAGGGAAATAGTACTTCTGCAAATAAGTATATCTATTCTGAATCTGCTTCTGGAGACTATAACTATTATAGAATTAAGCAAACAGATCTGGATGGCAAATTTGAGTACAGCAAAATTTTCTTTGTTTCAGGTATAATTCATGATGATCTCATTGTTTATCCAAACCCAAGCTCGACATCCTTTACAATAAAGGCAAATAGTAATGAAGGAGAAACTCTTCTTATCAAAATTATCGATACCAAAGGATCAGAGTTAGCTAACTTTGCTCAACAGGCAAACGAGTCAATAACAATTGGATCAGATTTTCTTCCTGGAGTTTACATATTAGAAGTACTGGGAGGAACTCAGTTGTGGAGAAAACGAATAGTTAAGCAATAGTAATTAATATCAAAGCAAAAGGTCCACTCCGATTTATTTGAGTGGACCTTTTTTATAAAGAGTTTTCTTAAGCTTATCAAAAACTAAATCTAATCCTTGATAACTTTTTCCTTAATGACGCCTTCGGCGGTTTCTATTTCTGCAATATAAACGCCCTTAGGGAAGCCTGCTGCAGCTATTTCAACCTTATAGTCACGAATGCTCCTTTTTTCAAAGACAATTTTTCCTGATTGATTGTAAATAGTTAAGCTGCGAATAAGAGCGTCTGATTCAAATAGAATCTTATCAGCAGCAGGATTAGGATAGAATGATAGCTTAGACTTTACCAAAGGTTTGAATGTGCTTAATACATTATCGTTAACAAGGCTTATATTGTCAAAGTGTAAACTACCCAAAGCTTTTCCCAGATCAAAAATAATCCTGGCCTCTGGATCTGTATTGCCAGACATTGTAAAATTATAAGTAATTGTTTTCTTTGCAGGACCAGCTGTCTGAGTGGCTCCGGAATATACATTCCATGGGTCCTTGCTCATGCCTATGCTAGCAACAAAAGTTGTTTGCTGGCTTGCCCAGACATCAAATCTTAAAGTATAAGAGTTACCCTTTTCTATTAAAAGATCATCCTGGGAGAATTGTATATCCCAGGCATTGGCTCCGCTTTTAGATATATTAAATACGATCTCTTCCTGATCTATAGTTGATGAAGCAAGACCAGAGGGCACAGTCTGATGCCATTTGAAGAATCCTGCATCAAATTCTCCATTCTGGATCATTTCACCCTTCTTTCTGAATACTGGTTTTATCGTCGTATTTATTGCCATATCGAATTGAAGAGGATTGTCAAGGTCCTGATATGTTCCTTCCCACTTTATAAACTCAAATCCTACATCAGGGACAGCTTCAAGAGTGACATTTGCATTAGCGTTGACTTTTCCATTCGGGAATGAAGCAGTAACAGATCCCCCAGCAACCTGGTGCACCAACAAATCATATTCTGATTTTTCCTCACTGAACTGATATACCCTTACAAAATCTACTTCAAATTTCTGAGGAAAAATTGTAGAATCTATTCCTTGTGAGCCAGCCCAATCGCCACCTACTGCATTATTCATAATCAGATGCATCTTCTGATCAAATGGCCATTCCTTATAAGTGTCTGTAGGCTTTTTATCAAGAGAATAATATAAAACATTATCAACATAAAATCTTAAGCTGTCTGCATACCATTCCAAAGCATAAGTATAAAAGTTGTTATAAGGAGCAACTAGATCTGTACTACCACCTCTTCCTTCGCCAGTCGCATGATTGTATCGCTCTGTGTGTGTTGTAAAAAATATTTTGTCAGGATCATATCCCACATTCTCCATCAGATCTATTTCACCGCTTGAAGGCCAGTTGCCATATATATTTTCGCTTGGCAAAAACCAGATGGCCGGCCAGATACCTCTGCCAGTGGGCAATTTAGCCCTGACTTCAAACCGACCATATTTCCAGTCGCCATTCCCCAGTGTTTTTATTCTTGAAGAAGTAAACTTTTTGCCTGAATAATTCTCTTTTCTGGCTTCAATTATCAGCTTCCCATTATCAACCCGAACATTTTCCAACGTTTCTTTGGTATAATATTGCAGCTCATTATTCCCAAATCCGCTACCGCCTACATCGTAGTTCCATTTGTTGGGGTTCGGCAAACCTGAATAATCAAATTCTTCAGACCAAATTAATACTTTATTGATTTTCTGAGCATAGAGCGGGCTTAAGAAAAGACAAAGTGAAATAGCGATTATAACTCTCATCGAAATATTATTTTTTTTCCTTACTTAGTACAATTTAAGGAATCAAACTCTCATTTTAAAATAACATCCTGAAATTCCACGGTTTTATCTATAATCGCCTTTGCGAAAGGACAATACGGTATAACTTTCATACGGTTACTTCTGGCAAAACCTATAGCCTTTTCAACCAAAGCATGTCCAACTCCTTCTCCTTTAAAGCTTTCGTCTACTTCTGTATGGTCTATTATCATTAGATATTCTGATTTTAAAGTATACTCCAACTTGGCTAATATCTTATCACTTTTCCGAACAAAAAACATTCCTCCACCTTCATGAACCTGCTGTCTGATATCTCTCATACCTCTAAGATTTTTTCTGAATTTTGATCATTGGTGTTGAACAGGGTTGGTAGTGTACAAAAAAGGGAAACGGACACTACTGCCTGCTTTCCTTTCTCCCTTGGTTCAGGGGAATCTATTCATAGAATGTCACCTGACCATTGTCCATATCATAATAGGAGCCAACTATTTTAATCAACCCTTGATCTTCCATTTCCTTTAAAATAGAGCTTTGCTTACGAATTGCCTCAACAGTAACCTTGACATTTTCCTTTATTACCAGGTCCACAAACTCATAATTTTTAGATGTTTTCTCACCATGATAATGATTACAATTCTGAATGGCAGGCTCAACCTTTTTCAATAAAGTAGTCAGGTTTCCTAATTCAACATGATCTATCGCGCCTTTTATTGCACCACAGTATTCATGCCCTATAACAAGCACAAGTTTAGCTCCCGCAACTTTACAACTGAACTCCATTGAACCCAGAATGTCATCATTTATGATATTACCTGCTACACGTGCAACAAACAAATCTCCGATTCCTTTATCAAAGACATCTTCTACAGGAACTCTTGAATCTATGCAGGAAAGCACAATAGCTTTCGGATACTGGCCATTCACAGCATCCCTGATTTGTTTAGAATGATCGCGCAAAGTCAGTGTACCGGAAATGAATCTTTTATTACCTTCTTTAAGTTGCTTCAACACCTCATCAGGGGTGAGTTTTTGCTGCTCATCTGCAGTTAGTACTTTTTCTATTAACGGATTTAGCTCCATGATTTCTTCTAATTAAGGTTTATTGAGAACCTCTATCAGACAAAATACAGTTAATAGAGGATATCAAAAATAATCTGATTGAGATTGATTTAAAAATAGAAGAACTTATTTTTAAAATTTTTACATTTAGTCATTAATCAATTTTTAAAACATTCTTTTTAACTATGAAAAACCTCAAACTTACCTTTATCATTCTACTAATTTCCATTTTTAATCAAAGTAAAGCCGGTATATATGAAGTTCTGACAGTAAAGCCGATTTATGAAAATAAGAAACTCAAGGGTTACTACATTGTAAGTCGAGACCTGGAAAAATTTAAGAAAACATCAACTTACACTATCTCCAAATGTGATGTTTCAATGAAGCCCATAATTTCAGTACAAGAGCCCCGCAACATGTATGATGATGTAATTTCTGCTGCTGTGAATGATTCAGCTTTGTGTGTAATATACAATTTTAACGGAAACAGTGGGATTAAAAATGTCACAAACGGTGAAGCAGAGATAGTGACATATAGCTCAAGAGACCTGAAGCAACTTGGGACTACAAAACTTCTAAACAAAGTAGCAATGTGGCACATTAACTCAACTATCGTTGCTAATGGTAACTCCGGATTTATTTTCACGGGAATGTTATTTGAAGACAAGGTATTTAAAGGAATAATCCATTACGATAATAAATTAAATATTAAATGGACTTATGAAAACGCGTTTAATTATGAAGAAAAGATAATCCCCTTGACTTACACTGAAACTATTGATCAAAACCTCTACAGCTTTTATGTTCGTAAGGCAAAATTAAAAACTCCCAAAATATATACAGGACTATTAATTAATAAAGTAAAGGATGGCAACATGGTATTAAACCATGAATTTAACAGTGAGGACATAAAAATTGTTGAGAAGCCTGCACTTTATAGTGATGGTAAAAACGGAGTATTATTTGCTCAGTTTAATCTTAGTAAAAATAATGGCAACTTTCTGATGAAAGCAAACAATGAAAGAGGCCTTCTCTTTCTTAGCTTTGATTTGACAACTAAGAAAACAGAGGAAAAACTACTATCTCTGGAATCGGAGGAATTTTTGTCTAAACTTGATGAAAGCGACAAAATCAAATTTAAAAAGGGCGGTCCCAGACTAAATCCTATCAGAGCTACTAAAATAGGAGAAAATTATTTCCTGATTGGAGAAACCTATAATCCTGTAGCTTATGATGTCCTGGTGAACTTTACAAGTTCGCATATGGAATGTTCAGATAGGGTTTTTGTAGCTGAGTTTGACAAAAACCTTAATCTCAGAAAAATTAATTTTTTCAACAAAACAATCAAAACATTCACTACTCCCAATGAGGTAAGTCACTCCTCCACTTATTTTACCGGCTCATTTCTTGATATGAGAACTAATGAAGATAAGTCAGGATTTACATTCAGGTATATTGATTATACAGGAGGTAAAACAGCAGATCACATCACTGTTACTTACAATAACGGAAACTTTAAAACGACCAGCTTACCAATGACCAGAGCGCGTAGCGACTATTCTCTGAATGCTCTGGAAGGTAAGCCAGGAAAGATAAATGTGATAAAAAGAGTTTATAATGTTTTTGAAATAGCGGAAGAGTAGTTGAACATTAACCGTTCAAAAAGAAAGAGGATGTTAATAGACACATCCTCTTTCTCCAAATATACGGAATATAGCAAATAACCTAAGTCTACTTCACGGGTTCTGTTACTGGTGCCGGATTAATTTTTTGAAGAGTATCCATAGCCTGTTGCATAAAATCAATATCTTCAAATACGATCATCGGTTTTTTATTAACTTCTTTCAGCTTACACTTTTTAGGATTTTTCTGAGCAAAAAGGAGTATTTTACCAAAAATATCAGATTTGTAATAGGCATCATTATTCTGAACAAAATATCCTTTCATTGTGCCATTCTTGATAGTGAGCTTTTCAAAACCAAGTCCTTCGGCAAGCCATCTGAGCCTTACAGTTTCAACAAGGTCCTTAACTTCTTCAGGAAGCGGACCAAAACGGTCTATTATAGATGCCCTATATTTTTGAAGCTCCTCCTCTGTCTTAATATTATCAAGTGTAGAATAAAGACTTAATCTTTCGGATATATTGGAAACATAAGTTTCCGGAATAATTACAGCAAGATCTGTTTCTATCTGACAATCGGTAGGCTTATGTAAATCTTTAGCTTCAAGTTCTTTCTTGAACAACTCTGCAAACTCAGTTTCCTTAAGCTCTTGTATGGCCTCATCAAGAATTTTATGATACATATCGAAACCCAGATCTGATATGAATCCGCTTTGCTCTGCACCAAGTAAGTTACCTGCTCCACGAATATCCAGATCCCGCATTGCAACCTTAAATCCATCTCCAAGATCAGAGAACTCTTCGAGTGCACTTAGCCTCTTTCTTGAATCTGCTGGAAGGGTGGATACGGGAGGAGTCAAGAGATAGCAGAAAGCTTTTTTGTTGGAACGACCCACGCGTCCTCTCATCTGATGGAGATCAGACAATCCAAACATGTGTGCTGAATTGATGATAATGGTATTTGCATTAGGAATATCCAGACCAGATTCAATGATGTTTGTTGAAACCAATACATCATATTCTGCTTCTACAAACTTTAGCATTACTTTTTCTAGTTTATCTCCCTCCATCTGTCCATGAGCCACGCCCATCTTTGCATCAGGCACAAGGCGTTTGATCCTGTCAGCCATCTCTTCGATGTCTTTAACTCTGTTATGAACAAAGAATACTTGTCCTCCCCGTTTCAATTCATAGCTTACAGCATCTCTTATAATCGTATCATTGAAAGCATGAATCTCGGTAGTAACAGGTTGTCTGTTAGGAGGAGGGGTAGCGATAATAGAAAGGTCTCTTGCTCCCATTAGTGAGAAATGCAGAGTTCTTGGAATCGGTGTTGCAGTAAGAGTTAGAGTGTCTACATTAACTTTAAACTCTTTAAGTTTATCTTTTACTTTCACACCAAACTTTTGCTCTTCATCAATAATCAATAAGCCAAGGTCTTTAAACTTAACATCTTTACCAATAAGGCGATGTGTACCAATAAGAATATTAGTCTTGCCTTCCTCTACTCTTTTGATAGTTTCCTTTATCTGCTGAGCAGTTTTAAATCTGTTCACATACTCCACATTTACAGGAAAACCTTTAAGCCTTTCACTGAAAGTTTTGTAATGTTGCATAGCCAGGATGGTTGTTGGCACAAGCACTGCTACCTGTTTGCCATCTGTTGCTGCCTTAAATGCTGCACGCACCGCAACTTCTGTTTTACCGAATCCCACATCACCACAAACAAGACGATCCATAGGATGAGGAAGTTCCATATCAGCTTTTACATCGGCTGTAGCCTTAGCTTGATCAGGAGTATCTTCGTAGATAAATGAAGATTCGAGTTCTGCCTGAAGAAAAGTGTCTCTGTCAAACTTAAATCCAGGAGCCGCTTTTCTTTTAGCATACAGGCTTATTAACTCCTTAGCAATATCTTTGACTTGTTTTTTTACACGTTTCTTTTTGGTGTCCCAATCACCGGAACCAAGTTTACTGATAGGAGGTGGGGTTCCTTCTTTACCGGCATACTTTGATATTTTATGAAGAGCATGAATACTTACATAAAGCAAATCATCATCTCTATATACCAAGCGTATTGCTTCCTGTTGTCTTCCGCTTACTTCCACTTTTTCAAGACCAGCGAACCTACCTACACCGTAATCAGCATGAACAACAAAATCTCCAGGATGCAAAGCGCGTAGCTCTTTCAAAGTCATTGCCTTTGACTTTGAAAACTTTTCTTTGGTTTTATATCTGTGGTATTTCTCAAAAATCTGATGATCGGTATAACACACCAGCTTTAACTGATCATCAATAAAGCCCTGCCTGAGCGCGGCATTCATTGTTTGAAACTTAAGAAATCTGTCAACTTCATTAAAGATGGTAGTTAACCTTTCTATCTGGTGATAGGACTCTGCAGCGATAACATTTGTATAATCCTTTTCCTGATAGGATTTTAAATTTTCAGCAAGCAGGCTGAACTCCTTATTGAAAGGAGGCTGCGGTTTAGATGAAAACTCAATAAGGTTATCAGTATCAAAATAAAATCGGGTTCCGAATTCCAGAATCTTGTACCCTTCCAGCAGCTTTTTAAATTCTTCAGGATTTTCAAATAACTGAACAGGAGAAGTAATTAACTTTGAACCACCAGTCTCCTTTAATATCTGCTCAAATGAAAGTGTTGCTCTGTCAAAATATCTTTCTATAATCTCCAGGGTCAACTCAATATCTTTAACCCAGATATAAGTATCATCAGGAAGGAATTCAAGAAAAGATTCTCTTTTCTCCTGAAGCAATTTTGTCTGTACGTTGGGGATTATGGAAAACGTTTTTTTATTCTCTACAGACAGCTGTGTATTGGGATCAAAGGTTCTTACACTTTCGATTTCATCACCGAATAGTTCAATTCTGTATGGGTAATCATGAGAATAGCTGAATATATCAACGATCCCTCCCCTGATAGAATACTGGCCTGCTTCATATACAAAGTCGGTTTTTTCAAAGTCATAAGTTGAAAGTAATTCAGTAACAAACTGAAGATCTACTTTCTCGCCTACATTAGCAGTAAAACTATTGCTTTTGAGAGACTTTTTATTGATTACTTTTTCAGTGAGCGCATCAGGATAACTGACTATACAGAAATTATCTTCCCCTCTGTTATTCACAGCACTAAGCACCTCTGCACGCATAAGCACATTGGCATTTTCAGTTTCTTCAAACTTATAGGGCCTTTTATACGAGTTAGGGAAAAAATGAATGTTCATGTCCTGAAGAAGCACCTGCAGGTCATTTTGAAAAAAGGAAGCTTCTTCCTTGTCGTGAAGGATGAATAAGTGATTTCCAGGACTTAAACTGCATATAGCTGCTGACACTGCGGCATCCATACTGCCATTTAACCCTTTCAGACGGAAACGTAAATTGCTGTCAGACTTTATCTTATCATGGAGAATCTGAACCAGGGGGTCTTCCTGATAAAGCCTTATTAAATCTTTTACTTTCAAACTATTCTCTTTGTGAACTACAAATTTAAAAACATTGAGAGGCAGTATAAAATTCTTTCTGAATAAATAATATTCAAATAAGCAAAAAAGTTTGGAATGGACGTTTACTAATTATGCTTAAATGGGTATTAATAGAATATTGTATAGAGGAAAACTGTTAAAAAACGAAGGTCGACGATAAAGTTTCTTAAAAAAGTACAATACGGGGAGGGTGATGTTTTCTTATTGTCACACCATATGTTACCCAGGATAGGGTAACATAAGTGTAACAACAACTCTTTAAAAACACATTAAATAAAGAATATGAAAACAAATTATACTCACTGTCTTTTACGGCGACCCTAATTCAAGGTTTCAAAAAAAATTAAGTATATAAATGAAGAGACTTTTACTATTTGTCATAAGTGCCTTTCTTCTTCAGATTCAAGGTTATTCTCAGATACCAGCTAACATCAATTCGGGAAATCCTAATTTTCCTTTCCCACAGTTTAAAGATTACAATCAGGGAGCTTTAAAAACAATAGCAAGCTCCGAGCATCATTCGGTAGGAGTAACCCATGCAGAACTGGAGCTTAGAATCAGAGAAGCATATCAGATGATCTGCAATAATATGACGTACAACGTCACTCAGGGAACTACCGCCGGTCCATTGACAGTCAATGGTGTTAGATATATAATGCCGAATATAAATTCCCCTATAATGCATTGTACCTGTGTTGAAGCCGATGGGTATTATTTATTGGCGGCAGCCTACATGGGAGATAAAAAAACCTATGACGGATATTACATGTGGATGCATGACCGTCAATTCCAAAAAACAGTGCGGTTTGTTGATAATGTGATGAATTCCCCCAACTATGGCTACAGCCCGGGAATTTCTGGAGCTGGATCCTTTGGGCCTTCCACAAACGTTTATGGAGGTGCTTTAGGTGGAAATTCTGCTTCTGACGGAGATGTGGATATTGCTCTTGCAATGCTTGTTGCCTGGAAGCAATGGGGTGATAATGGAGTCATCTGTAATGACCCGGAATTAGGCACTATCACTTACAAGGATGAAGCTATTAAGTATATCTCAACAATGGTTGATACCTTACTTTACGCACCTTCTCTTCCAATGAAAAAGTATATATCCGGTATAATCGGGTTGGATGGTTATATGAAAGGGGGAGATACCTGGAATGAGCTTACTAACTGGGCGCAGGGAGGATCGTATCTGGGAATGAATCCGGAAAGAACAGGTGGAGACCAACAACATATTGATTATTATGCTCCGGCTTACTTCAGATCTTTTGGAGATATGCTTGAGGCAGAGGGGAAATCTCCCTGGTTGATTAAACAGTATAGAAGAGCAGAAGCATCGAGTGACTGGGCAATGGGAAAAATGGCCGAACAAGGTTTGGTTGGATTTGCAGGATGGTGGGCTTTGGATGCTGCTAACAACGCGTCTTATACAAGCTTTAATGATGGCGAGGATTTCAGACTGGGTTGGAGAACGGTATTAAATTATGTATGGAATGGTAATCCTACTACTTCATGGGACCCAAGCAATACTCCAACTGGGCACCAGGTGATTCCTGGTGGCAATACTTATGAACTGGACTTTGCTAAAAATAACGAGAAATTTTTATTAGATCCACAATCATATGGAAATGTCCCCTATAAGCTTCCTACTCAAGAGCTCGATATATGCGGACCGTCCACTATGACAACCTACCATAGTCCGACCGGAGCCAACATGGGAAGCTTGTATTTCAGGCTGAATAAAGCATTCGGTGCATTTTCTCCTTCTGCTGTGGCTGTGCAAAATTTCAGACTTATGTCAGAGATGTACAGAAAATGCGAAATTACATGGGATGGAGCTGACGGAGGTGCTCAAAAGTATACCGATTCTAATCCTCTGTATTTTCATGAATTCTTCAGATTCCTTGGTATGATGGTTCTCACCGGTAACTGGCACGATCCTCTGGATATGATGCCTGAAGCAAATATGAAGATTTATAAGTCAGTAGATAAAACCTATGCTTATATCGGGGATACACTTACATATAAAATTACTTACAGAAACTTTGGAAAGCCGTCGGCAACAGGGGTTGTAATTACAGACGAACTGCCTACCGGATTAACATTTTTATCTCAAAGTCCAAGAGCTGCAGGAGTAACCTTTTCCCAGGCGGCCAGCAAACTTACCTGGTCATTAGGTACTGTTCCCGGAACAGAAATCGGCGTTCCTGCAAATCTGGCTCAGACTATGGACACCATTACTTTAAAAGTAATTGTCAACAGCAATGCCCCAGCGAGAATTTGTAATTCTGCTACCATTACGGCAACAAACGGTTCCGGTTGGACTAGCAACGAATATCCGAATAATATTACCGAGACTATGGAAAGGAATTGTGTAGATATACTTAATGAGAAACCACTTTCTATAGTAAAATCAGTAAACAGAAGTATTGTGCAAGTAGGGGATAGTATTGTTTATACAATTAAAGTAAAGAACACCTCTGTTGCATTCTTAAACGGAGGAAGACCGGGCGTCCATTTTTCAATGGGCTTGCAGCCTTTTACAAACCCTGCAAATGAATTGAAAATGAACTTCAGATTCTTTCATGGCGCACAGGAAGCTTATATCAACCTCAAAAATTACAGAGTCTCATATTTCCTGAAAGAAAATGGCCCTCCAGCCTGGCAGGTTGCAGTGGGAACTGCAGAGGGCTTTGGAACAGCTCCTCCAACATTGGGAGTACAACCGCTTGTTCCGGGACCTGGATACAATCACAGATTTTTCATTACATTTCCGGAAGCCCTTACAACGGTAACTCAGCACCTTGCAGAGTATCGTGGTAATAGGGAAATGATACACCGTGGAGAACTAGCTCCTCCACGCATGGAAGCTAGGGTCTTTACAAATCCTAACGGAAGCTTTAACTTTTCGGACGACTGGAGTTATGAGGCTGCCTTAAACACGACAGGTGCTTCAAATGATCTGCAAACATTAATTACCAATGACTGGTCAGACCCGGACAACTTGGATGTTCCATTAAACAAATACCATCCTGAGGCTTGTGGAACAACGTCTAAAATTTCCAACAAAGTGCTTGTGGAAGAATGGGATGGCTATACCTGGAGAAGAATATTAGGTACATCTCCAGCTTCAGGTCGTGAACTTAACAATATCATAGTTAAAGACACTTTACCTAATTCAGTAACATTTGGTGGATTTATTACAGGTTATCCTGTAGGAACTTTAGCTGGACGTGTGATTACCTGGCCTACAGTTTCTCAACTACTGGTAAATGACTCTATTGAATATAAATTTTGGGTCAGAGTTAAAGATGCAGCCTTCTTTAACTGCCCTGCCGGACCTACGCCTGATGAAATCATCAACACGGGCTATGCAAAAGCCGATAATGAACCATGGGTGAAAGATACCGCTAAAACAAAAGTGAGCTGTGATGCTGTATTTATTCCAGACCCTAGTGTTTCCAAGAAAGCGGATAAAGCTAATTATTTTACCGGTGATGATATTACTTATACTGTAGTCTACAAAAACAAGTCAGGTACTGTTGTTTCTTCAATCGGAACTACTGCAGATTGGAGACAAGTGGAAGGCAATCCGTTTACCTTTTCCGGAGGTAATATGATTATCAGTGGTGCAGGACTTAATGGCGCCACAGGCTCCAACTTGATGACTCATAAATTTTCTCATGGGAAAAACGGCTCTATTAATACTACTATTAATCTGGCAACATATCAGGAAATTTATGCACTTGTTTTCAGGCAAAACGGGAATAAGTGGTATGAAATACGGATGAAAAAAGAATACAATGGAATAGTATTAAGCTTATGGGATCATGGTTATAGTGCAGCAGGTTATACTCAGCTTATGTCAGAACCGACTAATACAGCATTCCCTGCAGGATTTACAGATATAGATATTAAACTTGAACTGTTTGAGGACAAAGCATCTTTCTCTCTGGTAGCAAGTGGTGTGACAATGCCAGGTACCCCACAGTATATTCATACAGGCCTGCAAAAGGTAGCTGGATATGCCGGTTGGAGAAGTACCAACAATGATGCATCCACAGTCAAAAAATGGAATACATGGCTAGACTCAGGCTTCGATATAGTTATGAGAGATCCGATACCTGCTGGAGTAACATTTGTATCTGCTACAGATGCAGACCTGAGTGGCTGCCCTAGTTGTTCCCCTGCTGTCATCTCAGGAACAAATACAGCAGGTTCTGTTATTTATACTAAGATTAATGGACCTGTCCTTGCAAATGATTCTGTAAAATATGTCTGGAAAGGAAATATAGCTAGTTGTCCTGCAACCGGGCTACTTATTAATACTGCTTATATTGATATCAAAGGAATTACACCATCCCCTTCTGCACAAGTCGTGACTGGTTGCGATGTGACGACTACGCCTCTTAACTTCCTTTCATTTGAAGTTAGACAGGCTGAGAAAACAGTATACCTGAATTGGATTACTGCTAATGAGCAAAATGTTTCTCATTTCAATATTCTTGTTAGTCAGGATGGAAAAACCTGGAATGTTGTTCCGGCGAAGGTTCCCGCAAGGAATCAATCAATGAATACATATAAGTTTATACTGCCAGCTAGCAACTCAGGCATTACTTATTATAAAATTCAGGAAGTTGATAAGGATGGCAAGACAGATTTCAGTAAAGTGAAAAGTCTGAACTTCGGAATCGAAGATGAATTTTATGTGTATCCTAACCCTGCGGACGATAAGGCGCATATCAGATACAGCCTGAGCGGAGAAAAGGTTCTCAGCGCTATCATTTATGACGTACACGGTAGAAAGATATTTGAAAAGACCTTCACGGCTCTGTCTGAAAAAGGAGAAATTACGATTGATCTTGATATTGCTTCCGGTCTATATATTTTGGAAGTCGTGACGGACACTTTTGTAAAAGACATCAAGCTCATAAAAAAGTAGTGTTTAAAATAGTAATGCAGTAATAAATTGAAAAAATTACTGCATTACTTCTATTTTTTTAACTGCCAAAATCCTTCAGTATCCTCACAGGCTTTTTATCTTCTCCCACAGCAACCATAGTAAATAAGCCCTCAATTGCTTTTTCCCTTTTCTCATGATACATCTCTTCCACGTAGATTTCTACTTTTACCTGAATGCTGGTATTCCCTACATGCTCTATCTTGCCAACGATTTCAATGATTGTCCCTGCTGGAATCGGCCTTTTGAAATCTATTTTATTTGTTGAAACAGTAACAAGTCTGAGCTTGCTGAATCTTGTTGCTGTGATGAAGGCAACTTCATCCATATATGCAAGAGCAGCCCCTCCGAAAAGTGTATCATAGTGATTCACTGTGTTGGGAAAAATTGCCTTAAATTGACGTGTCTCCGCTTCTTTAATTCTGGTTTCTAAATCCATACTCTCATTTTTTTACAATATAAATCTGTAATAATCATTAAAAAAATGTCAACCCATTTGTTATTATGGTAAACTAAAGTATTGATTGTTATGATCAAAAAGATTTTTTAGAGTGTAATGGTTCATTCCTGGTAAACAATTCCCCTTCATAATAGTCTTATATTTAAATTTTAGGCCAATCTAAAAATATTATATCATTTATCTAAATTTAATTTTTATATTTGACAAAATTTAAATTTAAATGGAACTAAAAATTAAACATATATTTTTTCTGTTGATTTTAAGCCTTTTACTTAGCGTAAATGAAGGCTGTGGTCAGACATCCTATATAAAGGGGAACGTAAGTTCAGCAGGAGAACCGGTCATAGGAGCTCTGGTGATTATAGAAAGCCTGAATCAGAGCCAATTGACCGACACACTTGGAAATTTTGCTTTTCAACAATTAAATCATGGAACTTATAAGATTAAGGTTCAGGCCATAGACTATCAGAATTATGAAAGAACTGTAACGCTGAAAACAGGTGACAATAAAAAACTTGACATACAGCTGGATGCATTTAAATCAGAACTTAATGAAGTAGTCGTGACGGGTACAATGAAAGAAGTAAGCAGAACTTCCTCTCCAATCCCTGTAGAAGTGTATACACCAAACTACTTTAAGAAAAACCCGACACCAAGCCTGTTCGAAAGCCTTCAAATAGTGAATGGAGTGCAACCTCAGCTCAACTGCAATGTCTGCAATACCGGAGATATCCATATAAACGGAATGGAGGGGCCTTATACAATGATTACCATTGATGGAATGCCAATTGTAAGTAGCCTGTCAACTGTATACGGACTAAGCGGAATCCCAAACAGTATGGTTCAAAGAATCGAGGTAGTTAAAGGCCCGGCATCCACCTTATATGGATCAGAGGCTGTAGGAGGCTTAATTAATATTATCACAAAAGACCCATCTACATCTCCAAGGGGAACAGTCGACGTCTTTGCAACATCTCAGCAAGAGCTTAATGCAGACGTATCGATAAGAAGTAATGCAGGAAAGCACACTTCCCTGTTGGGAATAAATTATTTCAACTTCAAAAATAAACTTGATGTAAATAACGACCACTTTACAGATGTCACACTACAGGACCGAATTTCAGTTTTTAACAAATGGAATTTTAAAAGAAAAAATAACAGGTTAGCATCTGTCGCCGGACGATACATCTATGAAGATCGCTGGGGAGGAGAGCTAAACTATGAGAATAAATTCCGTGGAACAGACAGTGTTTATGGAGAATCCATCTACACAAAAAGATATGAATTGATTGGAGTTTACCAGCTTCCAGTGAAAGAGAAAATAACATTTCAGTTTTCACTTAATTCCCATCATCAGAATTCGGTTTATGGGGTAATGCCTTTTATTGCCCAGCAATATATAGGCTTTGCACAGTTTTTATATGACAAAAAACTTTCAGCAAGACATGATTTGTTAATAGGTCTGCCTTTCCGTTATATTTATTACGATGATAATACTCCCGGAACCAGCTCTGCAGATATCGCGGAACCTGTCAACGCCCCTCAGAAGACTTTTCTTCCGGGGATATTTGTGCAGGAAGAGTTTGCCATAAATACCAAACTCAAGAGTCTTGCGGGTTTGCGGTATGATTATAATTCAATTCATGGTTCTATTTTTACACCTCGAATCAGCTTTAAATATGATCTTTCAAAAACAAATATTATCAGACTAAGTGGTGGTAATGGATACAGAACTGTAAATCTTTTTACTGAAGATCACGCAGCATTAACAGGCTCCAGAGAAGTGATCATTTCACATGAGCTGAAGCCCGAGAAATCATATAATGCAAACCTAAATTACCAGAAGTTCATTAATACAAAAAAGGGGTTTATAGGGCTTGATCTGAGTTTGTTCTACACTTACTTCACAAATAAAATTATTGGTGATTTTCTGACAGATCCGGATAAAATCATTTATGACAATCTTAATGGGTATGCTATTTCCAAAGGAATTACTTTAAATACAGATTTCAGTTTTTCCTTTCCATTAAAGATCATTGCGGGTATAACTCTGATGGATGTATACTCTGTACAAAAAGACAGCATTGGAGTAAACAGAAGGGTGCAGCAACTTCATGCGCCAAAGATTTCAGGCACATTTGCTGTAACTTATAAGATCAATCAATTAGGTATTGTTATAGATTATACAGGAAGGGTAACAGGGCCGATGGAATTACCAGTGCAGACCAATGACTATCGCCCATCCGTTTCACCATGGTTCAGTATCCAGAATATTCAGATCACGAAAAAAATCAACAAACAGTTCGAGGTATATGGAGGAGTTAAGAATCTTTTGAACTATTTGCCGAAGTATTCTCTGCTTCGTTCCGAAGATCCGTTTGATAAAAGAGTGAATGACTCTGTGAGTAATCCAAATGGGTATACGTTTGATACAAGTTATAACTATGCACCCGTTCAGGGGATAAGGGGATTTGCAGGAATTAGGTGGATTCTTCAATAAAAAGTCCAAAAATATACTTGAGGCAAGGTTCATATTTCCCTTTCAAATAGTATATTTGAAAAATCTGACTTTTAGAATTGAATAATTTGCTATGAACATTCATTATTTAAGGCATGTAGAGTTTGAAGGGCTTGGATGTATAAAAGAATGGGCTAAAGTACCTGCCAACAGACTCACCGCGACCAAATTTTATGAAGATAATAAACTTCCTTTTGTTGATTTGTTTGACCTATTGATTGTAATGGGCGGACCGATGGGGGTGTACGAAGAAAGCCAGTACCCATGGATGAAAAAGGAGAAAGAACTCATTGCTAAAGCTATAGATAAAAATAAAAAAGTGCTTGGCATTTGCCTAGGTGCACAACTTATTGCTGATGTTTTGGGTGCAAAAGTATATAAGAACAAAGAGAAAGAAATTGGTTGGTTACCTCTGGATTTGACTGAAGAAGCTAAGAATAATAAATTATTTAATGATTTTCAGTCGAAATCTACAGTATTTCAATGGCACGGAGATACTTTTGATATTCCTTCCGGTGCTAAAAGAATTGGATCAAGTGAAGCTTGCGAAAACCAAGGTTTTATATATGGGGACAATGTTGTCGCATTTCAGTTTCACTTGGAAATGACTGCTAGTGGTATAGATAAGTTAATAGCTAACTGCGGGCATGAACTGGTAAAAGGACGCTTCATTCAAACGCCAGAAGAATTGCGTAAAGAAGATTATCTCCCAACATCCAATGAGATGATGATAAACTTCTTAAATAAATTTGTAAAGTAAATCGAAGAGCTGGTATACTCCTAAAACTATCAGAACATAACCGATTAGTTTATTTACAAACTGGCTCTTCAGATTAACCTTTGCGGCGATTGAATGACTTAGGAAAGCAATAAGTGTAAGTACCAGGATAGTGCCGATACATATGCCTCCTATAAATACATTCAGTAGAAAATCATCTTTTGAGATCCAGTTATTACTCATAAAAATAGATCCCCAGAAAACCCAGAAAGGAATCTGAAGCGGATTAATTACTCCAAGAAAAATTCCGTTAAGAAAACTCCTTCCCTTTCTTAATTCCCGGCTTTCTCCCTCTTTTTCCTCTTTCTTCAGATAATACACTGCAACCAGCAGGAACACCGGAACAGAAACCATACGAATGATTGAATCAAGATGGGTTTGAGTCATTAATACTCCTATAAGTTTAATGGCGATAGTACTATAAATTAATTCAATCAAAGTTGCTCCCAATGCAAAGTAGAGCCCTGCTTTGAGATTGACAGAAACGGTGGTTTGCACCACACCAAGATTAATAGTACCCAAAGGGATGCTACCGGCAAAACTAACCACCACACCTATCAATAAATGCCAAATAATATCTATCATAATCTTTAATCAAAATGAATCACGGTAATTAATTCGAACGCTTAACTTTCCACGCAACACCTCAAAGTATCCCCCGGATCAGAGAGTAAACGTCAATCCATTCACTTGAAGTATTTCGGGCGATGTTATTAACTATTTATGAGATGACAATTGAAATGTGTATTCAGTATAGTTCAGATTACCAAACCCCCATTGCTCCTCCGGCGCCCCTTAGCAAAGCCGCTTTCCTGGATTCATAGTCGCTGTTTTTAAAGGACGCATCGAAACCGCCTCTTTGAGCTCCAAATGTATTCATCAGCATCAGGCTTCTAAAAAAACCGGGCTTTCTGGTACCGAAATGATTTTGAAGCACAGCCTTATATTGTAGAATCGGAAACAAGATTATAAAAAAGATAACCATTAACGTTACAAAAATGAAAAACAGCCCTCTATAGTTGCTATCCAAATCTGATTTAACCATTTGTCCTGATAGAACCAGTTTGATCTGAGCAATAGAGTTATTAATTCCTTCGTAATATTTTTTATTTCTTGTCTGAGGAAGGAGGTACTTATCCTCGATCTTCTTTAAAAGTTTTATATCAATTTTTCCGGCCAACTCTTCTGACGGGATAATCGCAAACTTACGGTCTGTCGGGTCCAATATAAATATGATATTATCCTGACTTAATTTGCCAGATTCGATCCATTGATTGGAAAGCAGTTCTGCATAACGCTTTACGTCTGTATTAACGGAAGAGTCAACAGAAATAACTATAACTTCCGCATTAGATGAATCCTTTATTTGCAGCAATTGCTTTTCAAGATTAACGATTTGTTCGGAAGATAAAAGATCCGCATTGTCAAATACAAAACTATGCTCAGGAAATCTAACAAGCACTTCTGCATTCAGAAATTGACTTAAAAAAATAACTAAAATGATGCCCAGAAAATATTTTCTCATGCTGCCAATAATTTATATTCTACCATTTTCCTCCGGAACCTCCTCCGCCAAAGCCTCCGCCTCCAAAACCACCGAAGCCTCCGCCTCCACCTGATCCCCAGCCTCCGCCTCCGCCTCCATAGAATGGTCCTCTGGAAGAATATGTAGTGTGACCGCCACCACCTTTATTCTTGAATATACCGTACAATATAAAGAACAGGATTATTAAAATAATAGCTGTTCCAAATTTATTACGCCCACCCTGCTTTCTAGGCTCACCTTTGTATTCACCAGAGGCAAGTTTAATAATGATGTTTGTAGCTTCGTCAAGACCAACATAATATCGTTGTTCTCGGAATGTTGGCTTAATTACTTCCTCAAATATTCTTTTTGCCATTGCATCAGGAACGACTCCTTCCATGCCATAGCCAGTAGAAATAAAGAAGTCACGAGACTCTATTGCTACCAATATAACAATACCGTTATTTTTACCTTTAACTCCAACCCCCCATTTCTGTCCGAGTCTTTGAGAGTAATCGGCCGCTTCATAATCCCCTATTGACTTCACAATGACTACAGCAATTTGCGTAGAAGTTGTGTCTTCATAGTTCAGGAGCTTTTGTTCCAAAGCCTGATTTTCCGAAGAAGAGAGAATTCCGGCAAAGTCATTCACCAACCTGGGCGGGGATGGTCTTTCAGGTATATCATTCTGGCTTAACAGATAATTCGAAAATCCGAAAGAAAATAAAAGGATTAATAAAAATCTGTACAATTTCACTACTTTCATTTATTCATCCTTTCCAAAAGAAATATCATCGCTCAACTCATTTATATCATCCTTTGAATAAGGGAAATGAATTTTCAATTGTTCTCCGGCTTTTATAATTCCAAGACAAAGTCCTTCTGTAAATTTGCCTTCTTTAAACTTTTCCTGCATCATGACTTTAATGTCATTCCAGAAATGATCGGAAACTCTTGAATTTATGCCGGCATCGCCAAGAATAGCAAATTTTTTATCTTTAAGAGCAAGATAAAATAGCACACCATTCCTGAGTTTGGTTTCATGCATCTTTAGTATTTTAAAAATATCTGCTGCACGATCAAGTGCATCTTCCTTGCAATGGTTTTCCAAATGCACCTGTACTTCGCCGCTGGTATTTTTCTCAGCTTCTTTAATGGCCGATACAATAGCAGCCTGTTCCTGTTCGGAAAAGAAGGATTTTGCCATATATTTTAGAATTTAACTTCAGGTGCTTTTTCTGCTCCGGCAGTTGCCTGGAAATATCCTTTTTTCTCAAAATCAAACATACCGGCAATCATATTCTGAGGGAATTTTCTTATGTAGGCGTTATAATCCATAACAGCTTCATTAAAATTTCTGCGTTCAACAGATATTCTGTTTTCCGTACCTTCCAGCTGAGCCTGTAATTCCAGGAAGTTTTGATTAGTACGAAGCTGAGGATATTGTTCCACTGAGACTAAGAGACGAGAAAGTGCAGAAGACAGTTGATCCTGAGTTTTCTGAAAATTAGCAATTTGTTCAGGAGAAAGTTTGCTTGCATCCACATTTACAGAAGTTGCTTTTGCTCTTGCCTCAATTACCTGAGTAAGCGTACTTTTTTCAAAATCTGCAGCTCCCTTTACAGTATTTACAAGATTTGGAATAAGATCAAGCCTTCTTTGGTAAACGTTCTCTACCTGAGCCCATTGCTGTTCCACATTTTCCTGTTTTTCTACCATTGAATTATAACCGCATGAACTAAGAGAGGCTACCGATAATAGAAGTAAAAGGTTAAAAATTAATCTTTTCATTTTTTGATAATATTTTAAGTTAAAGGCAAAATTAAGAATTAACACCATTGTTTTGAAATTTAACGGTGATTTACTATCAAAACAATATATCATTTTTATTCAACTCATTAAATTTTTATAGTATATGGTCTATTGAGGTGATTAACAGGATTTTTCAAAGACAGGTGATTAATTTTAATTTTTTGAACATTCAGGAGATGTCAAGTGCTGTAAAAATAAAAAGCCCCTAAAAAGGGGCCTCTTATTTTACAAAAGAAATTAATACAGGTTATGAAAAAAATAGTGTTATTTGTAGATAAATACATCTATCGGATCAAAGGTAACCAGTAAAGTATATTTATCTATAGGATATTTTAAAAAGTAATCCACAATCCTGAAAATTATTGATTTAGTACAACAAATATTCTATGAAAAAAAACAAAGTTCTTCTGATTTTCGCACTTCTGTTTTTACTTATCATCTTGTATATCAGTTATGATATGATGTCAAGAACTAAAAAGCCCTGGGAGAAGAAGAAAAAGGAGCTAAAAGAAATAAATCGGTAATTTATTACCATTTTAATTAATATTTTTAATCAACTCACTAATTTCGAAATAACTTCTCTATTAGTTTTTGAAATTAAATTTTTAGACGAAAGGAAATAAGAGCAAACACAAGCTCAGATTTCCGGTTGATAAGGAGATTTCCAACGAAATTTTTTTCCGGATCTACATTCTCGAAATTACATTCTGGTAAATCTTCATTTCAAAACGTTATCTTATGAAGAAAGCTCTACTCTTCTTACTCCATTTAATACCTGTTCTTTCAATGTGTCAATCAATAGGATTGAAGGGAGGATTTAATATTTCAAATATCAAAAGTAACTCGTCTTCTTTACAGACTTCTTCAATAGTTGCCCCATCTTATGGAATTGCCTTTTTTCCAGGGATATCAAAAGTTTTTGATCTTTGCATAGAACCAACTTACGCAACTTTTGGCGGGAGTAATGCTATTCCTTTTGCAGGACCAAATGGTATGACAATGAGCAGAGTCGCCAAAGTTAAATACCGGTATTTAGAGGTTCCGGTTTCTCTTAATTTTTATCCTTTGCATAAAACAAATATAATAGGAATACATGCAGGGATGGCTCCAATGTACTTTCTTTCCAAAAAGGAAGAATTCTCTATCGCTTCAACAAAGTTAAATGACTTCGTTTTTGCACCATTTGCTGGGGGTACATTTGGGTACAAATTCGTGAAAAAAATCTTTTTTCATTTGGTAGCTCGTTACCAGTTTCCTATGTCTAACATTTACAAAGATGCTCCTCACACTACTAAATTCAATTCGGTTAGTTTCTTTGTAATTTTGGGTTGCAGGTTTTGATCAGAGTAAAATCACATGTACATTTTTACATATGAAACTTTTTGCATATATTTGCGTTTAGATACACATAACTACTTAAGAATGGAATCTACAACTGACTCTAAAAGCGGAATTAGTATTGAAAAGCTTGAAAAAGCTTGTGCTGTACTAAAGACAATTGCGCATCCAGTGCGTATGTCCATCATTGAGCTGCTTGAGAAGAATTCCAGGATGAATGTAGGGGAAATTCAGGAGCATCTTAAAATAGAGCAAGCTGCACTATCTCACCATCTCATTGCCATGAAAAATAAAAAAATCCTTAAATGCCAGAGAGTAGGCAAAAACATGGTTTATGAATTAAAAGAAAAACGCATTGTAAAAATTTTGGAATGTGTAGCTCAGTGCGAATGCGATTGAGTTTTTTTTAACATCAAAATATGTAAGTATATAAATATGTAAATATATTAAATTAAAGCTATGGTAATTTTAGGTTATCTGTTTGCGATACTAATAGGACTCACGCTTGGCCTCATTGGGGGAGGAGGATCCATACTAACGGTACCAGTATTGGTTTATCTTTTAAAACTAAGTCCGGTTACTTCTACAGCATATTCACTCTTTGTTGTCGGCTCAACTTCATTGGCAGGTGCAATTAGTTACTTTAGGAAAAAACAATTGTGTTACAGAGCTGCAATTGCATTTTCAGTACCATCCTTCTTGTCTGTTTTCCTAACCAGACGATTTTTGGTACCACTCCTACCCGAGACAATTGCGGAATACTCAGGTATCGCGCTGAATAAGGAAGTATTGATCATGATTGCCTTTGCAATATTGATGGTTGTATCTTCTTATTCCATGATCAAAAAACAATTGAAAAAAACTATAAGTGAAGAAGAGTTTAATCCTCTGACAATTAAATTTAATTATTCCATGATAATTTTTGAAGGACTAATTCTCGGAGTACTTACAGGTTTTGTAGGAGCAGGAGGAGGATTCCTGATCATTCCGGCATTGGTACTTTTTGTCGGACTCCCGATGAAAGTAGCGATCGGCACATCGCTGTTGATTATTGCGGCAAACTCCCTTATTGGTTTCACCGGTGATCTTTATGCAGGACTGAACGCTGACTGGAATTTTCTTTTGGTATACACAGCATTTGCACTGGCAGGAATTTTCATTGGTATGATTTTATCAAAAAAAGTACAGGGGGATAAATTAAAACCTGCTTTTGGTTATTTTACACTTGTACTTGGATTATTTATTATAATCAAAGAAGTATTGTTTCACCCTTAATTTATTATATGAAAGTAGAACAAATTTATACTGGCTGCCTCGCACAGGGTGCATACTATATTGAATCTGCGGGAGAAGTAGCCATCATAGATCCTCTAAGAGAAGTAGGACCTTATATAGCCAGAGCTGAAAAAGCGGGTGCTAAAATCAAATATATATTTGAAACACATTTTCATGCTGACTTTGTATCCGGTCATCTGGACCTTAGCAGAAAAACTGGTGCTCCTATAGTCTATGGCCCCACAGCTACGACTGAATTTGATTCAATAGTTGCAGTTGATGGTCAGGAATTCAAATTAGGGAATGTCACCATAAAGGCATTGCATACTCCCGGGCATACGCTTGAAAGTACTGTTTATCTTTTGAAAAATGAAGAAGGAAAAGACTATGCTATATTCACCGGAGATACCTTGTTTCTGGGAGATGTAGGCCGACCGGACCTTGCTCAGAAGGCTGGTCAGATTACAGCAGAGGACTTGGCCGGTATGCTTTATGATAGCCTCATGAACAAAATTATGCCTCTGGCAGATGAAGTAATCGTGTATCCTGCACATGGAGCCGGAAGCGCTTGCGGTAAAAACATGATGAAGGAAACAACCGACACATTGGGCAATCAGAAAAAAACTAATTATGCACTGAATCAGCCTGACAAAACCACCTTCATAAAAGAAGTTACAGATGGGCTATTACCTCCGCCTGCTTATTTTCCGCTTAATGCAGCTTTAAATAAAAATGGTTATGAAAGTTTTGATGAAGTGCTCAATCATGGACTTAAACCTCTTAGTTCTTCAGAATTAGAGGACCTTGCAGATGCCACAAACGCTCTGATATTAGATACAAGGGCCAACACAGAGTTTTATAAATCATTTATTCCGCAGTCAATTAATATTGGATTGAATGGCGACTTTGCTCCCTGGGTTGGTGCACTGATAGAAGATGTAAAGCAGCCGATAATACTGGTAACAGAACCGGGAAAAGAAGAAGATGCTGTAACACGATTGAGTCGAGTAGGTTTCGACAATATCCTAGGGCATCTCAAAGGGGGTATTCAATCATGGCTAGCAGAAGGAAAAGAAACCGATTCTGTAAACCGCATAGATGCCGAAGAATTTTCAAGGAAAATTAAGATTGGGGAAAGTAAAGTAATTGATGTCAGAAAAGAGACTGAATACTCTGCAGAGCATGTGCAGGATGCATTTAACAAACCGCTTGCCTATATTAATGAATGGATAAAAGATATTGACCCGAAAGAGCATTTTTATCTCCATTGTGCCGGTGGGTATAGAAGCATGATAGCTGCATCTATATTACAAGCAAGGGGTTATAGAAACTTTACAGAAATTGCAGGCGGTTTCGGGGCTATTGCTAAAACCTCTGTTCCCAAAACGGATTTCATTTGTCAAAGCAAATTACTAAAGGTGTAGGATAAAAAAAGAAGTGAAAAGCTGAAAGCTTAAAACAAAAGGAAATAGAGTCAAAATGCTTATTTTATAGACAGTATAGCAAAACGAAAGACGTCCTTTTTCTATTTAAAGAAAAATCATTTTCTTTTTGCTATTTCAGAGACAAGTAAAGAGAGCTTACAAGTTGCGGATCCTTTGAATGCTCACGGATGGCAAAGGAAAGCAAATCTGTTTGTGTTACATGTACCTCTAAAGATAATTTTAGTGGGTTCTAAGCACTAGGATTCATAATCTAAAGCAGACATTTTAATAAATGCATCATGAATATTATAGAATTTATATCTCAACCCTGGCCATGGTATGTGGCTGGACCACTAATCGGACTAACAGTTCCCATTCTTTTACTAATCGGCAATAAATCTTTCGGAATAAGTTCAAACCTTCGGCATATCTGTGCTGCATGTATTCCTGCGAAAATTCCCTTTTTCCAATATGATTGGAAAAAAGAAACATGGAACTTGTTCTTTGTTGCAGGCATTGTTATTGGAGGTTTTATAGCAGCTACATTTCTAAATAATCCTGAGCCGGTTATAGTTAACCAGAAACTTGCTACAGATATGGCAGCATATGGCATTACGAATTATCAAAACATAGTGCCTGAAGATCTATTTAACTGGAATGCCTTATTCTCACTAAGGGGATTTCTTCTAATGGTTGTAGGTGGGTTCCTCGTAGGTTTCGGGACAAGATATGCGGGAGGTTGCACCAGTGGCCATTCCATCATGGGATTGTCAACATTGCAATGGCCTTCACTAATCGCAACATGCTGCTTTATGGCAGGAGGCTTTATTATGGCAAATCTTATTCTCCCACTTATTCTTTCTCTTTAAAAAATTTAACTTTCATGACACATCAGGAAATATATCGATCAGGCCCTTGGTGGCATTATATCAAGTATGGAATAGTTGGAATAATCTTCGGAATTGTCTTTACTAAAGCAGAAATTATAAGTTGGTTCCGCATTCAAGAAATGTTCAGGTTGGAGTCCTTCCATATGTATGGCGTAATTGGAAGTGCTGTTGCAACAGGATTAATCTCAGTATTGCTTATCAAGAAATTCAATATCAAAACAGTTAGCGGAGAAGAGATAAATTTTTATCCTAAAACTTTCAATAAGGGACAGGTGTATGGAGGATTGTTGTTTGGGTTTGGTTGGGCTATGACAGGAGCTTGTCCCGGACCACTATTTGCTCAGATAGGAACAGGAGCGACTGTCATTATAATCTCATTATTAAGCGCAATAACTGGTACATGGGTTTATGGCTATTTCAGGGAAAAACTTCCTCATTAAAACCGGATCTATCATAACCAGATAAAAAAATATTTGGATTAGTGGTTTAATTCCCATCGTAAGACAATGCGAACATTAGTTAATAATGAATCTCATTGTTTAGTTTTGTCATTTTTCTCATTAATGAGTAATCAAAGGAATCAAGGGCTGTGATGAAATTAAAAATTTCCCACAGCCCAATTTTAAAACCAGCGAGAACTAACGCATTAATTGTATAAATTAATTTAATGCTCATTCCCTGTTTAAAAATTATTCTCTCCTTCAAACAAATTTCAATTTTTTCAATCTAAGTATATGAAAACTTTATTTTGAAACCGGAATCAAAAAATTAGAGAAGGGGATAAAAAAATTTTCGGAAGGAAATGAACAAGTCATAAACAATCTTTTTTTTTGCCAGTTAAGGCCGTATTGAAACACATGAAATATGGGTTTAATACAAGAAAATGAAGAGCAAACAGAATGGATATATACAGGGATACCTGACTATTCCAGTAATTTCTTCAATGATATAGTGAATATAGGGTCAAGCATCGAGACAGGATTAATTTACCTGAAAAAAATTGTGTTAAAGAATTTCTAAAAGGAAAATTTAAAACTTCAACCTCTTGAAAAAAGTCGACAATGTAAAGGCTGGTATTAAAAGATGGGCCGAAAATAAAATTGGCACAAGCACTATATCAGGATTGTTCAGCAAGTATGAAAAAAAAGCTCTTTTCATCATAGAGCTTTTAAAAATTGAATTAATCAGAACAGGTTTAAGCGCCTGGACGCCTCTTTACTTTTTTATTCTGTTTATCCTGCACTACTTTAAACTTTTTGTTCACAACAACGCGTCGTCCGTTTCGGATTTCTTCCACTTGCCTGTAAATAAATTTGTCTCCTGTAGCAGTGCTCATTTTCCACCTAAGATAATACACTACCAATGCCACAAGAGCAAGCGCAAAGAACGATCCGATTGCTATAGTCTCATATTTACGTTCACCCCCAGCATAAGAACTTAATGGAGAAACAATCAATAAGACGAGTAAATAAGGGAGAATCTTAAAATTATTCATTTTTTGTATTTTTTTGATTGTGTTTTTGTGTAATTGCAAATAATCAATTATTTGTTAATGAATATAATAAGTAAAAATAAATGTACGAAATGATAAAAAATATTACAAGCATTTGACATAAAAAAAACTAAAGAAAAAAATACCTGTTTTCCTATCGTAGCCAACATGATAGCGGCAATTTTCTGAATACGCAATAAGTTCCCTTATGAAAGAACTTGCAAATTCAGTCAGAAAAACCGTTGTCTTAAGGGAGTATAATTATGAGAAAAGGTATTTTACTGCTGACCATTGTCTATTATATGACGATGACAGCCAATGCACAACACGAGATTACCGCGCTAAACCTTACTATTCAAAATCCGAAGGATGTATATTCTGTAGCTCAGGCTGGTAAAGGGCTTGCATTTTTGTTTAAGACTAACAAACAATATCAAACCATTATACTTTCTGATGATTTTAATGAGCAGAGGACAACTGTTTATAAAAGAAGTGCCAATGAAAAGAAAGAAGAGATCCTAGGTGGTCTCATCGATTCAATTTATGCTGTGTTCTATTTTCACCATCCCAAATCAAATATATTATCTCAACTAAAGGTTAACAGAATTACTGGAGAACAGTCTTACGAAAAATTTTTTGTCCTTCAGCCCAAAGAGCAGGTTCTTAAAGGCTTTAATATGGATGGAAAATTTTATTTAATTACTGTAATGCAATACAAGAATGATGTGAATGTTTATACCATTTCACCTCACATAGCAACATTGGAAGCGGATATGTATAATATGCAGTTTCCAACATTCTATGGTAGGCTGAGTAGAAAAAGCGATGGCTCTGAAGAAGCAAAACCTATAGCGATCGATGACATCAATCCTGAAACTGTCAATACGATTAGGACTGTCCATTCTGATAAAAAACTCTATCACTACAACGGAAAAATCTTCTTCACCTTTGATGATGCAGACAGAACACATTTAATTGAGATAGATACCTATAAAAAAACCTCTGTATACAAAAAGTTGAATTTTACTCTCGAGAGGACAGCAAATGTGTCGAGACAACAAGGTAATAGCTTCATTAGCGATAATACACTTTTCAGAATAAGTATGAATCCTGATCAGATGAACCTAACAGTTTTAAATCTTGACACTATGAGCATGCTGGCTACATACAACATTTTCCCTGAGGAAAACGAAGTGAACATCGCTAATTCACCAATCATTCAGCAAGGTATAATTGTGGGGTTTGACAATAACGATGAAAAAATAATCAGGAAGCCATCACAGTTCTTCAAAAAAGCCCTTGGTGGGAATATTGCTATTGTGGTGAATAAGACAGCTAATAACAAGCTGGCAATACAAATAGGATCTTATGAGGAATTTACTGTTTACAAAGGTGCTGGTACTGGAATGCCAATTAGTTCCGGATCTTCGTTTAGTCCATATTCCACAGCATCTCTTGGTTATGGCTATCCCGCCTTCGGATACTCTTCCTACTTTCCAAATAGTGGTCCGACTATGACCAGAATAAATCTAGTGCATTTTGAAAGTTTGTTTGACAATAACTTTATTCACCTTGAAGGTAATGTGCCAAAGAGTGCAATGCAGAAGATTACGGATTTTAAAGAAGATAAATTCGGTCCAGCTGGACCTGAGGTCAATAATACCATAGCATATAAACAAAATGTAGTTTTGGGGTACCTGAATAAAAGGACAAATAAGTTCCAGTTATTAGAATTTAAAAAATAAATAATCCCCCTTTTAAATTAATAGTAAAAAGGCTGCCTCTTTGTGGGGCAGCCTTTTCTATGAGCAAGTGAAAACCATTATTAAAATGCTTTTCTGATTTGCTCAGTGTGTGCTCCCGGAGTTACATCATTAATGATTTCACTTATATTGCCCCTCTCATCAATAATAAAAGTAATCCTGGAAGTTCCCATGAGTTTCTTCCCATCCCGTTCCTTTTCAACCCATGTTCCATATTTTTCATGAATAGATTTGTCCACATCTGCAATAAGAGTAAAGGGTAGAGCATGCAGTCTTTTAAAAGTTTTATGAGAAGCTTCGTCATCAGCGCTCACGCCTAAAACTGTGTAACCCTCCTTTTGCAGAAGGTCATAATTATCTCTAAGATTACAGGCTTCCTTTGTACATCCTGGAGTGTTGTCTTTCGGGTAAAAATAAAGGATTACCTTTTTTCCCTTGAATGAACTAAGTGTGACAGTTTTTCCGTCCTGATCTTTACCCGAAAAATTCGGAGCCGCATCTCCAACTTTAAGCTTTGCAGGCCTACTGCAAGACAAGAGAAATAAGGCTAAAATGATTGATTGAATGAATGCTTTCATAACAGGATAATAGGACTTCCTCACAAAATTAAATCAGATATATCAAACCAAAAAATCATACCACAACGGAAATATGAATCTCCAGCCTTTAATAGAAGCAGCCTTTACTTTGGCTATTCAAATTACCTAATAAAAACAACATCCTTATGAATTCTACTTTTGTAATCGTCAAGGGTTGTCGAAGGAAATAATTCAATAAAGTCTATTTGGTCGTGGGTAACAGAAATAGCAAAACCTTCCTCAGGATATACATATAAGTTACTCGTCTTACCTGCTCGCGACGAGAGACGATGGCCCTCACCATATTCTGAAGCAATTTTCTTTAAGGACAAATTACCTAAACGGGTATCATCATTTATATATATCATTGTAAGCTTATCTCCCATGAAATAAAAATATCCTGGAAGAGTATCCGGTTTATGAACTCTGGATAAACCCTTCAGTTTGATATAGCTTACTTCTTTATCTATTTCATTATCCTTTATGCCAAATTCTTTGACCAATGAAGGAAAATCATATTTTCTATATCTTATTAGTTCTTCCATTTCAGAAAATTTATTTCCAGTTTGAACTATTAAATTGATAATTATATGAAATACTAACGCAATGTTGAATAACAGGTTCTCCATAGGTTTATTAATATTTGAATCAGATAAACTATTACGGTATTACTACCTTTTCAGATGCCCATCCTGATCCCGTTTCTATATTCAGGAAGTATACTCCCGGGGCTAAACAAGAGAGATCCAATACTTTTTTAACAGAATTAGCCTCAAGGATTTTGTTATCAAGTGGTATATCAATTCCAGCTAAATCGTTTAGTTTGATATTTACTGAATTATAATACCCGCCCTCAAAAAAAATATTGAGTTTACCTGAGCATGGATTGGGAAAAACATTTATTTCAACCTTCTCTTCCGTTGTCACTATGGATGACGTTTCCCTCCTGCCTTCATCATCAATTTCAACAACTCTGTAATAGGAAGGTCCAGGTATTCCCTTTATATCTTCAAAAGAATAGTTCGCAATAGATCCAAAACTCCCTTTTGCTTTTATCTTTCCAATAGACTCAAAATTAATTCCATCTGAAGATCTTTGTACTTCAAAATAGTTACTGGCTCTTTCTGATAATGTCCTCCACATTAGAAGAGTGACAGGGCTTTTATTAATTACACTTATATCCAGAAAATGAGTAGGAAGAGCGCAGCTTTCAACAAATTTTATATCATCTATCCCAAAGTCATTTCCTCCTGCAGTGGTGTTTTGATCCAGTATTGTAATAGTGGCAGTTGTAGCACTACCGGAATTCCACATTATGTCAAAGTTTTCCCAAGTATTCACAGAAGATGGAGCATAAAAAATACTTCCCAGAATATCTGAGTTTATGGAAAACTGTAGTTGGGCTACATCTCCTAAAGTTAAGCTGGTTACCCATGCAGAAAAATTATATTCAGTTTGGGGATTAACGTTTATAGTCTGAGTCCAGACAACAGTCTCCGAAGTCCCTGCTCCATTTACTATTAAGAAGTTCCCACTATTGGTTGTATGGTCTGCTCCTGAAAATCCAGGGTGATATTTTTCAACATTATGAGCAACGGTATATGTTTCTTCTGCATAAAGACAATTTTCGCTATCACAGAACTGATATGATGAAGAAAAGCCCATGTTGCCAGCAGAAAAATCACTGTTAACAACAAGGTTATTAAAATGGCATTGCGCAAAAGCACTAGAGTATAAGGAAAAGGCTGCCATTATAATAATTATAAACTCAGGGCGGTAAGCTGATTTCATAAAAATTACAAGTTTTAGTACTCAAATGTAGTAAAAAAATGAGAGACTAAATGCTAGTTTATTAAAGTTCAACTGGCTAAGGGGTATTTAAATTCCAAAGCTCTTCGTAAGATCTTTTTAGAATTAAATTAATTTCCATATTTGTGATTTTTCAGGATAGAGCTAGTATTAAAAATGACTTACTTCGATATCTTGTAATATCATTTTTTTTCTCCATTCTTAGACTATAACAAGCCTGCTTCTGGAATTCGTTTTGTAAAAAATATGGTTAAGGTACTGCATTGTATCATATGGATAATTATATCAATATTTATCCATTGTGGATTAAGAGCAAAATCAAAAGTTACATCTATTCTACTGAAGATAGTCTATTAGTAATTCAATTAAAAATCGGTTAACTATGTTTTGGTAAGTATAATTTTACAGTTACAAAAGGATATTAAGAAGTTAAAAAAAAAAGAAATGTTGATTTGAGATTCCTTAGTTTTTCCTAGTTTTTCTAGATTAAATTAAAAAAAGTTTTCTTAAATAATTCTCATTCGATTGAGAGTGCCTCTATCAACCTTTCCTTTGGGTCTAATTTAACAAAGCGTCCGATCAATAAACCTTGGATTGAATATGAACTGAACGAATTTCGACAAGTGAATCTCCATACGGATATTTTTTTTAGTATTTAATATTCTTCATAGGGAAAAATTAATGGCATAAGAATCTGGGAATAGTAATACGAAATTATTTTTTAAACAATTCTAATGAAATTCTAATCTGAGCCTTATGGCATCTTAATGTGGCAATAATATTTTTGTTTACCCACAAAGTAGTGTGGTATTAAAATTTTAAGCTGTAAAAAAGTAGAGATATGAAGACATTAACCAAAGAAATGCAAGCTTCTATAACGCCTCAACAGGCTTTTGAACTGTTAAAAAGGGGGAATGAAAGATTCATTAATAATCTGAAGGCAAATCGTAACCTACTACAACAGGTGAATGAAACTTCTGATGGTCAACATCCATTTGCAGTAATTTTAAGCTGCATCGATTCACGCACCTCTGCTGAGTTAATTTTTGACCAAGGGCTTGGAGATATATTTAGTATCCGCATTGCCGGCAACATCCTAAATGATGATATAATTGGCAGTATGGAGTTTGCATGCAAATTGGCAGGTGCAAAGATTATAGTGGTATTGGGACATACAAAGTGCGGTGCAATTAAAGGTGCTTGTGATCATGCAAAGTTGGGAAGTCTTACAACATTATTAGATAAGATAAAACCCGCTATAGATTGTGAAAACACTATTAAGGAAAATCGAAATTCTTCTAATTCAGAATTTGTTGAGAAGGTTGCAGATCTTAATGTAAGGCTAACAGTAAATGCAATTAAGGAAAGAAGTCCTATACTTAGCAATATGATCCAAAATGGAGAGGTTAGTTTAGTGGGGGGAATGTATGATGTTGGATCAGGATTAGTGACCTTTTATGATGAAACTATAGAAGCAAATGTTAAAATGGAGGCAGAAGAAAGCCTTATCAAATAACCATTCCTCTTTATTACCTGGCTTGTAGAATTACAAGCCAGTTTCCCTTACATAATTAATTTTTCACTGCCAATATCAACTTTCAAGAGCAATCAATATTTTTTATTATGTTTCATTGGTCCTCAATAAGTAAAAAAGAAAAGGGCTAAATAGAAATTACTACATTTAATATTTTACATTTATATTCTAATTGCCTTGTCAAGTATTATAAGGTTAAGTATTAGATGTGTTTGATGATTACCTGAGGACTTCTTAAAGTTTAATAATCCTTTTTTAAACACTTTTGTAAAAGTTTTTTATCCACATGAATATTTATTCTTCAAGGTAACATTCAGCTTTTATCTACATTAGGAATTGACTTATATAAAAGTCTTTCAAAATCCTGTGGTCCTATTTTCATAGGTCCTCTGTATGGATACATAAAAGTAATAATCAAAAACAGGACAAAACTTATCATTGCACATTGCAGAAGAGTTAATATGATATGTATTTGGATAGGTTTAATCACAAAGAAAAAACCACTAAAGACAGAAATGAATATGCAACAGAATATTATAATCCACATAGGTTCTGGTACTATATTCTGACTGGATTTAAGTAACCTGTGCCTCCTTAGTTCAGATGCTTTGATCAGAGTTTCAAGCAATATTTTTCGGGTATCTTCTTCTTCCACGTTTTTCGTTTTTAGCTTTAATACATAAAGCTGAAAATCATTTATAATTTTACTTACCGCAGTTCCATTACCACCATTCTCCATTTCAGGCCATGATATTTCAATTGTTGTTTTAATAATTTGCCTAACAAAGTTTTGAGCTAATATACAATCTGAATGTTCCAGACCTCTGGCATTTCTATAGATGTTGAGATAATTAGACATTTCAGTTGTAATGTTTTCCTTCTCATCCTGATAATTTTTCCAAGTTTCAACTAAAACCATTGCTAATAGAAAACCGAGAATGGCTCCGTTGATGGTGAAAAATGGAACGATAAACCTTGATGCGTTTAATTTATTTTCAATAGTATGAAAGAATTTATGCACAAAAATCAAGGTGCAGATAGAGATGATCGAAATCGTTAAGAAGATCAGTGCAAATAATAAGAAAGGATTTAAACCAGCCAGATAAAAGGTCATAATTATATGGTATTAGAATTGACTTTTAATTCTAAGTGTTTAAGTTTAACGTCTATTCATTATTGCTGAAGATGATGCTTATTGTTGTTTAAAGTATACGCTAAAAGTAGAACCTTTACCTTTTTCACTTTCTACTTCTATTTTGCCGCCTGCATCGTCTATAATTCTTTTAATTATGTATAATCCTATACCCGTTCCCTCTGTTTCTGTATTAAATCTTTTAAACATCTTAAATAGCTTAGTGTGCTTCAAATCTATTCCGATGCCATTATCAGAGACAGATAGAATGGCATAATTGTCTTGCTTATAACATTTAATTGATACTTCAGGCGTTCTTTCTGATCTGTATTTTATAGCATTGCTTAGCAGATTCATTACAATACTTCTCAGATCTTTTTTTGAAAATTCTATAGTAGGACAATTTTCTAAATTTAAGCTTATCTCAGCATTATTTTTTTTAATTTGGTCAAAGAGGAGTATCTGCACATCATCAATTATTTCACTCAAATTCTGAGGAGCAATATCATCTTTTTCCATTCTTTGGATCTTGGAGATTTCAGTCAGGTCCATGATGGTGTTTTTTAATTTGGAAATGGATGTCTTGATCATCTCAATGAGAGAGATAACTTCTTTTTTTTTAAATGTCGGGTCAGAAGTAACATCATCAAGCATCGTTGTCAATCCTTCAATATTTGCTATAGGGGCTTTTAGATCATGTGATGCAGTATAGATAAAATTATCAAGATCAGTGTTTATTTTCAGAAGGGAGTCATTTTTTTCATTCAGGTCTTTTGTGCGAGCTTCTACTTTCTTTTCGAGTTCCATATTCAATTTATGCAACATACCTTCAGTTTCCATCAACTCTTCAGTGGTTTTTTGAAGCTCCAGATTAGACTGGTTTAACTTGGAGATATTTCTTTTTTGATCTGTTATATCATAAGATACGCCTAAGTATCCTTTAAAATTTTTATCGATATCATAAAATGGACGTCCTAAACTTAAGATCCATCTATATTGTCCATCATACCTTTTAACCCTTAATTCAATTTCGAATGCACTTTTATTCTTTGAGGCATTATCAAAAGTGGTCATTAACCGCTCGTAATCTTCTTTTGGTATAGAGGCCGACCAATCCTTTTTTAATTCATCTTCCAGGCAACTTCCTGAAAATTTTAACCATGTTTTGTTGTAATATACAGGTGCTCCATCAGCATTTGTTCTCCAGATCAATGCAGGAAAATCTTCTAAGATAGTTAAGTAGAAATCTCTTGATTGCTTTAATCTTTCTTCTGTTTGTTTTTTTTCAAGAAACGTTCCCAGTTGAATTGCAAGAGATGTTACAACTCTTGTGAAAATAATATCCTCTTCTTTCGATTCGGTAAAGTAAAACATCAGGGACGCGAAAACTTCACCTTCATGTGTTACAATTGGCACTCCTAAGGCACTCTTTAGACCTACTTGTGCTGCAATTTCTTTTCTCTTAAAATCACTGTCGTGGCTTGTTATATCTGGATTCCATACCGTTTTATTCAGGAATACACTTCCGGTCATTCCTTCACCAATCTTGAATGTAGCTAGCTTACTTACTTCGAAAAATGGTAAAAATTTTTCTTCACTCATATACCATACCGGAGCATATTCAATTATGTATTTACCCCTGTTTAAAACCCAAGCTTCTCCGCAATTCCATCCGGCTTCCTGGCAAATAAACTTGATAGTCAGACTTAGAGCATTATTGAAATTATCAGCTTTGCTTATTGAAGCAGAAATCGTCTGAAGGATTTCCATTTCCTTCATAATTTTATGTTTTTCAGAAGTATTTCTGATTATTCCTGCAAAATAATATTTTCCTTTTTCTGTCCAGGCTGATAGGGATAGCTCGATAGGAAACTCAAATTGATTTTTATGTATAGCTGATATCTCAAATGTTTTCCCTATCAATGTTGATTGACCGCTGTTAATAAATCTTTTTATTCCTTTTAAGTGAGCATTACGATGTCTTTGAGGCATTAGAATAGTTAAGCTTTCTCCAATGATTTCTTCTTGTTGGTAGCCAAATAGTTCAAGTGCCTTCTTGTTACAATACAATATTGTTGAATTCTCATCTGCTATAAAGATGGAATCTGTAGCAAATTCAGTGACTGCTTTAAAACTGTTTTCCGACAATTTAATCCGAGGCTCTTTACTTTTCATGCGGTTCTTAGAAATGCCACTGATAAATTATTTTCGATGTTTAAGTAAACAATTTTTTCTCTTTTAAATCATTCCGAAAATGAATGGCTATGTATTTCTTTATAATATTTAAATAAAAAAATTACTTTAATTGTTTTGAGCAATGCTAACACCGTCTTAGATCCTATCGCCTTTTAGTTTGGTCAATAAAAAAGCCTCTTGATAATAAGAGGCTTTGTCATAAATAATCATCGTTATTAGCTTTAACTCGCTATAGATTTTAAAAATATTATTCCAGTTATTATTGAACAATGAAAATCTGTGGAAGTCAAAGAAAGTTTCTTTATGTACAGATTCTTTATGCGTTGACGTAGATGAGCATTATTATCATGGAGACCTATTTTTTTAATGCTTCCCTCACTTTTGGTGCTATTTTGGTTCCGAAAATTTCAATCGATTTCATAAGAGATGTATGGGAGGGGCCCCCTACATCCATGTGGGCTGAAAATCTGGTGAGTCCGAATAGTTCGTTCAGCTCAAGGATCTTGTCGATTGCTTCACTTGCATCGCCAATAATAAGATGACCATTTTGTCCACGGCCATAATCAAATTGGCTGCGGGAAAATGGCTGCCAGCCTCGTGTCCGGCCAATACGATTCATCTGTTCAGAATAGACAGGGAAGTATTCATCTGCTATTTTCTTACTATCTTCTCCGAAGAAACAATGCATGTGTACGCCTACCTGAAATCTGGTCATATCATGATTGAAATGCTGATACACATCCTGATAATACTGGAATAATGGTTGGAACTGTGCAGGATTCCCACCAATGATAGCAAAGATTACTGGCAAGCCAACCTTCCCGGCGCGTAGAACTGATTCAGGAGTGCCTCCAACTGCTACCCATATCTTTAACCGATCGTTTACTGCTCTTGGTAATACTTCCTGGTTGTTTAATGATGTCCTGTATTTGCCTTTCCAGGATATAGGGTTTTGTGTATTTATTTTAAGTAAAAGGTCCAACTTTTCTTCAAACAAGTCATTGTAATCTTTTAAATCAAATCCATAGATAGGGAATGATTCTATAAAGCTTCCTCTTCCGGCAGTAATTTCTGCTCTACCATTGCTTATCTGATCGATGGTAGCAAAGCTTTGGTAGATTCTAACCGGGTCGGATGAGCTTAGCACTGTCACAGCGCTGCCTAATTTAATTTGCTTGGTAACAGTGGAAGCTGCAGCCAACACAATTTCGGGTACAGATACTGCATAATCAGGGCGATGATGCTCCCCGATGCCAAAAAAGTCGAGGCCTACCTCATCCATCAGTTTTATCTCCTCGATCAGCTCACGTAAACGCTCTCCTGCAGGAAGAGGTTGTCCATTCTGATCATAATGATTATCGCCAAACATGCCTATGCCGAGTTCCATAAGTTCTATTTTTTTCTTGTAAAGATAGGAAAAGAACGACTTACTGATGGTGCGTGTTTGTGAGTTACTTTTATATTTTATTTATTACCTGATAAGTAGTTTTTATTATCAGTTATTAAGTGAGGAAAAGTTTATGGTTTAAATTCGATCATCTCACTCGGTTTCCATCCTAATCTATGTTAATTGACATATACAGATTCTCTTTTTTTAATTCAAATGCCCTTCTGGCTAAATATGAAACGACCTCAGGCCGCCCCCCCCAAATAGTGTTGTGAAAAATAAGGTTTCACCGGACAAATATTAAGTGGGCTTCAAAAGGCTATAAAACAAAAACATTAGACCCACGGAAAATTTGTACTAAGCCAATGACTATGCATATATTTGTAAATGCTTGATCACAAATAATCTGTATGAATGAGTCGATTCTAACATCAAAGCAACGTGAGCTTATTGAGAAATTGGGAGTGGCCCACGAAAAATCAGGAATGCAACCTGTACCTGCCAGAATATTAGGTCTTTTGCTGGTTTCTGATAAAACCGAACTTTCCTTCGAAGAAATTCAGAATAGTTTAAAAATTAGCAAAAGTTCTACAAGTGCCTCTCTGAACCTTCTTATTTCTTTAAATAGAATTGAATACATCACTTATTCTGGTGTGAGAAAAAGATATTTCCGGTTAAAAATCTTTAATTGGAAGGAGGATATGAAAAAGAAGATGGAAGAAATTTCTGAAATAAGTACTCTGTTCAAGGAAGTTATAAAACAAAGGTCTAAATCCACAAAAGAATTTAACCAGTCCTTATACGAAATCGTTGATTTTTTCGATTTCTTCAATGATGAAGTTCCGGCGATTTTTAAAAAATGGGAGCAGAAGCATAAAAAAAATAAAGAAGTTAAATGAAGTTCTTTATTTTAGTTAATTTAGTTCAGGATTTCCAGAACCAAAGCTAACATTAGGTTTAACTCTGGACGACATCATTACAATAGAGGAATTAAGTTTACATGATTTTGAGTAAAGTTTACAATTTAAGTCTCTCCGCATTTAAAGGCAGACTTTTATTAATGGTGTTAGTTTATTTAGTTTCTGCTAAAAGCTATTCACAGATTAAACACACTATCAGCGGGATAGTTAAAGATAATGCAACAGGTGAGGTTTTAACAGGTGCAACAGTTTCTGTTAAAGAAACAGTAACAGGCACTGTAGCCAATGAAAATGGATATTACTTCTTATACCTTCCACAAGGCAATTATACCTTGTTGGTTAATTTTTTTGGGTATAAATCTAAGGAAATCAAAGTAGAGCTTGTAAAGGATGTTACAATAAATATATCAATGTCCGAAGATGTTGATGAACTTAAGGAAGTAATTGTTACTACTGAAAAGAAAAACGACAACATTACTAAAGCAGAAATCGGAGTTGAAAAGCTTGAGGTAAAAGAGATTAATAAAATACCTGTGTTGTTGGGAGAAAAAGATATTATTAAATCCATTCAGCTCATTCCAGGTGTTAAATCCGGGGAGGGTACTGCCGGTTTTTATGTTCGAGGTGGAGGTGTAGATCAGAACCTAGTATTGTTGGATGATGCTCCCATTTATAACGCATCACATTTGCTTGGCTTTTTCTCTGTATTTAATTCTGATGCTATTAACGATCTTACAATTTATAAAGGAGGAATTCCAGCTCAGTTTGGCGGAAGATTGTCTTCAGTATTGGATATAAGGTCTAATGAGGGCAATTATAAAAAGCTAAGTGCAAACGGAGGAATAGGTCTTATTTCTTCAAGGTTAAATATAGAAGCTCCGATTATTAAGGATAAAGCATCTATCATGCTTGCAGGCAGAAGGTCCTATGCAGACTTATTCCTGAAGCTTTCACCTGAGGAGGGTCTTAAGAACTCAAAGCTTTATTTTTATGATCTGAATGGTAAACTAACTTTTCGTCTTGGAGAGAAAGACAGAGTTTTTATAAGCGGATATTTTGGAAGAGATGTTTTAGGATATAAAAAGTTATTCAATTTCGACTGGGGTAATGCAGCAGCAACTGTGAAATGGATGCACACGTTCAATGATAAATGGTATTCAAGCACATCTTTAATTCACTCTGATTACAGATACAGAATAAAACTTGACTTTAGCGGAACGTCATTATTTATTATCTCTAAGATCAATAATAATCAGCTAAAACAGGATTTTCAATATGTCCCCAGTGCCAGAAGCAAACTTAATTTTGGAGCGATTACTTCTTACCTTAAAGTTGTCCCTGGTATAGTTACGACAAAGTCAGATAATACCGAAAATGAAGAGAAACTAAGCAATAAAGTAGGATGGGAAAATGCAGCTTATATTTCTCATGATTTTAAGTATTCAGAGAAGTTAAACTTAGTTTATGGACTTCGTTTAACTTCTTTCTCTGTGCTTGGTCCTGGTGATTTTCTTGATATCGATAAAAATGGGAATACACTTGACACCTCATCATATGCAAGCGGAAAGATTGTTAAAACTTATGTAAACCTTGAACCAAGATTTGCTGCAAGTTATGTATTCAATGAAAGGTCTTCAATTAAGGCTGCCTATTGCAGAACCACCCAGAATGTTCATTTGCTAAGCAACAGTACTTCCGGAAGCCCTACTGACCAGTGGATACCTACAAGTAAATATGTAAAACCGGAAATAGGAGATCAGGTTTCTGTAGGGTATTTCAGAAATTTTGATGAGAACAAATATCAGTTTTCTGCTGAGGCATATTACAAAGACATGCAGAACCAGGTAGATTTTAAAAACAATGCACAGCTTGGTCTGAATAATAATGTCGAAAATCAAATACTGATTGGTAAAGGCAGAGCCTATGGTATTGAGTTCTTTTTGAAAAAGAAGTATGGAAAATTTAATGGATGGATCGGATATACAATATCAAAAACGGAAAGAAAATTTGATCTTATAAATGAAGGTTCCTACTATCCTGCTAAGCAGGACAGACGTCATGATATTTCTGTTGTAGGAATTTACGAGTTATCTTCTAAGTGGACGTTATCAGGTTCCTGGGTATATTATACAGGAAACGCTATTACATATCCAAGTGGTAAATACTATGCAGATAACAGAGTGCTCTTTTATTACGGAGATAGGAACCAGGACAGAATGCCGGATTATCATCGTCTGGATATCGGAGCTACTTGGATCAGGAAGAAAACTGAGAAATTTGAATCCAGCTGGACGTTTTCTATCTATAACCTTTATGGAAGAGCCAATCCGTATATGATTTATTTCAGACAGAATGAAGCAGATGCATCTAAAACGGAAGCAGTCAAAGTGACACTTTTTAAAATGGTACCATCTTTTACTTATAATTTTAAATTCTGATAATATATGGAAATGAAATATAGTCAGTTTGCATATATTGCTTTTATTTCAGCGATATCTTTTCTTTTATCTTCATGTGAAAAGGTCATAGACCTAAAGCTCAGAGATTCGGATGCAGGCATCGTGATAGAAGGTGCGGTAACAGATCAGCCAGGACCATACAAAGTTAAGATTACCAGAAAAGTTAATTTTGATGAACCAAATGTTTTCCCTCCTGTAAATGGTGCTACTGTTGTTATCTCTGACAATATGGGTAACATAGATACGTTGAATCAAGTTGGGCCTGGTCTTTATGAAACTAATTCAATTGTTGGTATAGCTGGCAATACATATACGCTTAGCGTTGGTGATCAGGGAAAAACTTATACTGGACAATCTGTTATGCCACAGCCAGTCGCTATAGATAGCATATCTATTGACTATTTTCTCTTTGGAGGCCCTGATACGGCAAAATATGTAAAAATAGATTTCAGGGATCCTAAAGGGATAAAAAACTATTATAGGGTTCTTGAAGTATTCAATGGGGATACACTTGATGGAATACACATTTTAAACGATGATTATCGCGATGGGCAAAGATTTACACAGCCTATCTTTGAAGATGGGGAGGGTGATAGTTATCAGACATTCAAATCAGGCGATGTTGTTACGATACTTCTCTTATCTATCAATGAAAGTACCTTTAATTATTTAAGAGGAGTGGATGCAATTGCTGATGGAGGTCCGTCCAGAACACCGTCCAACCCCCCTACAAACATTTCCAAGCCTGCACTAGGTTATTTCAGTGCACATTCTGTCACCTCCAGGACAATTATCGTAAAGTAATTAGTATTACGCTTTCTTAATAAGGAAAATCAGGGATGGACCTGATTTCCTTTTTTCTATGAAAGGGTAGTATATAATGAATTAATTTTTGGAAACTATTTATTAGTCTAAACGTAGCGCTGGTAGGGTTGAAGCAAGGATAGAAATTATTATCTGCACGAAACAGTACGCTGAAATTAAATCCTATTTAAATATCCAGCATCATTTTTCCGTTTTCTTACCGTAAAAGGTTTGATAGTCAGAATACATATATTCCTGGTAAATATGATTTTGTGGCTTAAAAATTTTCGTTTACCTATACCTTTAGTGCATTAATTGATTCAGCGAAACGTTTTACTGAAAATAACGTTCATGCAGTCAAATACTTCAACTAAGGATTTTCAAGTAGCTAATTCTTCTGACAGAATCTTATTTAATTAAAGCTGCAAGAATCATTATCGGTATAGCGCCAATATTGATTTGAAGGAAGAATTTTCACAATACCTAAGCTGAAGCATTCAATTTACAGAAGGCCAATATGACCGGAAATTTACAAATACTACCAATTGAATTGACAGATAACAGAAGAAGTTATGAAAATAAAAGTGCTGTTTCAGAAAGATTACATTTGTTCCCAACCATTTTACAATCGGTTCGTGAATTGGATGATATAGTTTTGTTTATAACAGCATTTTCAACCTTTCAAATACTTATTGGCTTCTAGAATTATGGTACAGGAGATTGGTGTATCGGAAATAAACAGGGTTGTTTCTGTTGTTCAGGAAAAGTTTGATCTTGACTTCAGCAATTATGCAGTATCCTCATTCAAGAGGCGACTGGAGAGGCTTATAGAAGTTCGCAATTACAAGACCATAGACAATCTGATTTTCAAAATTGAAAATAATAGTTTTACCAAAGAAGAGTTTTTGCACGAAATTACTGTAAATGTCACAGAGATGTTCCGCGATCCTTCTTTCTGGAGAGCTATCAAAAAAGTATTGTCCTTCTCTCTTGAATCATTACCTAAAATCCGTATTTGGCATGCTGCATGTTCTTCTGGTGAAGAGGTATATTCCATGCTGATTCTTTTAAAGGAAATGAACCTTCTTGACAAATGTGAAATCGTAGCTTCTGATATTGATAATATGATACTTGCAAGAGCAAAGGATGGAACTATTGCTATGAGAAACATGGAGCTGAATTGTAAGAATTATGCTCGTGTTCATGACGACTATCAGGATTTGATGAAATATTTTAAAGTGGATGGAGAATATTGCAGGTTTGATAAGTCTCTTTTATCTAGAGTTTCATTTAGAAATATTGATCTTGTGAAGGCTGAAAGTACGTCTAAATATGATATCATATTTTGTAGAAATGTTATGATATACTTTAATCAGGCATTACAGTCAAAGGTGTTGAATCTTCTTCATAAGAGTTTATTTATTCATAGCTATCTTGTTGTAGGAACAAAAGAAACAATTTCTTCTGCATTGGAAGTAGCTCCAAAGTTTATCTCAGTGAATAATGAGGAAAAAATTTATAAGAAAATTAAAGATTAGTAATAGAGATAAGAGTTATTAAGTAAAGTTTGGGATTTAATTCTCCGTTTAACTCCTTCAATACTGCAAAATTAACAGGTTAAGAAGCTCTTTCAACCAGGCTTTGCTTATCTGTTTCGAACCAAATTCTGATACCCTTTCCGATATCAGATGCTGCAAATAATTACGAAATCAACAAACTATCTATATCGCTTAATGATCTTCTATACTTGTTAAAGAAAGATACACTTACTCGATCTGTTTCGTTTAATTTATAATACTAAAGACTTATTTGGAAGGTTTGAAAATCAGACAAATTTACTGGCCATTTATTGAAACCCTTATCAACAAGATAAAGTATACATGTTTCCCATGGGCATATGTTTTTCATGTAGAATAAGTGTTTGGGAATTTTATAAAAATGAAACTCGTACTTCCAGAGCTTGGAAATACTCAGAATATAGTAACAATTAATCAATAATAATTTTTATGAAATATATCTATGAAATTCACCGGATAATGTCAGACAAGAGTTTGATTCTGGTATATGAAGGAGAATTTACACAGGAGATAACCAAGTCTGTTCTGGTGATGGCAGAGAGAAATATGGATTATACCGGAGAGGAGAGTAACATTAAAAGGAAGGTTTTTAACGTTATGGTGGAGTGTCTCCAGAATATTTGCAAACATGCAGACAGTGTGCAGGAGAAGGAAAAAGAAGCCATCTTTATGATAGGAAAAGAATCTGATTATTATATCATTACATCTGGTAACTATATTATAAATTCAGACGTTCCATACCTCAAGAGCAAATTAGAGAAAATCAATACTCTGGACAAAGAAGGTCTCAAAGTGTTGTACAAGGATATGATTTCTAAAAGTGAAATTTCCGATAAGGGAGGTGCTGGTCTGGGCTTTGTAGATATAGCAAGGAAATCAGGAGAGAAACTGGAGTTTGAATTCGAACCAATCAATGATGTTTATTCCTTTTTCTCTTTCAAAACTAAAATTTCAAGAATTAAAGATCTTTAAAAATAATTTACAATTGATATGAATCCGATAAAAATTGAAGGTACAGAAGATACTCCGGCAGTTTGCCTAGATAAAACTATAGGTGTATTTGAAGTTTCGGGTAGATCCCTTCCTGAAGATGCTGCCGGTTTTTATGCTCCTATTCTTAAGTGGCTTGAAAATTATGCTGCTGATCCAAATCCCAAAACAGAATTTACTATTAAGCTTGAGTATTTTAATACAGCCTCTTCGAAGCTTCTTCTGGATCTTTTAACAAGGTTGGAAAAGATTTCCAATGCTAAAATTCTTTGGTACTCTTATGAAGATGATGAAGATATGCAGGAAGCCGGGCAGGAATTTTCTGAATTGGTAGAAGTACCATTTGAATTAAAAAACTTTTAACAAGGGCTACGGAAGTAAGTTATGAGTGAAGAAATACTTAAGGCGCTGGCACAGCTATATGCTATTATTACCAAGCAGGATACTGGTGTAAGTGAGAAGGAAAGAAACTATGTTATTGATTCTTTCCGATCAAAACTTGACCAGGTTAGGCTGAAGGAATATGTGGCTTTGTATGATGAGTTCGCCGGAATGGATCAGGATAAAAAGGACAAGCCTGAAAAACTTACTTCTGTAAAAGATTCCGTCAGAACTCTTTCTATCTGCAGAAAAATCAATAAAACGCTCGTACAGAAGCAGAAGATAATTGTGCTTATCGAACTTCTGGAGCTCGTTCGTTCTGATGGTAATTACACACCTCAAAGAAAGCAAATCATTGAAACAGTCTCTGAAAGTTTTAATATTGAAAAGAACGAACATGACTTAATTGAATGGTTCGTATTTTCAAAACCTGAAGACTTGAAAACTGAAGGTGCTTTTCTTTTTATCAAAAGTGAAGGAGAAGCATTTGAGCCTGCCCCTAACATTATATTTAATCATCACATCCTTGCCCCGGTAAGATTCCTTTTCCTGGAATCTGTAGATCTTATCTTCTTAAAAACAGAAGGGGAAGGCTTTACATTAAATGGCCTTCCGGTAAACTCGGAAGATATAAAATTATTTCCATATGGAAGTATACTTAAGTCATCTATAGGCGCTACCTTCTTTTATAGCGATATCATCAGGTATTTTATAAAAGAGGAGAATAAAAAACCTGTAACCTTTAATGTAACTGACCTTGAGTATACATTTCAGTCTGGTCGCATAGGCTTGCGTGATATCAATATCTCTGAAAGAGAAGGGACCCTTATTGGTATCATGGGAGCCAGTGGCGCTGGTAAGACAACATTGCTGAATGTTTTGTCAGGGATTGAAGTTCCATCTAAAGGGCAGGTTGTTCTTAATGGAATTGATATACACAAAGAGAAAGAGAAAGCAACCGGAATAATCGGATATATCTCACAAGACGATCTTCTTTTTGAAGACCTCACTGTATTTGAGAATTTATTCTATTGTGCAAAGCTTTGCTTTGACAAGCTTCCTGATAATGAAATTAAAGAGAAGGTTGAAAGCCTTCTGGGAAGCCTTGGGCTGGGTTATGTAAAAGACCTTAAAGTAGGAAGTCCTCTGGAAAAGACTATCAGTGGTGGACAGAGAAAAAGGCTTAATATTGCCCTTGAACTGATCAGAGAACCACTGGTTTTATTTGTGGATGAACCAACCTCCGGTCTTTCCTCAAGAGATTCTGAAAATGTTATTGACCTTCTGAAAGAACTTTCTTTAAAAGGAAAACTGATTTTTGTTGTAATTCACCAACCTTCATCAGACATCTATAAGATGTTTGATAAAATGTATATTCTGGATACAGGAGGTTTCCCAATATTTTATGGTAATCCTGTTGAAGGTGTTATCTATTTTAAGAAGATTGCAAATCATGCCGATGCTGATAAAGGGCAATGCTTCTCTTGCGGTAATGTAAATCCCGAACAGATATTTAATATTGTAGAAGAGCAGGTTGTTGATGAATATGGTAATTTCACAGGGCAGAGAAAAATTTCTACCAGCGAATGGTATTCCAGTTTCAAGAAAAATTATGATATTATAAAACAGAAGGACAGCACATTTAGTTTGCCAAAAGGCCTGGACCTTCCTACTATTACCAAACAGTCGATGATATTTTTCCTAAGAGACCTAAAAGGAAAATTATCAAATAAACAGTACCTGCTCATCAACCTTATCGAAGCTCCACTTCTGGCTTTGATCCTTAGTGTAGTAATCAGATATAAGAATACGACAAACGAGTATCTTTTCAGATTCAATGAAAATATTCCAGCGTTTATCCTGATGAGTGTAATTGTTGCGCTTTTCATGGGTCTTAGTTTAAGTGCAGAAGAAATTATCCGGGACAGGAAAATATTGAAGCGAGAAAAGCTTTTAAATCTAAGTAGATTAGGTTATCTGTTGTCAAAAATTGTCATACTTTTTTCATTTTCAGCAATCCAAACATTTCTGTTTGTCGTAATAGGTACATTTGTGCTGGACATCAAGGGAATGGGGATGTCTTACTGGCTGATATTATTCTCATCATCCTGTGCAGCAAATGTTTTAGGTCTGATTATTTCTTCCGCCTTTAATTCAGCAGTTATCGTATATATACTAATACCACTGATACTGATACCTCAGATGATTCTCAGTGGTGCATTATTCAGTTTCGACAAGCTGAACGATTTTCTTACTAATGATAAAAATAAGGTTCCATTCGTTGCAGACTTAATGATTTCAAGATGGGGCTATGAGGCGCTTGCTGTAAGTCAGTTTAAAGATAATGAGTATCAAAGTTTGTTCTTCAAAGAAGAGCAGATAAAGGCAATCTCGAATTTTCAGCTTGCTCATGGTCTACCTTTAGTTGAGGAATTAGTGAAAAAGCTTCAGGAGAAAGAGATTCGTGAGGAGGAAAGAAAGATAAAGTGGAACATAGTTCTTAATGAAATAAAAAAGAATGAAAGATTGTCTGGCATACCATCCTTGTCTCAGATAAGCGCATTAGAAAAGGCTGGACCAACAAATAATTCCCTTGAAGCTATCTTAGAAATGTTACCCACACTTGATTCTTTTTACAATAAAACAGTTCATCATGCTGTAGAGGTCATGGAGAAGAAAGGTATATCAAAATCTTCGGAATTGAAAAACAGTCATTACAATGAAAGCTTATCTGATCTTGTTAGAAATCAGAATTCTGTTGAAAGATATAAAATTTCAAAACAGGAAATTCTTCCTAAAGTTGACCTGGTGTTTTTCGCATCAAAACCTGATGGTAATTTCGGATACAGATCTCACTTCTATGCTCCTTCCAAATATCTTGGGAGTATAAAACTAGACACCTTCTGGTTTAACTTAATAATATTGTGGACGATAACCGGATTGTTCTTCGCATTCTTGTACTTCGATATACTTAGAATAATTATTGATAAATCCTCAACTATGTTACAAAAGAAAAATTAATTGTATGAAAGACAGAAGTTATATTTTACTAGCTATACTTTTATCTGCATGCAGCACTCATTCTTCCACAGATGAGAGGCTTACAAATTCCATTGATTCGGCAATTGTAGTTCCTGACGTACAGGTTTCTGACAAAACGATCCAAGGAATCATGCAATCTATTCCCTCTCCGCTTGAAATTTCTACAATGATCAAAGAATCAGGAGGAGACTATGATAGGGGAATTCTCAATAAAGTGACAAATGCATCAAATTATAACACCACATTTAAAAAATCTATCAATCTTGGTGTTTTTAGCACGGATCTTGGTTATATAAATATATATAATAAAAGTTCCGATGCCCTAAGTTATATTTCATGCGTAAAAGGAATATCAGATGACTTGGGAATTGGCCAGTTCTTTGATCTAAAAGCGTTCAAGAGGATTGCAGAAAACAATAACAATTATGATTCTCTTCTTCTTATTACGACTTCTACATTTGAAGATATTAACCGTTTTCTAAAAGAGAAAAAAAGATCCGAGCAGAGTATTCTTATGCTTAGCGGTGGATGGATTGAAGCACTGCACATTGCCTTGAAGGTACATGAAGCAAATCATAACGAAGACTTAAAAGAAAAGATCGGAGAGCAGAAAATCGTTCTCGAAAAAATTGTATTGCTTCTTTCAAACTATAAAGTTAGACCAGAGGTGCAAAGTTTGCTGACTGATCTTGAAAAGCTGAATGAGGTTTATAAGAAAGTAGAAATTAACTATACCTACCAGGAATCAGTAATGAAAGAGGTTGACGGAGTATTGGTGGTTGAAGATCAGACGACAAGTAAAGTTATAATCTCTGATGATCAGTTAAATCAAATTAGATCGATTGTTGGAGATCTTAGAAATAGAATTACCGTATAATTTTAAAGTATTAAATATTAGTTTTATGAATAAGAAATCAATCTTCCTGGTATTAATATTTTTTGCTTTTACTTCAATCAAAGCATTTTCTCAATGTAGCTCGGATGAATGTATTGCCAAGTTAGGTGAGGGATATACCTTTCTTAAAACCTACAAAATGGAAAGTGTGGGAGAGGAAACAGAACACTCATACGTATTCAGCAAGGAAACGAGTTATATGCTTGTGCTTTGCGGAAAAGATGGCGTAAGTCCGAATGTTACTGTAACGCTTTATGATTCAAATAGAAAGGAAATAGCTACAAATTATGACAAGAAGAATAATAAATATTATAATGCGATTGTGTATACAAGCAAAGCTACTGGCATGTATTATCTGCGCTATTCCTTCCAAGGGGAACAACCTTGCTGTGTAAGTGTACTAGCGTTTAAAAAATAATTTTAATGGTGATTAAAATTAACATTGATCAGGCAGATTGAAAGATCTGCCTGATAATTATTTCTTCAAACAGGATCAGAATGAACAAATTATTTGTCAGCCTCGTATTATCCTATCTGCTGGTTCTGGCACCTTCTTATGCTCAGACTGTTTATCCCATGCTTGTAAAATCTAATGAAGAGTTTCAGCATGCTTTAGGAGGTGACGGAGAAGATGAATGCCTTAATATTCTTGAAGTTAAAGATAAAGAGAAAGGATATCTTATTTCCGGTAACACCCAGGGAATTGGTGCAGGAAAGAGAGACTTTTATTTGTCAAGGATTGATAGCGTTGGTAAACTGATGTGGACCAAAACATATGGAGGTAAAGACAATGAATTTGGTGGCTTTGTTGAAAAGACAAATGATGATAATTTTGTCCTGGTCGGTTATACAGAAAGCTTTAACACGGATAACAACCAGATATTACTTATAAAGGTTGATTCTAAGGGAGCTGTTCTCTGGTCTAAAACCATAGGACTTGATCGAAGTGTGTATGCTACTACGCTGACTGTAGTAAGAGATGGCGGTTTTGTCATACTGGGGGAGACTATCAATAAAGAGGGTAAAATTAAACATTCGGATATACTTGTTACCAAGACTGATAAAGATGGTAATGTTTTGTGGAGTAAGATTATAGGTGGTGAGAGAACAGACTATGGATATAGTATCTCTCAAACCATAGACCATGGTTATATTATTGGAGGAGAAACAAACAGCTTTGGTAAGGGTGATTGGGATTTTTATTTTGTAAAGCTTAAAGAAAGTGGTGATATAGAGTGGACCAGAGTTTTCGGAACAGATTCATCTGACTATGGAAGGGTAGCAAGACAGGCTCCTGATGGTACTTTTATTCTGGGAGGAACCTGTGTAACAGGAAAAGATGTAGATATGGAAATTGGTCTTGTGAGAGTGGATGCTAATGGTGGTCTTATTTGGGCTAAAACAATGGGAGGGCAGAATGCAGAATATCTTCTTGATCTTGTCACATTGGATGAAAAATCTTTTGCGATAGCAGGTTATACGAGTAGTTTTGGGTTGAATCAGGAAGATGCATTTATATGTATCCTTGATTTCTATGGAAAGATGAAATGGATGAAGACATATGGTGGTCCTCTTGAAGATCATGGAGTGTCTCTCTGTAAAACAACCAATGATGGAATTATTCTTGCCGGTCAGACAAGCAGTTTTGGTGCAAAGGTAAAGGATGTTATGCTCATAAAGACAACCAGAAAATGGTCCAAATATCAATGTAATGCTAATGTTGTTATACCTTCGTCAGAAAAGCTTATATCTAAAGTAATGTCGGGTGGAACCCAGTCAGATGTTAGGATGAATTTATATGATGTAGATATATCAATTTCTGATGTTAAATTCTCAGAGAGAACTTTATGTGTACCTTACTAATATAGACTGGAGTGGCTATAAGTTAATTATTGAAATGTCGTAAGTATGAAACGCTTAATTAAAATATATCTCTTATTTGTGTTGTTGTGCGTTTCCGGCTCAGCTTTTTCACAAACAGAACAATTAATTCAGGTAGCTGACGAGGTATATAACTTCGGTGACATTAAAGATGCCTTGGAGATATACAAACAAGTACTGGAGCTTGATTCTATGCATGTAAAGGCTAACTACATGGCTGGTAAATGTTATATTGAGACTATCAATAAGGAAAAATCTCTGCCTTATCTGCTTAAGGCGTATGACCTGGATCATAAATATGCTGCCAATATTCTCTACCTTATTGGACTTTCTTATCATTATAATTATTCTTTTGAACAAGCTATAGGGTTCTATAAGCAATATATTGAAAAGCTCGAATCCGGTGTTTATAGTAAGGACTATAATAATAACAAGGTTATGGAGGAGCTAAAGAAAACCAACAGAAGGATAGAGGAATGTAATACAGCCCTTGTTATGGTGAAGAATCCTGTTCAAGTCAAAATTGAAAATCTCGGAAGGGAAATAAATTCAGAATTCCCGGACTATGCTCCGGTTATATCTGCTGATCAAAAGGTAATGTTCTTTACTTCCAGGAGAAAAGGTAGTATTGGTGGTAACAAAGATAAAGACAACGAGTTCTTTGAGGATGTTTATTTTTCTCATGGAAGTAATGGTAAATGGAGTGAAGCAGAAAATGTGGGAACAAAAATCAACTCCAAACTTCACGAGTCGAGTATAGGCCTTAGCCATGATGGTAAACAGCTATTCGTTTATGTAGATAATGATAAGAACAAGGGTGATATATTCTATTGTTTTATTGATGCAAACAATGAATGGTCTTCTCCAAAACCTTTTGGAAAGCCGGTAAACTCTGAATTTATTGAGAACGCAATTACAATTTCGGAAGACGGGAATACTGTAGTTTTCAGCAGTAACAGAAAAGGTGGTAAAGGAGGATTAGATCTTTATATCTCTACAAGAAAAAATAAAAATGCAAACTGGAGTGAACCTCAGAACATAGCAGCAATTAATTCTGAATACGATGATGAGTCCCCATATCTTACAGGGAATACACTTTACTTTAGTTCCAAAGGTCATGAAGGTATGGGAGGATATGATCTTTTCAAATCAGAGTATGATTCTACAACTTCTACCTGGAGCAAACCTCAGAATCTTGGCCACCCTATCAACTCTGCTGCTGATGATTTTTCAATAGTAGTGGCCGATGGTGGAAAGATTGGTTATATAGCTTCTGTAAAGAAAGAAGGTTTCGGAGATATGGATATCTACAAAGTTTATTTTGATGAAAAGCCGAAAGAGGAGCTAGCCCAAAAGACTGAAGAGAAGAAACCTGAGGAGAAAAAGACTGAAAAGAAAGTACAATCTCTTTCTCCCAAAAATGAATTGTTTAAATCTGCTCCTGTAGCAAAAAAGGAAATAATAAAAGGATTTAAGATTTCCATAAATGTATATGATGCAGTTTCAAAAGAGCCTTTAAATGCCTCTATTAAGCTGAATTTTTCTGACCTTAATGCCGGGCTTGTAGAGGCAAAATGCATATCAGGAAAATTCTCTAAAGAGTATAAAGTAAAGCCATCTTCGAATGTGGCTATTTCTGTTGATTATACGGGTTATGTATTCTCTACTGCCAATGTAGTTTTAAATGACTCTGTTATTACAAAAAACTTTTATTTGGAAAAAATTAAGGAGGGTGTCTCCAGAGTTTTGAGAAACATATATTTTGATTTTGATAAGGCTACATTAAAAAGTGAATCAAATTCAGAACTTAACAACTTATATAAATTCCTGACTACAAATACGGGTGTAAGGATAAGAATTGATGGCCATACTGACAGCAAAGGTTCTCACCAGTATAACAATTTACTGTCACAGAAGAGATCTGAAGAAGTTGTTAATTGGCTGGTATCAAAAGGGATATCCAGAGATAGGCTGTCTGCGAAAGGCTTTGGTGAAAGCAAACCACTTGCAAGTAATGATGATGAAGAAGAAGGAAGAGAGCTTAACAGAAGGACTGAGTTTGTTATTCTTGAAAATTCAAGCAAAGCGACATCTTTTAAATAATTGAAAGATGTTGTTTTGTTTTTATTTTTATTGTCTTTGATTTTGTAAATAGGTTTTGACTACTCTCGCTTTTTTTCAGGTTTAATACCAAAAATGACCAATATATTTTTTTTAAAGGTTGCTTATTGAGTCAAATAAGTCTTTTATTTATTGATAAGTGTATCTTTTATTTCTGCAGGATTTTCTCTTGAGAATGCAGTTAAATACCTTTCGACTACTTCATAGAATACTATTTCCGGCTTTACTTCATCAATAACATTATAATCGAAGCTGTTCCATTGATGAGGTCTTTCAGTCAAAATGAAATGATTGGCTAAGAAAGGTTTAATAAGCCAATAATATGAGTCATGAAACATAACAATATTCTTTTTAGGTAATGTTGTTGTATCTTTCAGATCAAAATCATATTCGTGATCTTTGAAATCCTTTTGAAGGTTAACCATTTTAGCAAGGTCTCCTCCTTCAGTTTCTTTGAAGCTGATGTTGTAATCTTTAAGCTGTAAGGGTTTTAACTCAGGGTAAACTAGTGATAGTTGATTGATGATTTCTGTATAAGCTATAAATCCACCATACTGATTCCAGTGGGAGTCTGCTTTATAGTAAAGTAAGTGCTTATTATCTTTAGCTTTGATCATGGTTTCCCTTAGATCAATTATTTTTAAATTTGAATTGCTTTTCAGATAAGACATAATCTGATCGGCAACTGTAATTCCTTTTTTATATGGAAAAAATTCGGAGTAAATTGTTTGTTTGTTAGGACACATGATTATGTAAAAGTCAATATTCCTTTTTCTAAGCCATCTTTCTTGGGCTTCAAGGTTCAGTTTGATTTTTAATAATGATGTATCTGCCAGAATTTGTTGGCCTGTAAAACTTTCAATCGGATATCCATCACCACTACCCGAATAGTATAGCCACTCTTCGGTTCCTTGAATTACAGATGGTGTAATGCTGATTTCTTTCAGAATTTTTGTTTTTACATAATAGTAGCTTCTGATGAGCTCAGTTTTTAGTGTTAAAGAATCGGATAATAGATTTTCATATTTTTTAACTGTAGCACTAAAAGTATGTTGCTGAGGCCCGTTTTCAGATTCCGGAAGTTTATAATTATTTAGTGTATTCAGAAATAATATACACGGGATGAAAAGTAGAATTGCGAATACTATTACAAGGAATAAATCACTTGCCTTATATCTGTTTTTCATTTCAATATTAAAATCTGAAGTATATAAAAGGATTGTAGGTTCCTGCAATAAGTGAAAGCATACTCAACACCAATAAGATTATCAAAACAGAAACACCTGCAAAATCAGCCGTTGTTCGCAGATTCTCACTTTCTCTGAAGATCTTGATTTTCCTTAGCTGAAGCATATTTTTAATCACAGGAGTTGAGAAGATCAATCCTGCTATGAATGCTATTATAAAATCAGTATCTCTGAAGGGAATAAAGTAGTTTTCGTTGACAGAGAATTCTGGGGTAAACATATTTTTCAGATAACTCAACGCAATATTAAGACTGTCTGATCTGAAGAATACCCATCCTATGCATATTATAATTATTGAATAAGAGTGTTTAACTAATGATGGTAACCTTTCTATAACATTTCCATAAGAAGTTCTTTCTAGTATAAGAAAAGCTCCATGCCATCCTCCCCAGACTATAAATGTCCAGTTAGGTCCATGCCACAATCCACAAAGAAGAAATACTGTAATAAGGTTAAAGTAGGTCCTTAAATTCCCTTTTTTATTGCCTCCAAGTGGTATATAAAGGTAATCTCTGAACCATGAAGAAAGCGATATATGCCACCTGCGCCAGAATTCTTTTATTGATTTTGAGATGTATGGATAATTAAAATTTTCAGGAAAATCAAAACCAAACATTTTACCTAATCCTACAGCCATGTCTGAGTATCCTGAAAAGTCAAAGTATATTTGCATGGCATAAGTAATGATGGTTATCCAGGAAATGAGGAATCCCGCTTCTGCTATGTTTTGAGCGAAAATATAATCTACTGCACCGGCAAGGTTATTTGCTATTAAAACCTTTTTGGCAAGTCCGATAATGAATCTCTTTAAGCCTGTGGCTATTTTTTTAAATGAATGTTTTCTTTCCGTCAATTGCTGAGATATTTCCGGATAACGTACTATAGGTCCTGCTACCAGTTGAGGAAAATTTGTAATGTATAAACCCAGGTTTACAATGCTTTTTTGCGACTGTGAGGATTTTCTGTATACATCTATTACATAGGATAGGGCGTGGAACGTAAAAAAAGATATACCTAAAGGAAGTGTAATTTTTTCTGCTGCAGGCATACCCGCTAATTCTAATAAGAAGTTTGAATATTTAAAGTAAACTAATAAGCCAAGATTAAATACTACAGCAAGGGTAATAGTAGTTTTAGGTGCCAGTTCGTCTGGTTTTTCCAGCATTGAGGCAAAGAAAAAATTGGCCAAAATAGAGATAAGCATCACAAAGCTATTCTGCGCTTCTCCCCATATGTAAAATGAAAGACTAGCTGCTAAGAGGAACAGGTTTTTAAATTTTCCTGGTAAAATGTAATATCCCAAAAGGCATACCGGCAGGAAAAGAAATATGAAGACAAGAGAACTAAAGACCATTGTGAATATTTGATTATCAAAGATAATTCAAATGACTCAACGGGCAAAATAAGGCATTTAGTACGGAAGAAAAATTTCCAAATGCGAATTGTTGTATTTATAAATATTTGTAAATCAGGGCTTTTTTGCTCTTTTATTGGGTAAAATAATAAATGGCTCCTGCTATAATGAGAATAAAGAATAGAATCAAAATGGCAACTGTGGTCCTGGAGGTTTTTCTGGAAGCTTTAAGCCGCACGTTTTCGTGTCTAGCGAATTTGCTTCCCCAAAGTCCTTTTACTGCGTATACAACTTTGTCAACTGTCGATTTATCTTTAACGACATAATCAAAAGCACCTGCTGATTTTACTTTGTCGACTAAAACCTTTTCTTGTTCATTGGTAAGGACTATAATATCAGCTTCCGGCTTCCTTTTTTTGATAAGTTTTACTGCATCAATTATATTAAGATCTGAATATTGTTCATCCAGAATTACAATATCCAGGTCTTTGCCGATATACATGTCCAGATCCTTGGCTATTGTATGGCCATTTCTGTGTATATTCACTTTCTCATGAAATTCTCTTTTAAGTCTTTCTGTGAGAAGTGTTGAACTCATTTCATCTTCAATCAGTAAAATGTCAAGAATTGTATCCTCGGTCATAAGTGGAGTTTTCACTTTTAACTAAGGGGAATTTGAATTGTTTAAATATTGGTCAAACTTCTGTTAGTACTTTTCTTAGCTCTCTTCTCATAATCTTATTGGATGCAGTTCGGGGTATGGTGGCAACTTTCACGATTTGAGAAATTCTGAACAAGGGATTTAACTGTGATGTTAGTAAATCCTGAAGATTTCTCTTAAGCACTCCTTCGTCTGAAACTTGATTCCTCTCTGTATAAAAGACAACCAGCTTTTCAGGCCCTCCTGTAGTAGGGGCAATTGATACTGCAGCAGTTTCCAGAATCTGTGGATGTTTATTGAGGGTCTCCTCAATTTCGACAGCGCTTATTTTAATGCCTCCAAGGTTCATTGCATCATCTGTCCTTCCTACGCTTTTATAAAATTTATAAGGACCTTCTTGTATAGTTTCAAACGCATCACCATGTTTTCTGAGTACTTCTCCTTTTGGGCCACTAGGCATCCCGTAATAATATTCATTATGATGATTTTTGTTCAAAAGTGTCTGACTCAAGCCTATTGATGGAGGAACAATAAATACTTCTCCTGTTTCATTGGCTCTTGCCGGTTGTTTGTTTTCATCTAAAAGGTAGTAATTAAGACCCAGTGCCGGAGTGGTAAACGTAGCAGGAGAAACGGGCTCACAAATTGTTCCTGTAATGTAGCCTCCTCCAATTTCTGTACCTCCGCAATATTCAATAATAGGAGCTTTAAAATCCGACATTCCCATAAGATATAAGTAATCATCAGCGTTGGATGGCTCTCCGGTAGATGAGTACAGCCTGACACTCCAGTTAAATTTATTTATAAAGTCATTTTTAATCCAGCCTCGTACTACTGATGGTATTGTTCCCATAATAGTGATACCAGCATTTTCAGCAAATTTCCCAAATTGTTCTGTAACTGCAGATCCAGTGAATAGGGCCATTGTTGCTTTATTGATTAAGGTCGCATATATAAGCCATGGTGCCATCATCCAGCCCATGCCGGTTGTCCAGGTTACTATGTCGGATTCTTTAATATCAAGATGAAAATGTCCGTCGGCCGCGCATTTGATAGGCGTTGTATGTGTCCAAGGAATAGACTTTGGTTCCTTTGTTGTGCCGGATGAGAAAAGAATATTGGTTATGTCGTAAGGATCACAGCCGGTGGAATATCCTGCATTTTTGGACAGTAGCTTTCCTAATATCGAATCTCCTTTTCGTAGATTTTTTTCATTATCCAAGGAAATGAGTATGGCAGGTGCGCAATTAGCTTCTTTAACTTTGTCATATACATTAAGCATTTTACCACCATATGTGTATTGGCTTACAGTAATAATCGCTTTTGCATTAGTCATATCGACACGCTTGCAAAGTTCAACAGGAGAAAAACTGTCTGCTACGGAAACTGCAATCATTCCAGCCTTGACAAGGGCAAGATAAATGGCTACTGCATCAATGGAAAACGGAAGATAAAGAACGAAACGATCACCTTGTTTATAACCTTTTTCTATAAGGCCATTTGCAATACGGTTGCTGTATAAATCAAGTTGTTCATATGTTATCTTTTTAATACTTTCATTCTCTTCACAACCTTCGATGATGGCGATTTTATTTTTATCAGCAAGGAAGCAGCTGTCGGCAATGTTTATCAGAGCCCCTTCCATCCATATAGCTTCCTCAACACCGTGAGATGTGTCAAGTATAGATAAATAGGGGTCTTTGAATTTAATACCTAGGCGTTTAACAGCCTTTTCCCAATAAAGTGCCCTGAAAGATGATGCCCAACTGAAGAGTTCTTTAAAATCTTGATTGTCACTTTCTGCAATCAACCATGATAAGTTTGAATTTTCGATGTCATCAGGCGATGGATACCATGCAATACCAGTTTTATTTTTCTTATAAAGTTCATGAAATATTTCCTTCCACAAATTAATTTCTTTGCGAGAAAAACGGGTACTCAGAAGGTTCTTCCACCATAAAGCCTTTTCCTCAATCTCGCCTTCTTTTTCAGAAAGAATTTGCAACTGCTCTCTTTCCTCATCATCAAGAATAGCTGAATATATTTTCATTAAATTCAGTAATAAGTTAAAACAATATTAAAATTGGTTGACAGGGGCAAAATGCTCCGATTAGATTTTAACAACAATTAAACCATTTTGTCTAACTATCAGCAGGAAAAACATTTGTTTTTTCCCTGAAACAAAGATTTACGCATTGTCGACTAGAGAGTTCAGAAATTTGTCAAACAAAAGTGGGAGTTTATTATTCTGGCTAAAAAAAGAAGTCAGTGTTTAAAAGCTTGAGAACGAGAATTATTTTCATTTTTATTTTGTTCTACAGGATAAATCTTTTGTTTATCTCCTATACAAAGTATTAATTTTAGTTCATGAACGGTTCCGAAAAAAAACTTTTTCTCCTGGACGCAATGGCCTTAATTTACAGGGCTCATTTTGCTTTCAGTAAAAATCCGAGAATAACTTCTACTGGGATTAACTCAAGTGCTGTTTTTGGTTTTACCAATTCTCTTCTGGAAGTTTTATATAAAGAAAAACCTACTCATATTGGAGTAGCTATTGACACGGCTGGACCCACTTTCAGGCATGAAAGTTTTGTTGAATATAAAGCCAACCGGCAGGAACAGCCTGAAGATATAACTATAGCTATTCCTTACATAACACGTCTTTTAGAAGCTTTTCAGATTCCTTTGATTGGTATTCCCGGTTATGAAGCAGACGATGTGATCGGCACATTGTCTTCCAAGGCGTGCAAAGAGGGCTACACTGTATATATGCTTACTATGGATAAGGATTACAGTCAGCTGGTAAATGATTGTGTTTATCTTTATAAGCCATCTTATATGGGCAATGGCCATGAGATTTATGACGTAGCAAGAGTGCTGGAAAAATTTGGTATCAAAAGAGTTGATCAGGTAAGAGATATACTGGGATTAATGGGAGATAGTGTCGACAATATCCCAGGGATTCCTGGTATTGGAGAAAAAACGGCCCAAAAGCTTATCGCAGAATATGATACTGTAGAGAATCTTATTGCCAATGCTGATAATCTGAAAGGGAAGCTTAAAGAAAACGTAGTAAATTTCGGTCCTCAGGGAATTCTCTCTAAGGACCTTGCTACCATACACTGTGATGTGCCGGTTGTATTTGATGAAGAGGTATTCAGATATAAAGAACCTCTGAAAGAAGAGTTGTCCAAACTCTTTGATGAACTTGAGTTTAAGACACTGAAGAAAAGAGTTTTTGGAGAAGAAGCAAACACCGTTCAGGTTGCTTCTTCAGGAAGGTCTAATGCAAAAGTAAATGCGAATGGCCAGATGTCAATGTTTGGAAATGCAGCCGAAGAAGTCCTTACTGAAGAGAAAGCTGAAGAAAAAGTCTTCTGTACAATAAAAGATACTGTTCATGATTACAGAGTTATTGATACTCCTGAACTTATATCTTCTTTGGTTTCTTATTTGAAAGTTCAGGATGAATTTTGTTTTGATACCGAAACCACCAGTCTAGATGCTGCAGAAACTGACCTTGTCGGTCTTGCTTTTTCATATTTTAAAGGCGAAGCATATTACGTCCCGGTTCCACAGAATTTTGAAAGGGCGAAGGAAATAGTTCAGGCGTTCAAAGACGTCCTTGAGGATAAAAATATCACGAAGGTTGGTCAAAATCTTAAGTTTGATATTCTGGTTTTGAAAAGGTACGGGATAGATGTGGATGGTCCTGTTTTTGATACTATGCTTGCTCACTATCTGATAGAGCCTGATATGCGACATAATATGGATTTCATGTCAGAATATTATCTTAACTATTCTCCTGTTTCTATTGAAGCGCTGATTGGAAAAAAAGGTGTTAAGCAGAAGAATATGAAAGATGTTCCATTAGAGGATATTGCTGAATATGCAGCGGAAGATGCTGATATTACGCTACAGCTAAAGCATATACTTCAACCTATTCTGAAGGAACAGAAAACTGATAAACTTTTCAGTGAAGTGGAAATACCTTTGGTAACAGTACTTGCTGATGTAGAAAGAGCAGGTGTAAGAATTAATCCAGATGCTCTGAAAGAGTTTTCAAAGCAGTTGGATTTGGAGTTGCTTGATATTGAAAAAAGTATTTTCAGCCGTGCTGGTTGTGAATTTAATATTGCTTCTCCTAAACAATTGGGTGAGGTATTGTTTGAAAGATTAAAAATTGATCCGAAGGCAAAGAAGACTAAGACTGGACAGTATGCAACAGGCGAAGAAGTGCTTTCAAAACTTGCACCAGATCACTTGATTGCGCAGGAGATTCTTGATTACAGAGAACTTCAGAAGCTGAAATCCACTTATGTTGATACATTACCACTTCTTATCAGCAAAGTGGATGGAAGGGTTCATACTTGCTATAATCAGGCCGTAGCTGCAACAGGGAGGTTAAGCAGCACAAATCCGAACTTACAAAACATACCTATCCGCACCGACAGAGGAAAGGAGATCAGAAAAGCTTTTGTCGCACGTGACACTGATCACTTGATTTTATCCGCTGATTATTCCCAAATCGAACTTAGGATTATGGCTGAATTCAGTAGAGAAAAGAATATGATCGAAGCTTTTCAGAAAGGGATCGATATTCATACCACTACTGCCAGTAAGGTTTACAAAGTTAACCTTGATCAGGTGACATCAGAGATGAGAAGAAATGCCAAGATGGTAAACTTTGGTATCATATATGGTATTTCTGCTTTCGGACTTTCACAAAGACTTGATATTCCACGGAAAGAAGCTGCGGATATCATAGATGCATATTTTAATGAGTTCCCTGCCATAAAGTCTTACATGGATGAGGTGATCAATAAAGCCCGCGAGCATGAATACGTTGAGACTATTTTGGGGAGGAGAAGGTATTTAAGAGATATTAATTCCAGGAACATTACTCAAAGGGGGTATGCTGAACGAAACGCTATTAACGCCCCTATTCAAGGAAGTGCAGCAGATATGATAAAAGTCGCAATGATCAATATCCATAATTGGATGAAACAGGAGAAGCTTAAATCTCGCATGATTATGCAGGTCCACGATGAACTTGTTTTTGATGCGCATAAGTCAGAGATCGATATGTTGAAGTTGAAGGTGGAAGAGTTCATGAAGACAGCCTTGTCTATGTCAGTGCCAATGGAAATTGGAATAGGTGTAGGAGAAAACTGGCTTGAAGCACATTAATGGACATGAATGTCCCAATAGTGTAAAGTCTCTTAGTTTAAAATCAGGAAATAGATATAACTACAAAGTTCTCTTGGAAATACAATCAGGAGAATTTCTCAAAAGATGAATAAAATAGTAAAGTTAAAGCCAAAGAAAGAAAAGGCTGTGTTGAACAAACATCCCTGGGTCTTTTCTGGTGCAGTGGCTAAGGCAAATGCGAAAGATGGTGATATTGTCGAAGTTGTAGATGCAGAAAACAGATTCCTTGCCTATGGGTTTTATTCCTCAGAGAGCCAGATAATATGTCGATTGTTTGAGTGGGATAAAAGTAACAATAAATTTGATGAAGCTTATTGGAGTGCTAAAATTGATAAGGCAATTCAGTTAAGAAAATCCATTATTGATTTTACATCAACAAATGCTTATCGCTTACTTCATGCTGAAGGTGATTTTTTACCAGGTCTTATAGCAGATGTTTATAAGGATACTCTGGTATTGCAGATCAGCATTACCGGTATTGAACAAAGAAAAGATTTATTTTTTGAGATTTTCAGAAAGACTGGTTACTCTTCTATTTATCTCAGGTCAAGTGGAAGTTCAAAGAAGAATCTGGATGTAAAGTCTGAGGGTGTTTGGATTGCGGGAGAAGATCAAGGGCCATTTGAGGTTATGGAAAATGGACTTAAGTTTATGGTAGATGTGGTCGAAGGTCAGAAGACAGGTTTTTTCCTTGATCAACGTGATAACCGGGAGCTGGTAAAACGATTTTCCTCAAATAAGAAAGTTCTAAACGCATTTAGTTATACCGGTGGATTCTCTGTTTATGCACAGGCAGGAGGAGCAGAGGAAGTACATTCTCTTGATATTTCAGCAGATGCTGTAAAGGGAGCTGAAGAAAATGTTTTGTTAAACTTTCCAACTGCTTCTCATAAGTCTATTGCAAAAGATTGCTTCGAGTATCTGAAAGATATGCCGGAGAATTATTATGATCTGATCATTCTGGATCCTCCTGCATTTGCTAAGTCTGCGGCGGCAGTGGACAGAGCGGCAAGAGGTTATAAAGACATAAATATGCGGGCATTCAGAAAAATTAAAAAGGGAGGAATGCTTTTAACTTATTCATGTTCACAACACATCACGAAAGATTTATTTCAAAAGATTATTTTTGGAGCTGCTGCTGATTCCGGAAGGAATGTGAGAATTCTTTTTCAGTTGCATCAGCCTGCCGATCACCCAGTTAATCTTTATCACCCGGAAGGGGAATACCTGAAGGGTCTTGCATTATGGGTGGAGTAGCTTGTTGCTACTCCCCAAAGACAGTTACAGTAACTTCTCTTCCCGAAGCATGATCACGATGTTCGCATAGATATATCCCCTGCCAGGTACCAAGACTAAAACGCCCTTCTGTAACAGGAATGCTTATTGAACTGCCCATTAGGGATGCTTTTATATGAGCAGGCATATCATCCGGTCCTTCAAGAGTATGTTTATAGTAAGGTGCATTTTCGGGTACCATTTTGTTGAAATGACTTTCAAAGTCTTGCCGAACTGTTGGATCGGCGTTTTCATTAATGGTAAGACTGGCTGAGGTATGGTGAATAAAGATGTGAGCCAATCCTGCAGAAACAGTTTTCAATTCAGGAATTTGAGATTCAATTTTATTGGTGATTAAATGGAATCCCCTTTTAAATGCAGGAAGAACAAATGTCTTTTGGATACATTTCATAATAACAGGATGAATATTACTTCTTGATGAGTAAAAAGTGCCTTTTAAGCCTAAAATTTTTATGGGGTAATTATAGCGGAAATTTGATTTCGTTAGACGAAAATAAATGTAATTTTTTATCGGTATCTCGTAAATGATGTTTAAACTCTTTTAACAAAAACTCCTTCTGTTTGTTTACTATACCGATGAAATGGGGCAGACCTTATATTTTTGCGATACTGTTGTTTTTCTTCGGATGTCAGCATAATCATTTAAATCAGAATGGTAATCCATGGGTTCCTAATGCAGAACTTTATGGGCTGTGGAGTGGTAGCTGGCCTTGCTCTGATTGTGATGTTATGGCATATAAGCTCTTAATTCAAAGATCCGGATTATTCAGGGAAGAATCTGTGATGATCAATGGAAAAGGTAGTTTAGAAGTTTTGGAGGGCACCTGGCAAATGAATAATGATTCTCTTCTTGTCTTAAACAAGATGAATGGAGGTAAAGCAAAGTTTTTATTAAAGGGTAATCAGCTTGGCCTTCTTAATGAACAAGGTTTTTCAGTAAGAAATCAGTATATTTTATACAAATCATCAGATGCTGAAATCAGACTTGAGGAGAGTGAAAGAATGCGTAAGAGTGGAATCGATTTTATTACGGACCCGGATGAAAAGTGGAAGCTTACCATAGACTTTGATAAAGAAGCGATTTTTCATTTTCCTGATGGAGAAACAATAAAGTCAGCTCTTAATGATAAAATCGATCCTGATCGCAATAGCTGGAAATTCTCTGGTTCTTCTAAGGGATCTTTTCTTTCAATTGAACTTACCAAAGATATTTGTTCAGATAGTATTTCCGGAGAATCTATCCCATATAAAGTTTTAATAGCCGCTGAAGGATTGAAAAACAAAGGTGTTTCAAAATTTTCCGGATGCGGGAGTTTTTTGGGAGATTGGCGTCTTCATGATATATGGGCTCTAAGATCTTTTAATGGTAAAGAAATCGATGCCGCAAATTTTGATAAAGGTATTCCTTACCTGGAATTTAATATCAGAGAAGGGAAAATTTTCGGAAATGCTGGTTGCAATGCAAGCAGTGGAAGTTTTATCCAGAGTAAAAGCATTATAGCAATCGGATCTATTGCTTCCTCTAAAATGCTTTGCAATGCTTATTCCTTCGAACAGGACTTTCTGAGAACTCTTTCACGAAAAAATTTTAAATATAAATTCGACGGATTAAAGCTTACTTTATCCGACGAGAAGAATGTTCTTGAGTTTTCAAAAGTTGATTAAAGCTCGCACAGTTGTTTTTTGTGGTTTAAGAAATCTTCCCAGATATCCCTTAAAATTTGACCTGCAGGTTTAATGTCTTTGATTTGAGCAGAAACCTGACCTATTTCAAGTTCCCCTTCATTAAGATCTCCTTCAAATATACCTTTCTTGGCTCTGCCTTTGGCAAGTAAATTTTTTAGAGAGACAGGATCTGCCCCACTTTCTTCTGCGTGTTTTACTTCCTCATAAAATTTATTTTTAAGTAATCTCACCGGTGTCACGGACTTGAGTGTCAAGACTGTTTCTCCTTCAGTAGAATTTGTAACTCTGTTTTTAAAATTGATGTGTGCTGAAGATTCTTCACTAATTGCAAACCTGCTTCCTATTTGTACACCCTCTGCACCTAAAGCCATAGCCGCCAGTAGGCCTCTGCCTGTTGCTATTCCACCCGCCGCTATGACTGGGATTTTTACTGATTCTTTAACCATTGGTATCAGGCAAAAGGTTGTTGTTTCTTCACGACCATTATGACCGCCAGCTTCAAAACCTTCGGCTACTACCGCATCCACTCCTGCATCTTCAGATTTTTTGGCAAATTTGACACTCGATACTACATGAACTACTTTAATACCATTCTCTTTTAAAGTTTTTGTCCATGTAGAGGGATTACCAGCTGAAGTGAATACAATTTTAATCTCTTCCTCAATAATGATCTTAATAATTTTGTCAATATCCGGATAAAGTAGGGGGACATTCACCCCAAATGGTCGATTCGTAGCTTGCTTGCATTTAACTAAATGTTCTTTTAACACCTCTGGATACATAGATCCTGCACCTATCAATCCAAGACCACCTGCATTACTTACCGCGGAAGCAAGCTTCCAGCCACTGCACCAAACCATTCCTGCTTGTATTATCGGATATTCAATTTCGAATAATTGATTGACTCTATTCATTGGTAAGAAATTATTTGATTGGAAAAATACAATATATTTTCTATTCTAATATTTTAATTTTTGGTTTTATGTATGGTGTTGATTTTAAGCGTTTTCGATGATTAATAAATTAGTCGATATATAGATAAAATTTTTAAATGCCTTTTGTTTGCAAGCATGAAAAAAATTGTTAAGGTTATCAACACTGGTTGTTGCCGGATGAAAGGTTAAAAGTTGCTGATATTCAGTTACGTTCGATGTTGTTTTTTGGGTGTGTGGATAAAAGAATAACTTTGTGGAAAAACTTAGCTCAAAAAATTGAAAAAATATAAGATTTATAATTATATAATATGTTGCTTTTCAGCTGCTAAATGAGTCCTGCAAATTTTCTAAAACTTGGTAAAAGTCATTTTTCCGCTTGTAAAATTTTTTATTGCCATGTTGAAATTGTCCAATTTTTGGCAAGGAATAAAAATTTTGCAGGATTTCAATAAGACGTATCATTTGGAGACCAGACGCTCAATTTTATTTTTTAGAAGTGTGCCAAATAGCTTTAACAATTTATTTTGATTTGAGGTTGTACTCTAAAGTAGTTTTAGTTATGTGGAATCTCTTTAAATATTTTCAACAACAAAAGCTGAGAAAGTATTATACAAAACTCAGACTTGATGCGCTTGAAGCCCAGAAAAATGGAGATATAAAAAGATCGCTGGCATTAAATGCCATGGCTGACAAGCTTATGAGCAATGTAATTTACAGTTAGAGGTTCAAGTTCTTTAAAATATCCTCTACAAATTCACGGGAGTTGGATAATCTGGGCACTTTATTCTGACCGCCCAGTTTACCTCTCTGTTTCATCCACTTATAAAAAGTCCCTTGGGGTACTGAATGAATAATCGGTTCCTGAAGTGCTATATCCTTGTATCGTTTTGCCTCGTAGTCGGAATTTACAACTTTAAGCTCTTCATCTAATATTTGGGAAAACTGGTGTAAATCCTTTGGTGACTGAGAAAATTCAATAACCCATTCATGTCGACCATTTTTGTTACCTTCAAAAAATACCGGAGCTGCAGTGAAATTGCTCACAATTGAGCTGGTTTTCATGCCTGCTTTGGAAACTGCTGTTTCTGCATTCTCAACCATTAGTTCTTCTCCAAAAGCATTGATGAAATGTTTGGTTCTCCCTGTGATTTTTATCCTATAAGGAGCAAGGGAAGTAAATTTTACAGTGTCACCAATTTTATATCTCCACAAACCTGCATTGGTAGAAATTACCATGGCATAGCTCTTATTCAGCTCAACCTCATGTAAGGAATAGCTTTTAGGAAATTCATCGTCCTGGTGGTCAATGTCTATAAATTCATAGTAAATTCCATAATCCAGCATTAGCAGCAATTCATCAGATCCTTTCTGATCCTGTATTCCAAAGAATCCTTCCGATGCGGTGTAGGTTTCCATGTAGTCTACATGAGAAGCAGGGAAGAAGTTTTTGAATATTTCTCTATATGGAGAGAAAGCTACAGCGCCATGATAGAAAACTTCAAAATTCGGCCATATCTCAAGCATGTTCTTTTTGCCGGTAAGCTCAAGTATCCTGTTTAGAAGCACAATTGTCCATGTCGGTACCCCACTGATACAAGTCACATTTTCGTTTAGAGTTGCTTTGGCCATTTTCTCAATTTTCTGTTCCCATTCGTCCATCAGGGCAATATTGAGATCAGGCGTTCTTGAATATTGGGCCCACATAGGAAGATTGGCCATGATAACAGCAGAAACATCACCATAAAATGAGTCCTTCCACTTGGGATTTTTATAATAAGAACCTCCTATAGCAAGATTTTTTCCATTAAATAGTCTGCTGGCAGGGTTATTACTAAAAAAAAGGCAGAGTAGGTCTTTCCCGCCTTTATAGTGACAATTGTACAATGCTTCTTTGGAAACAGGTATAAATTTACTTTTGGCATTGGTCGTCCCGGATGATTTTGAGAACCAGGAGATTTTAGTTGGCCAAAGAATATTCTGTTCACCCTGCATCATGCGGTCTATGTAGGGAAACAAAGATTCATAAGGTGATACAGGTACAGTATTTTTAAATTTTTCAATAGACTGAATGGAGCTATAACCAAACTTTTTCCCCCATTCAGTATTTTTTCCTTTTCGGATAAGGTCAAAAAATAACTGCTCCTGAATCTCATGAGGATTTTTCATAAAGCGCTCAATATGGCCAATACGCCTCTTGAGAATATTCTTCATTATAAGATTCAGAATCATTCTTTAAATCTTTCTTTTCAATTCGAAATGTTTTCCAAGATAAACTCTTCTAACTTGCTCATCGGCAGCAAGTTCTTCCGCAGTGCCTGATTTCAGAATCTTTCCTTCAAATAAAAGATAAGCTCTGTCTGTAATGGAAAGTGTTTCGTTTACATTGTGATCAGTAATAAGTATACCGATATTTTTATTCTTAAGTTTAGCAACTATTGATTGTATCTCTTCAACTGCAATAGGGTCTACTCCTGCAAATGGCTCATCCAGTAGCACAAACTTCGGATCTACGGCCAGTGCGCGGGCTATTTCTGTTCTTCTTCTTTCTCCTCCCGAAAGAACCATACCTATATTTTTTCTCACATGGTTCAGGCTGAATTCGTCCAGAAGTTCCTGAAGTTTATTCTTTTGTTCGGTTTTGGAAAGTTTAGTCATTTCCAGAACTGCCATGATATTTTCCTCCACTGTAAGTGTTCTGAAAACTGAGGCTTCCTGGGCAAGATAGCCTACACCTCTCTTTGCTCTTTGGTACATTGGAAGTTTGGTTATTTCCTCATCTTCCAGAAAAATTTTACCTTCATTAGGCTTTATTAGGCCTACTATCATGTAAAATGAAGTGGTTTTTCCAGCTCCGTTAGGTCCCAGCAGTCCCACAATTTCTCCTTGATTAACTTCTACCGAAACGTTGTTAACTACTGTCCTGGCTTTATATCTTTTAATTAAATGTTCAGCTCTGAGTATCATCTCTGATTATATAACAAAATAAAAGTAAGACCCTCTTTTAATTAGTGACAAATTTTATATCCTTTATGAATAATTGCAAAGATTTTTTACCATTAAATTCATTTTCGTAAATATGGTAACAAATATTAAAAGGTTCTCCCTTCGAAATTCTTTTAAACGGTTCCACCATGTTAAAACCAATTGCTTCAATTGCATTAAAACCGTCTTGGGAAATTCTCAGTTTAAGGTGCTGATCTTTCAGCAATCTTGCTGAGCCATCGTCTCTGACATTTTCCGAAATAAAGACAGGATCCATGTTCCCTGGTCCGAATGGTGCTAATTGTTTCAGAATATTGTAAAACTTCTGATTAATCTGAGATAACTCTATTTTTAGATCGACATCCAGTTTGGGTATTAAATCTTCCTGACGTATATCGCAGGAAACAACCTGTTCAAATCTTTCCTGAAACGCTTTGATATTCTCAAGCTTCATTGTAAGTCCGGCGGCATAAGTGTGTCCTCCAAACTGTTCAAGTAGATCAGAGCATTTAGCGATTGCTTCATAGACATCAAATCCGTCTACTGATCTTGCAGATCCTGTAGCCATACCATTGTTCTCTGTAAGAATAATGGTTGGCCTGTAAAACTTCTCAATGCATCTGGACGCCACTATACCTATAACACCTTTATGCCAGTCATTTTTGAAAAGGACAGTTGATTTTGAATCCAATGCCACTTCTTCCTGAATCATTCTAATCGCCTCATCAGTGATATTCAGGTCAAAATCCTTCCTTACTTTGTTCTTTTCATTAATCTTTTCTGCCAGGAGATCTGCTTCATCCTGGTCCTTGGCAATAAGTAAGTGAACTGCATGTTTGGCATGTGCAATTCTTCCTGCTGCATTTATTCTCGGTCCAAGTCCGAAGACGATATTGTTGATTGTAAGTTCTTTTGATACGCCGGAAATATCTATGAGCGCTTTCATCCCTGGACGTGGAGACTCGTTCAATACCTTTAAACCATGGTAGGTTAATATCCTGTTTTCACCAGTAATAGGTACTATGTCGGAAGCAATACTTACTGCAAGTAGGTCAAGAAAACTAAAGAGCAGTTCTTCTTCCAGCCCTAAGTCTATACATAGCGCCTGCATTAACTTAAAGCCAACACCGCAGCCAGATAGTTCCTTATAAGGATAATTACAGTCAGCTCTTTTCGGGTCCAGGACAGCACAGGCCATGGGAAGCATATCACCGGGCTTGTGATGGTCGCACACTATAAAATCTATTCCCAACTCTGCAGCATATGATATTTCATTTAATGATTTAATGCCACAGTCGAGACTGATAATGAGGGAAAAGCCATTCTCAAGGGCCCAGTCTATACCGGTTTTTGAAATGCCATACCCTTCTTTGTATCTGTCAGGAATATAAAATTCAAGGTTTTCATAGTAGTTGCTGAGAAAGCCATAGACAAGAGTTACAGAGGTAGTGCCATCGACATCATAATCACCGTAAATAAGGATTTTTTCTTCATTATCCATGGCTTCGCAAAGCCTTGACACTGCTTTGTCCATATCTTCCATAAGATATGGATCATGGAGATTTTCCAGAGAAGGTCTGAAGAAATCCCTGGCTTCTTCAAATGTATTAATTCCTCTTTGAATGAGCAGAGAAGCAAGGGAAGCGTTGATATTAATCGCCTGTGATAATGACTCAATGTTTTGAGCCGAGGGAACATGTTTAAATACCCAACGCTTTTCCATAAAGCATACAAATTATAAAAAAATAGCGACTTTTTTATAAAAAATGGATGATATGGGCAAATATTCCGGGTTTATTACCTGAAAGGCATTAATTAATCACCTTCTTCCAGCAAATCAGGAGTCTCAAGGTATTTAATATCTCCGACTGCTTTACCTGCTATTCCCTTAATGGAGCCGTACATATCTACTGTATTATGAAGGACTTTTTCCAGTTGTTTTTCCCTTTCTTTCCAAAGTTTTTGAGTAACGAGTTTTTCTTTTGCAAGAGCTTCCTGCATGGAAGAAAAGCCTTCAACAATTGCTTCCATCTGCTGACGGAATTCATTTCCGGTGAGATAATCGTAAAGCATTTGCATTTTATCTCCCTTATTTTCCTGTGACAATTTTACTTCTGTCAATTTGATAAGGGTATCTCTGAGAATCATCGCAACTCCTTTCACTTCATTGAAAGAGCAAACCCAGACGCCGTCCCGCAGGCCAAACTTTTCCATATCCTTGGGCATAGTTTCTGTTACAAGGACAGCCAGATCCGCTTTTTGTCCGCGAAGGTCTCCTTTCAGTTTTTCAATCCAGCCATCGCTGAAAGCCTTTGTCCGCTTACTTTCATAGATAATTTTTCCGCAATCTTTTCCTGAAGAGTTTCTTACTGTTTGAATTACGTCAGCTCCTCTTACCCCTTTTCCAACTTCTTCTACTAGGTCAAATGGAAAAACCTCCCTGAGCATTCCTTCAAGGACTACTTCCTGTGCTTCACCTTGCAATTGCATAGAGCCTTGTTCTGCCTTTCTTTTCATCTCATCAATCTGCTTTCTCAAAGAATCCAGTTGCATATCTTTTTCTTTGATCTTCAGTTGATTGTTTTCATCCATCCTTTTGCGGATGTCCTCTTCCATATCCTTGGCCTTATTGAGAAATCTTTTTTCCATTTCCAGCTCAAGTTCTTCCTTTTGATCGTTCAGCTCCTTTTCTTTTTTTAGCAGCTCAAGTTCTTTGGTTTTCAGTTCGCGGTTTTCTTTCTTCCGCTCTTCAACTTCCTCTTGTAAATTCTTGAGCTGAAGTTCGAAGTCTTCTTTTACTTTACCTTTGAGCTGATCCTCCAATTCTTTGGTTTTGCTCAAAAGCTTTTTCTCCAACTCCAGTTCAAGCTCATCGCTTTTCTCTTTCAGTTCTTTTTCTTTTTTCAAAAGATCGAGTTCCTTAGTTTTCAACTCACGGTTTTCTTTTTTGCGTTCCTCGATTTCTTCCTGCATCGTTTTAAGTTGCATTTCAAAATCCTCTTTCACCTTTCCTTTGAGCTGTTCTTCTATTTTCTGTTTCTCCAGAATCAGTGTTTTTTTCAGCTGAGCCTCCTGATCTTCCCGTTCCTTGAGCAGCTTGGCCTGATAAGCACGAAGTTTATTCTCTTTTTCGGCAAGTTCCGCTTCTTTTTGTTTCTGGATTTTTTCAAAATCCTGTTTTAGTTTTTCCTCTATATGACTGGCAAGCGCCTCCTCTACATTGAAATGATGGGCGCATTTAGGGCAGGTAATTTTATTTTCCACTAGAAAATTCTTGAAGTATTTTTAAAGATAATAAATATGTAGCGGAAGGCGAAAAGGGTAGTTAAAGTTTTAAATAGATATATAAAGACAAGGTCTTAAATATCAATAGGTTTGCGGGATGTAGGTTGATTGGTGCTTTTAAAAATTCACCGAAAAATCATGGTAATAAAGGAGTTAAAAAAAGATTTTTGCCGGGCGTTATGAAGGGCGTCTGCTTTACAAATTTCGATAAAAAAAGCTGATTCGAAAGAATCAGCCTTACTTCAATAATTAATTACATACTAAATGAATTTTATAACACACCTTCAAGCACATCTTTAATTGGTACTCTTTCGCCATTTTTATAAGCGACGATCCAGGCATCTTTCACACCCATATCCCTTAGTGCCTTTTTAAATGTGTTAGCTTCCCAATAATCAGCAAAGTTGCCTAGTGTATATTTTTTTATTCCGTCTTTATCTACTTCGCCACTGAAGTTCGGATTGTTGTCAAAATATTTTGACAGATCTTTGTTTCTGAAAGAGCCTACCTGCACTTTAAAAACGACACCAGGTACGGTTTTGGATTTTGCACTTCCAGCTCCTCCTCCTGATTGAAGACTTTTTTTAAGCTGCTCTATTTCTTTATTTTTGGCGTCCACTTCAGATTTCAAACTGGCAGTTTGAGAGACTTGGGCTGATAAAGCATCTTTTTCTTCAACAAGCTTTTTGTACTCCATTGGAGTAAGAGATTTCAGTTTTTTAGCCCATTCTTTTTCAGTTTCTTTATCAGATTGGGCATATCCGGCACAAAATGTCAGAAACATTAACAATCCGAACACATGAGCGCTCTTTTTCATGGTAGTAGCTATTTAATAATGTTTTTAGAGTATCCTGTTTTTATAATTGCCGACAGGAAACCCTAAAATATTATTTAAGGCTTCCTATCATGTCTTTTGCGTTAACCCAGCTTGTAAATTGCTCGTCAGTCAATAGCTGCAGTTCTATGGCTGCCTCTCTTAAGGTTTTGTTTTCTTTATGAGCTTTTTTTGCAATTTTAGCAGCATTTTCATAGCCGATATGTGTGTTAAGAGCGGTTACCAGCATCAACGAATTTTCAAGATTTTTATTGATGAAAGGTAAGTTTGGCTCAATACCGACTGCGCAATTTTTGTTGAAACTATCGGCAGCATCTCCGATTAGTTTAGCCGACATCAGCAAATTGAAGATTATTACGGGTTTGAAAACATTTAGTTCGAAATGTCCTTGCATTCCACCGACAGAAATTGCAGCATCATTTCCAATAACTTGTGCACAAACCATTGTAAGCGCCTCAGACTGAGTCGGATTTACCTTTCCTGGCATGATTGAAGAACCTGGCTCATTTTCAGGAATTAATAATTCTCCGATACCGCATCTTGGTCCTGAAGCAAGTAGTCTGATATCATTTCCTATTTTCATCAAACTTACGGCAAGTTTTTTCAACGCTCCTGAAGTACCTACTGCTGCATCGTGAGCTGCCAGCGCCTCAAATTTGTTAGGGGCGGTTTTGAAAGGATGACCTGTTAGTTGGGAAATTTTCTTTGCAACAAGTTCAGAATATCCTTTGGGAGTATTTAGCCCTGTTCCTACAGCTGTTCCTCCAAGTGCAAGCTCGGAAAGGTGATCCAGCGTAGATTGAAGGGTTTTAATACCATGATCCAATTGAGCCACATAACCTGAAAATTCATTTCCAAGTGTAAGGGGAGTAGCATCCATTAAGTGTGTACGGCCTATTTTTACTACTTCTGCAAAAGCCTTTGCTTTAGCGTCAAGCGTATCTCTGAGAGACTTTACCTTTGGAATTGTTTCTTCAACAATCAGCTTATATGCTGCAATTGACATTGCAGTCGGGAAGGTATCATTAGATGACTGAGATTTATTAACATCATCGTTCGGGTGGATTTTTTTCTTTTCGTCTTCAAGTTTACCTCCAAGAAGTACATGAGCTCTGTTTCCTATTACTTCATTAACATTCATGTTAGACTGGGTTCCTGAACCTGTCTGCCATACCACCAAAGGAAACTGGTCATCAAGTTTTCCATCCAGAATCTCCTCACATACTTTGCTGATTATCTCAGCTTTGTCCGAAGATAGAACACCAAGTTCAAGGTTAGTTTGTGCTGCCGCTTTCTTCAAAATGGCAAATGCTCTGATCACTTCAGTAGGCATTAACTGGCCACCAATGGTGAAGTTCTCTTTTGATCTTTGTGTTTGTGCTCCCCAATATTTGTCTGCCGGAACTTGTACCGGCCCCATAGTGTCTTTTTCGATCCTGAAGCTCATAGAATATTTTAGTTTTTTAGTAGTTACTGTATTGTGAACAATATTACAAAATATATCAAAATACCTCTAGCTCGATATTGCAATATTTAATGTCGGATTTGGGATTTTTCCAAATTTTTCCACAATATGGTCCTGTGTTGAATAAGTGGTATCTTTGAATATAAGATTATGGCCAAAGTAAAATCCTCGTTTTTTTGTCAGAGTTGTGGTGCCCAGTCTGCCAAGTGGGTCGGAAAATGTCCTTCCTGTGGAGAGTGGAATACCTATGTGGAAGAGCTTATTCAAAAAGAGGAAAAGCAATCCTGGAAATCTTCTTCTTCTACAAAAGTTGCCAACAAGCCGAAACCCATCAATGAAGTTGCTTATGATCAGGAAGAACGCATTTATACCAATGACGGAGAATTAAACAGAGTATTGGGAGGAGGCATTGTCCCGGGCTCTTTGGTGCTGATCGGTGGTGAACCGGGCATCGGCAAATCGACGCTCATGCTTCAGATTGCATTAAGTCTTGTTGAGCACAAGGTATTGTATGTTTCAGGAGAGGAGAGTGAGCAACAAACCAAAATGCGTGCAGAAAGACTTGGTATAAAATCCAATAACTGTTATGTGCTTACAGAAACATCCACTCAGAATATCTTCAAACAGATTGAGATATTGGAACCGGATGTTTTGGTTGTAGACTCTATTCAAACTTTACATTCATCTTTTATAGACTCCAGTGCAGGAAGCATTTCGCAGGTCAGGGAATGTACTGCGGAGTTGTTAAAGTTTGCTAAAGAGTCAGGTACTCCTGTTTTTCTTATAGGTCATATTACGAAGGAAGGAACTATTGCCGGGCCTAAGATACTGGAACATATGGTGGATACTGTTCTGCAATTTGAAGGTGATCGCCATATGGCCTATAGAATCATGCGTACGACAAAGAATCGTTTCGGATCTACTTCTGAACTGGGGATCTACGAAATGTCGGGGGCTGGATTAAAGGAGGTCTCCAATCCTTCTCAGATACTCCTTTCACAAAGGGAGGAGGTTTTGAGTGGAATAACGATAGGAGCAACTCTCGAAGGGAATCGACCTTTGCTGATAGAGGTACAGTCTCTTGTAAGTCCGGCAACATATGGAACACCTCAAAGAAGTTCTACCGGGTTTGATGCGAAAAGATTGAACATGTTATTGGCTGTACTTGAAAAAAGAGGTGGACTCAGACTTGGCGCTCAGGATGTGTTCCTGAATATTGCAGGTGGACTAAAGATTGAAGATCCTGCAATAGATTTATCGGTATGTGCATCCATTATATCTTCGTTTAAAGATCTCGCCATTCCACAGACAGTTTGTTTTGCCGGTGAAGTAGGACTGGGAGGGGAAATAAGAGCGGTAAACAGAATAGAACAAAGAATTTCTGAAGCTGAAAAATTAGGTTTTAAAGATATATTTATTTCAAAGTATAATAAGAAGGGACTGGATACGTCAAAGTTTAAAGTTAACATTCATGCTGCTGCCAGACTGGATGAAGTGTTTGATTCTTTAATGAATTAAGCTGGATTTAAAAAAAATCTCATCGGGCGTTTAACGGATTGTAAATGGATAAAGTCCTGGATCAATTGTATTAAGGTCCTTTTGCAATTGATTGAAATACTCTTGCATTAGTTTTATATAACTCTGCATTTGTATTTCTATCTGTACTTTTCTATCGGTCTCTCTTTCTCTTATCCACTGAACTGCCATAACTTTAGCTCTAACTCCTGCCTTATAATATTTGTAGAATAAAAAAAGCAAATATTCCTCGGGACTCCTTATTGCAGAATTAAATACATTATAATATTCCAGAATCAATTTACCAAAGTCTTTTCTATCATAACTGTCAAGGTCCATGGAAAGAAAAGCCAGTTCTTCCATTATATCTATTTGTCTCAGTGAATCATCAAATTCTATACAATCAAACAATACAGGTTTATCAAGGAGGAAGATGTTTCCGGTATGAAGATCGCCATGGCAATCTCTGATAAATCCCTGATTCATTCTGGATTCGAGAAATTCTTTAAAGTGTAGAATAAACCGAAGGCAGTAGTTGGTGCTAATGTCAATAAAGTCTTTACTGACTGGATCAATTTTATTAAATACTGTGGAATAGTTGAGTATGTCTTTGGTTTTATTCTTAATAAGGTCGCTTTGATTATTTATAATTAAAGGCTTTGATGATAAATGGAATTCCGCAATAGCTTCCGCAATTTTGCGAATATCACTTTCTGCTATCTCATTTTTTAAAAGAAGGTTGTTTAATTCTTTTCCTTCAGGAAGCCGTCTCATCTCAACTGCATAATCAATGATTTCACCATTTTCTCCACCTATTTGGAAGTACCCATTGTGTATTCTTACAGGTTGAACATTGATATAGATGTCTGATGAGAACCTTTGATTTAATAAGAACTCTTTTTCACAATAGAATTTTCGATTTTGTAACGATGAAAAATTTAGGAATGAAGTTGCAACAGGCCTTTTGATTTTAAATGCTTTTTTCTCCGAAAAAAGAATCCAGGAAATGGAGGTTTCAGTAACAGAAAGTGGTCTGGAATGATCAGGGAAAATTATACTACCTAATTGTTCCTTTTCCATAGAAAGATCACTTTTTATTTTATGTATTCAACTGCTTTGAAAAGCATTAGGTTAATATCAGTCTTTGAAGAGTCAAGTTCCAGGAATTCAGTCTCGGGTAATTCAAACTGTTCTTTCATTTTCAGATATACTGAGTAATCAGCATCGCTGAACGCTCTTTGGGATGAGACTCTATGTTTTATATCCTCTTCACTCGCACTGATAATAATAATCTTGCAATTGGTTTTATGTTGAGCACATTCTTTGCAAAACGATTTTCTTAATTCATCTTTAAAAAAAGTCGCATCCAGTATAACATCGGTTTTTTCAGATAATAAAGAGTTCAGCCTAATTTTCATTTCCTCATAAACCGCTTCCTTCTCCTCTTTTGAGTATGTTGGGTTGCTAATTAATTCCTTTCTTATAATATCACTTGAGAGATATTTGGCCTTGATGAGCTTAGATAATTTTTCCGCAAAGAATGATTTACCGGAACCAGGAAGGCCGGAAACAATTATGACCATAAGGATGAAACTGAAAGACTGTTAAAAGGTTGAGAAAAAAGTATGAGTGAAAAAATTACCTCTTTATAAATCGTCCGGTTGTATTAACTATTTTTCCTTTAATACTTAAAAAGTAAAGTCCAGGATGGATGTTGGAAACAGGTATTTCGAACTGACTTGTACCATTGTTAAAAGTAATAAAAACTTCTTTGATTAATACTCCTAAAGAATTGTATATGAGAACTTGTGCCTCATCCGGAACACTTGATTTCAATGATAATTGCAGTGTACCTTCTACTGGATTAGGAGTTATAGTGAGCTTAAGTTGCTCCTGATCAATAAATTGTAGATGAGCATGTTGAGGAATGAGAGATGAGTTATAAGTATCATTAGCGTCCATATATCTTTCAGACAAGCTGAAGCCGTGCCTGTGCATCAGGAGAAAGAAGAAAAAAAATGTGACGTATTTCATGAACCTCATTTGGCAAATTTAAGCTTTAGAAACGATTATTGAATCGTTTGTCTGCAAATTTTGTAAATAGGTCTTAATTATTGAAATTCTCTGTCAATAATCATTATAATGATTTTATCCTCGGCAAAGTGGCATTGTCATGCAATGAGGACCACCTCTGGCCCTTGATAATTCTGCTGATGGAAGATTAATGATCGTATTCTGAATGTCTTCCTGACAAATCTTTCCACTTCTCAATTCCTGAAGTAATTCGGAAGCATTGAAAATCTGATATCCCGCCTCTTGTAGTGCCTTATTTGTTTTCAGGTTCCTGTCATATGTAAATGCAACGCCTTCACGGACAGTGAATAAATTGCAGCCATCTGTCCATTGTTCTCTTTCTTCAAAGGGAGCCTTGCCTTCTCCGCATAGTATAAATTGCCAGTCTGGATAAATATCTTTTAATATGGAACTTAAGCTCTTTGCAACTAAAGGCCTCTGACTATTGGCGGAATAATGCTGTATTTTCATTTTTCCCTCCTGCATGATTAAAGGAGCAAAAACCACACTTTGATTTCTTTTTGACATGGTAAAGACGGTGTCCAGGTGCATACAAAATCTTAGAGGTGGAAGGTTTACAACAGTTATTTCACCGACTATTTTATGAGCGAAAATTTTCCTGATTATTCTCTCAACAGCCATCTCAGAAGTTCTTTCGCTTATTCCTATCAATAAATGATTTTCATTTACCAACATTACATCTCCTCCTTCCACAGAGAATACTCCAAGATGGCCATTATTATTTTCAACCAGCTCCTCTATACTGTCTGAGATTCCGAATAGCTTGTTACTTTTGTTTAAAGCTGAAAATAATGGATGGTAGTTAAATACAAAGTAGGAAAGTACAGATTCCCTTGAGCGAGCCCTCTTGGAAGCTTGTGCTATCAAAAGATGGTTGTTGATAACTGTTCCCAGATCTCTTGTAAAAATGAGATTAGGTAGAGGTAAGAAAATTGAGATTTCTTTTTTATTATGATATACTCCTGATATTAGTGTATTGGCTAATACTTTCGGCTCTGAATTGATCAGGAATTGTTTGATCCTGTCATCACAATGCTCAAGCCTGCAAACTATAGTTACAAGCTCTTTCTTTATAGCATCTTGATCAAGTATATCACTGAGAAGGTTTGAGAAATCGTGTACATTTTTTTCACCTATAAAATGACCAAGTAAATTTGTAAAGACCTGGTGTTCCTCTATCATTTTAGGAAGATAGACGATGTCTTCATATAGAAGATCCACAGCCCTAGATGGTGTTACTTTTTCAATTCCTTCATCAGGCCTATGGATCAGAACTGATTTAAGAGGTCCGATGTCAGAAGTGACACGAATTATAGAGTTTTCTTTATCCTTAACATGGCCCAGGTCAAATCGCATAAAATAAAGTTTTAGTTGAGAAGATAAGGTTAATAAACCATCATCTTCATACAAAATACACTTCCACCAGATTTAATAAATTCTGAAGTATCCAATTCAATAACTTCAAATCCTTTTTTTACCAGGTGGTGAAAAGTAATAATACCTCCTTTTTGCATAAGCGCAACTTTTTTCCCTGTAATCTGGTCATTAATAATATGAGCATTCAGAGAAAAGTTTAATGATGCTTCATGTACAGGTATGGCTATAACTTCACGAAACATTTTTTTTATTGTTTTCAAACCTTCGGTTGTAAAAGCCTCCGCACAAATCAAAACAGTTTCTTCATCCAAAGGTAAAAAACAGGTATCAAGGTGATAGAAATTCTCATTAATGAGTTCAAGGGCTATGATAGGCACGTTCAAAAGTTGTGCAATTTCATCATAGGCGCTTTTTTCTGAGCGAAAGCCGTACCCTCCATATAGAAGCATTTTACCATAATGAGGAATGAGGTCACCCATTCCCTCAAAAAGTGTAGTTTTTTCCAGTTTATTAATTTTGTATCCCTCATCCCGGAAAAACTCTTCAAAATAAGGCACCTCTTTCTGCCTGGAGCAGTGTCTCATTTTACTAAGAATTACTTCTTTTCTTCCGGTTTCATCTCTCCATGGGAAAGTCTGATTGGCGGCAAATACCATGTCTTCACAACCAGGAACACCCGAAATTACATTTACAGACTCAAGAATACCCAGCTCTGCAAGTCGCAGATATTCATTACGAACATTCTCCCACTGACTTATCGCCAGTTTTTTGTCCATATTTCCAAGACCTTTTTCCATATGTGGATTTTTGATATCTATGATATCAAAGTATTCCGGACTTGCCATAAGTACTTTTCTTGGCTCCACCCTCGGTGGAATTTCATCAATAGAAAAGTGTAAATTGTGATCGTAAACTTTTTTTTGAGTGTAAATCATAATTGAGCTCCTCCTTTGATTTAAAACGTATTTTAAAAGTGTTGAGTTTTAGATCTGTTTGATTTAAATCAATGAACAGTTTCCCTAAACAAAAGTTTTAACCTTACATTATCAACGAAAATGATCAGAACTATTGTAAATCAGAATTATTGGATAGTACTTTTTATTTTGTGTTCCTGCAATGGACCGCAAAAAGATACAACAGGGAATGAGGAAAAAAAAGAAACTTTTCAGGTAGGCTCGGAAGCCTGTATTGATTCTTCAAAAATTAATACAGAAACTGCTTGCATAGAAATTTATGATCCTGTTTGTGGTTGCGATGGTAAAAATTATTCAAATACCTGTTATGCTGAGAAGGCTGGAGTAACAAAATTTGTTAAGGGGGAATGCAGATAAAAAAAGTCTTGACCTGAAATGTATCAGGTCAAACTTCTATTTTTTTTTCGACTCTTTCTGAATAGTCAGAACTATATCCCTTTTTTTTAGATATATGCTCCAAATGCCCTGAAATTCAGATGTTGATTTTTCTTTTGTTTGATCAGATAGGGCGATACATTGTGTGGATACCATTATTGGAGACATATAAACAAATAGGGTATCATTTATAGCTTGAAGATTGGGTTTCATTTCCAACTTATTTTCTTTGTTGTATTTGTAAGCATCTAAAAGCTGAGCTTCTATTTCGGATAATATGATTTTGCTTTTAAAATTAGTATCTATCCTGTTGATTTTGAATACATCAATTGCATTTGCCAGGGAATCAAGGTTATGAATTGACGAATAATTGCAAGCGAGAACTGCTTCTTCTGTTTTTTTCTCTTTAGCAAGAGCTTCAGATCGTCTTTTCGAAGATTCAATTATTTTCTTGACAGCTTCTTCACCGGTTTTATTGGCCAGGTCAAAAATTTCTGATTCAGTAACTCTCACGATTTTTCGGTTTTGAAGCTCGTCAGAAATACCTTTGGTGTCCACAGAATTCTCATTGCAGGCTGAAAAAATTCCTATAAACAGGGCAGAAATCGCAAATAATTTGATTTTCATGGGACAAAACCCCCTCTTTTTGTGTTTGAATACAGTCACTTTCTATTCTTAGATTTTATTATCTTTGCAAACGCAAATTTCTAAAAAAACATGATTGATAAGCTCGAGGCCATTAAAAAAAGATTTGAGGAGGTTTCTGAACTAATAATTCAGCCTGAGGCAATGGCAGATATGAAAAAATATTCTGCACTGGGAAAAGAATACAAGGAACTTGAGAAGATAGTGCAGGTCTACCAAAAATATAAAGGAATTCTGGATAATATCGAAAGCGCCAAAAAAGTACTTGAAACGGAAAAAGATCCTGATTTCAGAGAAATGGCGAAGGTTGAGCTCGATGAACTGGTTCCGGAAAAGGATAAGATGGAAGAGGTTGTGAAAGAGATGCTTATCCCTAAAGACCCTAATGATAGTAAGAACGTTATTCTTGAGATCCGTGCCGGTACCGGCGGTGACGAAGCTGCTATTTTCGCAGGAGATTTACATAGAATGTATCAGCGTCTGGCTGAGATTATGGGCTGGAAACTTGAACTTCTGGATTATACAGAAGGTACTTCAGGTGGTTACAAAGAGATCATCTGCACAGTTTCCGGAGAGGATGTGTATGGTAAACTGAAGTTCGAATCCGGAGTACACAGGGTACAGAGAGTGCCGGCAACAGAAACTCAGGGTCGTGTGCACACTTCAGCTGCAACTGTAGTTGCTCTGCCAGAAGTTGAGGATGTAGAAATCGATATCAATATGAATGATATCAGAAAAGATACTTTTTGCTCTTCCGGTCCTGGCGGTCAGTCAGTAAACACCACTTACTCAGCAATTCGTCTTACCCACATTCCGACAGGTGTGGTGGTACAGTGTCAGGATGAAAAATCTCAGATCAAGAACTTCGATAAAGCCCTTAAGGTACTGCGTTCAAGATTATATGAGATTGAACTTCAAAAGCAAAATGAAGAGATCGGTGCTCAGAGAAAATCTTTGGTTGGAAGTGGTGACAGGTCAGATAAAATCAGAACGTACAACTATCCTCAGGGTCGTGTAACCGACCACAGAATAGGTTATACTGTTTATAATCTTCCTGTTGTAATGGATGGGCATATTGAGGATTTTATAGAGCAGCTTCGTATTGCTGAAAATGCTGAAAGGCTGAAAGAAGGAGTTAAATAATCTTTATAAATAAATTAATTTCAACGTTGGATTTTGATATGATTTTTTCAAAATCCAACGTTATATTTTTTAAAGTTTTATCCTGAGAGAATGAAGAATACTTTTATCTGTATTTTGTGTTTTTTGTGCTTTTTGTGCTTTTTGTTGTGCTGTAAAAAGGCAGATGAAAAATTAACTTCAGATCCTTCCGCAAAATTATCTTTTTCAAGTGATACCATTTTTTTTGATACACTTTTTACTTCTGTTCCAAATATTACCAAAAGACTGCTGGTTTACAATCACAGTAAAAATGCAGTTAAAGTGAGTCATATTTCCCTTGAAGGACTTGCAAATTCTCCATATTCACTGATTATAAATGGTAAAAAATCATTTTCTGATTCAAATGTCGAAATACGGGGAAAAGACAGCATTTATATACTCATCTCTGTTCTGCTAAGGCCAACGGATACTACAAATGCTTATATCGTTTCAGATAAAATTCTTTTTAATACTAATGGAAACATTCAGTCTGTCGTTTTAGAAAGTTTTGCTCAGAATGCCAACTTTTTTGTAAATGCTCAAACAGGTTGTGATACAGTATGGACTGCCGGAAAACCTTTTGTAATTTATAACCAACTTACCATTCCTGAGGGCTGTAAACTCACAGTTGAAAAAGGAGTAAAGGTGCTGTTTCATAACGCTGCTACTTTGAAAGTTGAAGGAACTTTGATTGTTAATGGGGAGAAGGGGAATGAAGTGTTGTTTGGTTCGGATAAAAGAGGGAAAATTTATGAAGATCAGCCGGGGCAATGGTCGGGCATTCAATTTACGTCCAAAAGTATAAATAACAGAATCAATTTTTCCATAATAGAAAATGCTGATATAGGTATCAGTCAGGAAGAAATATCTGATAATGATACCATACCCGAACTAATATTTTCCAATTCTATTTTAAGGAATATGAAAAATGAAGGACTATCTCTGGCTGCAGATTCTTACTTGTGGAATGATCTTACTTATAATATATTAGGTAATAACATACTTTCAAAGGGAAAAGAAACTGTTTACATACGACATTCTACCATTGCAGGCTATTCATTTTCATTTTTCAGAGATTTTCCATTATTGGACTTTTCAAAATCCAGTGGAAAAACAAGAATTGAGAACAGTATCATTTGGGGAGACAGGAGCAATGAAGTGGCATCAGGTGGAGATTTTATTGTAAGCAATTCTATTATTAGAAATTTTCAGCCCGTCCCAGGCAATAATAATATTTCAAAAGATCCTCAGTTTAAAAGCCCCTTTCGCCTGGATTTTCGTCCTGATAACCTTTCACCGGCGATAGATGCAGGCCTAAGTTTGGGTATATCAAAAGACCTTGACGACAAAAACCGGGACGAAAAACCGGATTTAGGCGCCTATGAAAAGTGATATGCTTCAAATTCAAGAATGATTTAATTACTTTATTAAGGTCAGATTACGGTTACATAATCAGTAATTTTTAGCTTAAAAGGCATCTTGAATCCAGAAATTCTTTGTTCCTAACGCACTTTAAGTTAATTTTGATAATTATATCAAATAATCAAAAACTCTTTCATGGAAACTACAATAATATCTGCCTTAAGGGATAATCAAATCTTTGATCTAATCGCCCGCGAAAAAAGAAGACAGGAGAGTGGTGTTGAACTTATTGCTTCTGAGAATTTTACCTCTCGTCAGGTGATGGAAGCTATGGGTAGCGTATTAACAAACAAATATGCAGAAGGCCTGCCAGGTAAAAGATACTATGGCGGATGCGAAATTGTAGACCTTTCAGAGCAATTGGCTATTGACAGACTAAAGAAATTATTTAAAGTTGAATGGGCCAACGTTCAGCCACATTCCGGTGCACAGGCAAATATGGCTGTATTCCTTGCCTGCCTTACTCCTGGAGATACAATACTTGGATTTGACCTTTCTCACGGCGGCCACCTTTCTCATGGTTCACCGGTTAACTTTTCCGGTAAATACTTCAAACCAGTATTTTATGGTGTTGAAAAAGAAACTGGAATAATTAATCTTGATAAAGTTGAAGAAATAGCCTTAAGAGAGAAACCAAAATTGATCGTTTGTGGCGCTTCTGCATATTCGAGAGACTGGGATTACAAACGTTTCAGGGAGATCGCAGATAAAGTAGGTGCTGTATTGCTTGCTGATATTGCCCACCCTGCCGGTCTGATAGCTAAAGGATTATTGAACGATCCTGTTCCTCATTGTCATTTTGTTACCTCGACTACACACAAAACTCTTAGAGGTCCAAGAGGTGGTATCATTATGATGGGCAAAGATTTTGAAAATCCAATGGGTCTTAAAACTCCTAAAGGTGAGATCAGAATGATGTCTAACGTTATGGATATGGCTGTTTTCCCGGGAGTACAAGGTGGTCCGCTTGAGCATGTGATTGCTGCAAAAGCTGTTTCTTTCTTTGAGGCGCTATCAGATGATTATCTTGATTATGCTAAGCAGGTTAAGAAAAATGCTCAGGTTATGGCTGACGCATTTAAAAAGAGAGGATATGAAATCATTTCAGGAGGCACTGATAATCACCTGATGCTTATCGACCTCAGATCTAAAGGCCTTACAGGTAAATTTGCAGAGAATACTCTTATTCAGGCGGATATTACAATAAACAAAAACATGGTTCCGTTTGATGACAAATCTCCGTTTGTTACTTCCGGAATGAGAGTTGGTACAGCTGCTGTTACTACCAGAGGTATGAAAGAAGCCGATATGGAAAAAATCGTTGATCTGATTGACACAGTATTGATGAGCAATGAAGATCAAAAGGTTATTCAAAAGGTGAAAAAAGACATCAATCACTGGATGGAAGATTTTCCTCTATACGTATAAAAATTAATTTGTGGCAAAAGCTCAGCATAAAGAGATGTCATTTCTTGACCACCTTGAGGAGTTGAGGTGGCATCTCATTAGATCGTTAATTTCAATTGTTGTATTCTCTTTGGTTGCGTTTCTGGCAAAGGATTTCATCTTTCAGACTATTATCCTTGGACCGTCCAAAACAGATTTCTGGACATATCAAATGTTATGCAAGCTTGGTCCGGATTTGTGTATTGAAAAGATGAATTTCTCTCTTCAAAACAGAACTCTTGGAGGGCAGTTTACAATGCACATCAATGCAGCATTTGTAATAGGACTTATTCTTGCTTTTCCTTATACATTCTGGGAAATCTGGAGCTTTATTAAACCAGGATTGTATATAAAAGAGCAAACTGCAGCAAGCGGTCTACTGTTCTATGTAACGCTTTTGTTTATCTCCGGTGTGCTTTTTGGTTACTACATCGTTTCTCCGATGTCCATTAACTTTCTTGCAAATTATACTCTGGATCCAAGTATTGAAAATAACTTTGACCTGGCATCATATATTTCTACCCTTACCATGATGGTTCTCGGTAGCGGTTTGATGTTCCAGTTGCCTGTAGCTGTATTTATACTTTCGAAGCTGGGCGTCATGACTCCCGACTTTATGAAAGCTTACAGAAGGCATGCCATTGTTGTTATTTTAGTAGTTGCAGCTATCATCACTCCTCCTGATGTTCTTAGTCAGGTCGTAATTTCTCTGCCTCTTTTTGTGCTGTATGAATTAAGTATCTTTATCTCTGCCAGTGTAAACAAGAAGAGAAAGAAAAAAGAAGAAATGCAAGAGCTGACATATTCTTAGGACTTATCAAGTCCTGCTTTATATAAAGCAGGACTTTCATTTTTATCCAATATTAGATCATTAAAATTTACAAACTCAAATGAGTAAAAAAATTGCACTTGGCGGTGATCATGCCGGGTACACCTACAAGAAGGAAATAATAGCAGACCTTCAGAGCAAAGGTTATGAAGTTAAAGACTTTGGGCCATTTAGTGAAGCATCCGTAGACTATCCGGATTTTGTGCATCCATTATCCAAGGCTGTAGAAAGTAAAGAATTTGATTTTGGAATTCTTATTTGCGGAAGCGGGAATGGAGTTGCAATCACCGCAAATAAATATAAAGACATCAGGGCTTCGCTGTGCTGGACAAATGATCTTGCTGCATTGGCGAGACAGCATAATGATGCAAACGTACTATGTCTTCCTGCAAGATTTATAGAACTGGCAGATGCAAAGAAATTTGTCCAGACTTTTATTAATACTCCTTTTGAAGGAGGAAGGCATCAGAACAGAGTTGATAAAATTAATAAATGCTATTAATGGGCTGTACTTTCTGGTATAGCCCTTCATCTACTTTTTTATAAGCAGCTCCTAATGATGGAATCTTTGCAAATATCTTTTCTGCAAGATTCACCCTATCAACTATATAGTCAGGGGAATCTCTTAAAAAGTCCCTGTAAATACCTGAAATATTTTCGAAGTTATTAAGGTTGTCAAATCTTTTTTCTGCCAATTGCCAGTCAAGGTAGGGTGTAGCAAGTGTATTCTCAATATACATTTCCGGAAGTTTGCCTAAAACCAAAACCTTTTTCCCTTTTATTTCCATGAGTGGACTTTGAAGCGGAGAGGCTATCATTGAAGTAATATTCCAGGTTTTATTATTTATAGAAGCTTTCGATGAAAAAATGAAACTTATTCCTAAGATAAAGATGACGATTCCTGCAAAAAATGACTCCTTAAAGATTCTATGTCGAATAAGAGAAAACATGTGAGCAGCAAAAAATGCCAGGGCAGGAACAAATATAAAGGTAGAAGAAGGGGAGAGATTGTTTGATAAAGTGAGGGAAAATGAGCCGAAAATTATCCATAGCAGCATGGATTTGATGAGGTTGTATTGAAAATTGATATATCGCGATGAATTCGCAATGATGAAAAATGAGAAAAGCATCACTATTGCCGGAATCAGTAAAATTAAAATGTAGAGTTGGAGACTACCGAAAATAGTTTTTTTATAATTGACAAAAGAAAGTACGTAGTAGGTAACAAATTCCGAAGATCCGTTTTTAAGAAAATAGTAAGTCCAGGCAATCAAAAACGGAAAAGCGAATCCGACAATTAATAAAAGGAACTTCCTAAGGTTTAAGACCCCAAAGAATAAATAAGATAGAAAAGCAAAGAAAAAGAAAAGGCCAAGTTGAATGCTGAATAGAGCTGCGATTCCGATAAAGATTCCTGAATACAGCATAAGTTCTTCTTTTAAATCGTTGCGGAGCTGTTGGAATATAAGAAATAAAGCAATTAGCAAAAAGGTGGTACCCAGCAAAGTAGGAAACAAAGTATTGAAGTCAAAGAATAAAGTAGCAAACAGGAAGTAAAAAAGAGCTGGTAAGGTACTTCTATCCCTGAGGGCACCTACTGCATTTAAAATTAAATTAAAAATTACCCCCTGAAAGATGACAAAAAATGCAGATGTAATCCCAAAAGCAGTCTGTGATTTTCCAAAAAACAGATTCAGGAAATAATATACCGAGGCTGACAGTGGGCCTGTGGGAAACCAAATATCTCTATACATGGAAGCACCTGAATGCAACCTTTCGCCTATAGTGAGCCAGTTGATTTCATTAAGAAGCAATGGACTGCCATTTAACATGAAAGTTATTCTGATAATCAGAAATATAATAACCACAACCCCTAAGCGGAAGGGATCAAAAGTTTTGAAAAATCTAACCAAGGCAAAAGATTATTTGTTAATTTTCGATTAAAACTTGTTAATTAAAACTAAGTTTGAAGTAAATATAACTACTTGTTCATTTAATGGATATAATTTTGATAAATTCCATTAAATAAATCATCCTTCATCGATACGGAAAATGGACAGCAAAAGACAACAAAAAGTTTCCAGATTAATACAAAAAGAAATGGGAGAACTTTTTCAGAGAGACACCAAAGGAATATTTGGGGGAGCATTTATCACTGTGACTCATGTAAAAATCAGCCCTGATCTTGGGGTTGCTTCTATTTATTTAAGCTTTTTGAAAAACAATAACCAAAATGCCATTCTTCAAAATATAAGAGAAAATACCAAGCAGGTCAGAAAAATGCTGGGGGAGAAAGTCGGAAAACAGCTGAGAATCGTCCCACAACTTGTTTTTCATATCGATGATACTGTTGAATATGCTGCGAATATTGATAAGATCCTTTCCGGACTTGATATTCCTCCTGCAAAAAATGAGGATGAAGAAAACGAAGACGAATAATTTAAATCTATAAAGTTTTGAGGGTACCCTTTTTCATTGCAAAGCGCTATTTTTTATTTGGCAGGAAAATTAATTTTATAAATATAGTTTCTCTGCTCTCCATCCTTGTGGTTGCTTTTGTAACCATGTCTCTTGTGGTAGCACTAAGCGTATTCAATGGATTGGAGAACCTTATCCGTTCACTTTACAATACCTTTGATCCACAATTAAAGATTTCCGCTGTGAAGGGAAAATCCTTTAAGGTTGATCATGATTTTCTGGATAAGCTTAAATCCAATAAGGGAATAGCTATCATTACGGAAGTCATAGAGGACAATGTTCTTGTCAAATACAAGGAAGATCAAATGGTAGTGAAAATGAAAGGGGTTTCGGAAAACTTTCTCAATCAAAAGAGACTAGATTCCATGATTGTGGCAGGAGAGCTGAAGTTCCATGACAGAGGAAAAGATTATGCAATCATAGGCCGGGGAATCCAGTATAATCTGGCTATTTCACTGAATAGTGAAATTAACCCCTTGCAAGTCTGGTACCCTAAAAATATTAAAGCAGTATCTTCTTTAAGTCCTGACAAAGTTTTTAGCAGAGAAAACATAAGGGCAGGAGCAGTATTTGCCATTGAAAAGCAATATGACGATAATTATATTTTCGTACCACTGGATTTTGCAGAAAGACTGTTGAATTATGGGGACAAACGTACATCTTTGGAGATAAAGGTAAAGGATGGTTTTAAAGTAAATAAAGTAAGAGATCAATTGAGAGAATTGCTCGGCGAGGATTATCTTGTTCAGAATAGTGACGAGCAGCATGCAAGCCTGTTGCGTGCTGTTAAAATTGAAAAACTTTTTATGTTTTTTACTATATCATTTATCCTTGCTGTGGCTTCTATGAATATATTCTTCTGTCTTACAATGCTTGCCATTAACAAGAAACGTGATATAGCCATTCTCTATTCATTGGGTGCAACACCATCTATGGTTAGGGCAATTTTTCTTACTGAAGGCGCTTTGATTGCATTTACCGGAGCTATTTTAGGACTTGTTCTTGGTATTGGACTTTGCATAGCCCAGCAACAATTCGGAATGGTCTCTATGGGTATGGAAACATCCCTCGTGGATGCATATCCCGTTAAAATGGAACTCAGTGATTTCATTAGCACAGGTATTACAATTATTGTCATCACCTTTTTAGCCTCTGTAAGACCTGCAAATAGGGCCATTGAGGTTAGTATAAGGGAAAATATTTAAGAATCAGGACGATTCGGTTTCTGTGTATAATTATCTTCTCTTTTTCATTTCTTCTAAAACTGAATTTAGTATATTGTATACTTGTTTTAATCCGAAATGAAAGTCTCAACTGCCGAACCGTTCCAAATAATTTATTCATTGTTTGAGCATGAATACCTTGGGTATCTTTTTGAATCTTATGTGGTTCAGTTAGATGCTAATGGTAGACTTACGTTCAAGCATCAGAATATTTCTTCAAAGAATGCAGAGGAGTTTTCAGCGGGTTTAAATGAAGTAGACTTTAAATTAATACATCTTACTGATAGCATTCAACAGGATGCAATTCTTAAGAAGTTTTACAATAAAAAAGTTACTCCGGCAGAATTTTTTCTTAAAGTATATAATAAAGATAAGGGAGATGCCCTGCTTCAGGAGGCCATAGGAGATTATATTGAACACAGAAAGGCTGAAATCCTTGAGTTGCTTCATGATAAAATGGTCTTCGAAATGGGTAATGATGGTGAACCAACGTGGAAGCGTATTCATCTTGCTCCTGAGAAAGCTTCGGTATTGTTTCATTTCATGAGGAATGAAGACAATACACATTATTTTCCTACAATTAAGTATCAAGGGGAAAAGGTAGAGTTCCAGTATAAAAATGCGATCATCATTTGTAATTCACCGGCATGGCTGCTGGTAGGTGATAAAGTTTACAGCTTTAAAAAGGATGTAGACGGGAATAAATTAAAACCTTTCCTTAACAAGAAATTCATAGTGGTACCAAGAAAGATGGAAGATACCTACTATGAAAAGTTTGTAACGCCCCTTATTGCAACTTTTGATGTTCATGCGAAGGGCTTTCAGATTTTTGCGGAAGATTACGAGCCTAAACCAGTTATTACATTTACTGAGCTGGCAACAGCAGGCAAGAGCCTGAACCTGTTCAATGCTGGTTCCGGTGATGTTGAAGTGCAGGAAGCAGAGGATTGTAAAATTGTATTTAACCTTGCATTTCAGTATGGCAACTTTACATTTAACTCTGATGTCAACGGAAGTAATTATGTGAAGATGGAAAAGACCAAAGACTCTTATGTTTTTCATAAGGTAAAAAGGTCTATGGAGTGGGAAAAGTCAATTCTGGTTGAGCTGAGAGATCTTGGTCTTGAGCTGAAAAATGGCAAATTGATGCTTGAAAGATTTGAGGCGTTTTCCTGGATGAATCGCTACAGAGATGAGCTGGTTGCAAGAAATTTTGTTGTCAGACAAAACGTTAAAGATAACAAGAAGTATTTTGTTGGTGAGACCTCTATCAACTTAGAAGTTAAAGAGAACAATGATTGGTTCGATATACATGTTTCTGTAAAATTCGGTGATTTCGAAATTCCTTTCTTAAAACTTCGCAATTACATTTTAAAGAAAAAAAAGGAGTTTGTACTACCTAATGGCGAAATAGCTGTTATTCCTGAAGAATGGTTTACACAATATGCTGAGCTATTTGCTTTCATGGAAGATCCAAATGACGAAAATGACCTGAAGTTAAAGAAGCATCACCTTGCACTTGTTCAAGAGCTGCATAGTGGAAATCTTGCTAAGGTTACGATTAGTCAGAAGCTTGAAAAACTTAAGGAGTTTGAAGAGATTGAGGACCATCCAATTCCTTCGGGTTTCCTTGGTGAGCTAAGGCCTTATCAGAAAGCGGGCTACAATTGGATGCAGTTTCTTTACAAGTATAAGTTCGGAGGCTGTCTTGCAGATGATATGGGTCTTGGAAAGACAGTTCAGACATTAGCATTTCTTCAGTCATTAAAAGAAAGCGGAGCAACAAGTGCGACTTTGCTTATAATGCCGACATCTTTGTTATATAACTGGGAGATGGAGGCCCGTAAGTTCACTCCTTCCTTAAGAATATTGAATTATACAGGAACAGGAAGAGATAAAAATGTTGAGCAGTTTGAATCCTATGATCTTATTCTTTCTTCCTACGGAACAGTAAGAATTGATATAGAGCATCTGAAAAATTACTATTTTAACTATATCATACTCGACGAATCACAGGCGATAAAAAATCCTGACAGCAATATTGCCAAAGCGGTTCGTGATCTTAAATCTTCACACCGACTTATTCTTACCGGTACTCCTATTGAAAATAGTACAATGGACTTATGGTCACAGATTAGCTTTGCCAATCCAGGTTTATTAGGTAGTCAGTCTTTCTTCAGAAATGAATTCCTTAATCCGATCGAGAAGAAAAGAGATGATGGGAAGATCAAAAGATTATATTCTATCATAAAGCCTTTTATCCTAAGAAGACAAAAGTCTCAGGTAGCAAAAGACCTTCCGGAAAAAATTGAGAACGTTAAATTCTCCCGTATGACAGCCTCTCAGGAAGCCGAATATGAAAAGGTAAAGTCAAGCTATAGAAACATGATCCTTGAGTCTATAGAAGAGAAGGGCGTAGGCAATTCTCAGTTCCTGCTACTTCAGGGTCTTACAAAGTTAAGACAACTTGCCAATCATCCTTTGATGGTGGATGAGAACTATGATGGAGATTCCGGCAAGATGGAAGACGTGCTTTATATGCTTGAAAACGCCATTAGCAAGAATCACAAAATACTTATCTTTAGTCAGTTTGTAAAGCATCTTAGTATCCTCAGGAACTACCTTGATGAAAAGAAGGTAACTTACGCTTATCTTGATGGTTCTACCAAAGACAGAAAAGCTCAGGTTGATTATTTCCAGGACAATGAAGAGGTGCGAGTATTTCTGATAAGTCTGAAAGCCGGTGGTGTTGGTCTTAACCTGACAGCTGCAGACTATGTGTTTATCCTTGATCCTTGGTGGAATCCCGCAATTGAAGCCCAGGCAGTAGACAGAGCTTATAGAATAGGTCAAAAGAATAAAGTATTTACCTACAAGTTTATTTCTCAGAACACGGTAGAAGAAAAAATTCTAAACCTTCAGAAGAATAAGTTGAAGCTGGCTGAAGAGCTTATTACCACAGAAGAAAGTTTTGTGAAGAACCTGTCGAGAGAAGACATACAGTCGATATTTGACTAATGGAAGTTAAAAGTTAAGAGTAGAAAGTTCCAAGCATTGTAAAGCATAAAGTTGTATGCATAAAGCGAAAAGCTTTTCCTCAAATAGAATCCATTTACTGGTGTTTACCTGTCGATTGGTAAGCATTAACTTTTGTCTGAATTATTCTTAGTTAAAGACATTTTAACTTTAAGACATTAAGTAATCTCAGCATTAGAAACTTTTAACTTTCAACTTTTTACTTTCCGCTTACAAAGAAATATCAACTCCTTTTCTCCAAGCCCATATTTAACAGCAGCTGCATTCCCCACTTCTTCGGCCACATCAATTATTGAAACATCAAAACCTCCTCTTTGAAGGCTTTCATGGAAGTCTTTCCCATGTTTTCTAAAGATTTCCTGGTCCTCTGCATTGGACAATTCGGAACCTTCAAGAGTGGCTGAAATATCATTATAGATTTTAGTCATAATAATCACAGAGCCATCTGGTTTTATTACTCTTCTTAACTCTGATAATGCCTTTACCTCATCAGGAACATGCCCTAGAACATGACTACAGATAATAACATCAAAATGGTTGTCAGGAAAATCAATGGATTGTATGTCAACTTGCTTCATAGCAACCTGAGGATTGATATCTCCAGAGATATAGTGAAGGTTTTTCATTTTGCGGAATATTTTTTCCAGTCTGTTTTCCGGAGCAAAATGAAGTACGGCTAACTGATCATGAAAGAAATTTGTTTTATCTCTCAGATAAAGATATAGTACCCTGTTCCTCTCCAGGGTATTGCAGGAAGGACAAGCGGCATTTTCTCTTTTTACCTTTCCATAAGGAAGAAATTTTGTAAAGCTTTTATTGCAGCAGACACATGTTACTTTAGATCCGGAATAAAAATAACCTCTTATGGAGAATCTTATGTAATGAAGTTTTATCCGGGTTTTTTCGGAGAGGATAGATTTATAGATCTTCTTTATTATGAGCAACATTGACCAGAGACAAGAATTGAATTGTTAAGTTACTCGAAAGATCATCAAAAACGAAGCAATATGTGTTTTTAAACCAAATTTTAAGACAGCAATTATTGGTTCAGACTTCTAAGAATATCTTTAATAATTGGGGCTCCCAGGCCAGGTATAAAATATTCGATAAAATAATTAGAATTTTTTCGATTGTGGTTTGTGTATGAAAAAGTTGAAGTCCTGAAGTGGCATAACGATTTCCCTTGAAACTCATTTTTTATAGGGAAAGCAACGTACTGCTGCTGTTTATTAATATGGCTTTTAAATACTATTTTTTTTGAATATAAAAAATCATACTGATTCTTTATAAAAAAATTGTCATTAGAGTTTATCGTTTGAGACTGTACCCTGGCAGCAAAAAATAAGCTTATATAAATAATAGATACGATTTTTTTCATGGCTGTAAAAACCTGAATATAGGTATATATAAATATAAGTCCTTTTTTGTTAAAAGGTTACAAGTTTTGTTTTAAAATTCTATATTAATAAGAGGCAAGAGGGTCCATTAAACAACACCTAACGGATCATTTTATTTATTACCGGTTTTCCTTCCAGATTAAAGTCTCCCTCCAGATCAACCCAGGACTTGCAGCCGCCATACTCAGGTAGCAATGCAATAGTTTGAGGTTCGTTCAGTTTGTATATCTGGACAATCAGCAGATGTGCTCTTTTCTCCCATCTCTCAAAGCGTTCTTTGATAATAGATTCGTTCCAGGCATGGAAGGGAAATAACTTTGCAAGCTTATCCCATTCAGTTATAATTCTGCTGTCTGCAATTTCAGCAAAATACTCAATCCTTACCTTATCCTGTTCTTTATGAAATTTTTCAGGATCAAAAGCTTCAAACCAGTCACTTTTAACCAGGTCCTTTGCCTGATGGAACAGGGTAGGGAACAGTAAGAATTTTTTTGATTTAATTTCAAAATCAGAACCTTCTTCATGGATTCCTCCTTTACGTATGATGATGTTCTGTTTGCCTGTTCCAAGTGCTTCCACTATGTAGGACCATTCTTTAAATGCAGGAGTCATGATTTAAACTTTATAAGATGTTTACGAAAACTTAAGCATTAATTTTAGGCAATCGTTCTATAATGCAAGAATAAAAATAATAGAGGAAATGCAGATTTAAGTATTTTTATTCTCTAATTTATTTTTGAAATAGTAAGTTTGATTCATTAATACCTGTTCATCAAAACATTGAAAGATATCATCATCATAGGCGGAGGGCTCGCTGGGCTCATTAATTCTATATGTCTTGCAGATAAGGGATACAGTGTTTTGGTGATAGAAAAGAAAGAATATCCTTTCCATAAAGTCTGCGGAGAATATATCTCAAACGAAGTAAAGCCTTTTCTACTTTCAATAGGACTAAATCTTTCTGACCTCTGCCCATCTGAGATCAGCAGGCTTAAGGTTACTAGTCCTCTGGGGGCAGAAATAAATATGCACCTTGAGCTTGGCGGATTCGGGCTCAGTCGTTATAAGCTTGATTATGCTTTGTATGAACTTGCAATATCAAAAGGAGTAAATTTTCTCTTAAAAAGCCAGGTTGAAGATGTAATCTTTGAAAGAAATATCTTCAATGTAAAACTTCAGGATGGCTCTGGCAACTTGGCACATCTTGTAGTGGGTAGTTTTGGAAAAAGATCAAACCTCGACAGACAATTCAACCGTAAGTTTTTCTTTAAAAGGTCACCTTACATAGGAGTAAAATACCATATCAGAACTGACTTTCCTGATGATCTTATAGCTTTGCACAACTTCAAAGACGGGTACTGTGGTATATCAAAAATTGAAGATGATAAGTATTGCCTTTGTTATCTTAGTTCAAGAAGTAATCTGAAAGAGCATGGAAATATTGAGGATATGGAGAGAGAGGTCCTTTTCAGGAACAAGCATTTGAAAGTCATTTTTGAAAACTCTGATTTCCTGTATAAAAAGCCTGAAGTAATAAATGAAATAAGCTTTGAAAAGAAAGAAGCAGTATATGATCATCTCTTATTTTGCGGAGATGCTGCAGGTATGATTTCTCCTCTTTGTGGTAATGGTATGGCGATGGCTATTCATTCTGCAAAAATTCTGTCAGAGCTTATCTCCCTGAATTTTGTAAACTCATCTTTAAATAGAAAGTTGATTGAAGATCAATATTCTCGAAAGTGGAATGAAATGTTTTCAACCAGATTGTTTTTGGGAAGGCAAATACAAAAAATATTCGGGCAGGACCTGATGACAGAGCTTTCTCTACAATTCCTGAACAGTGTAAAGCCTCTTTCAAGACGGCTTATCAAAATGACGCATGGGGAGCCCTTTTAAATGTATTTTAGAATAGTAAGAAAGACAAAGAATGCAATAAAGCCCAATGACGACAGCATATTCAGCTTCATTGTAGATTTAAAGTTTGCGGCTTTTTCATCCTTTAGCACTTTTATAAACCAGGTTAAAAAGTATACCAACGTTGGCAGCATAAATAAAGGAAAAGCATATAGAGCCACGGTAAGATTTTTTGTTATGAAATAATACGAAAATCCTCCTGCCCCAATCGTAAAGACTGATGCAGTCCAGATGAAAGTTCCTTTGATTCCTATCATCCTGCTGAATGTCTGATCTCCTCTTCTTCCGTCTTCATTGTGCTGATATACTTGGGTCATAGGATATGATCCTAAAAGGATCAAAGTACAAAGGGAAGCCGGGAGCAATAATTCGTATAAATTTACTTCGGAATACGATAGACCGTTTATGGCCAGATAAGACATCAGATAAGTCCATATACCCTGGAAGAAAGAAACAATAAGGAGTCCCCCAATGGGATATTTTTTTAATCTTGTAATGGGATGACTGTATGCTTTACTTGCCATTGCTATTATAAAAACCATTAAAGCAAACTGCCAGTTAACGATAAACGCAAGACCAATTGCAATAAACTCAAATAGTAATGAAGTGTAATACAATTCTTTAGAAACAGGAGGTGGGTTTTCAATGCCTCCAATACTCTCTTCATCTTTATCAAAATAACTATTATAGCCATTGCTTGAAGGATAAAAAAAGAGATGAATTATAATGAATGAAAGGATCAAATAAGGTATATTGGGATTCGGAGACTGGCTTAAAGCAAAGATGAAGAAAGGCATTAAAAATATAGAGAAAGGAATTCTCAGATGAATTAATGTTGACTTTTGAATCATCTTTATTTAAGAGTTTTTTAACAAGATAGATAAATTTTTGTTTTTAAGGAAAAATGAGAAGTTTCATTACTGCGATAGGTACTGCAAATCCTGCACATGGTTTCCCTCAGTTAAAGATTGCGGAGTTCATGTCGGATGCTGTTTCCATGACTGAGGAAGAAAGACAAAGGTTATTTACCTTGTATCGCGCTACAGGTATTAAGCATAGATATTCTGTCTTACCAGATTTTGGTACAGCTTTTGAAGATTCCGATTTTTTCAAACCGGGAGAAAAAGCAGCAATGCCTTCTGTAGCTGAAAGAATGACTCTTTATAGGAAAGAGGCCCTTCCCCTAAGTATTGCAGCAATTGAAAATTGTCTTGATCAGTTAAAATCCTTTTCCAAAGACAAAATTACTCACCTGATCACTGTTTCATGCACTGGAATGTATGCTCCGGGCCTTGATCTTGATATTGTTCAGTCCCTTGGATTACCTCATTCGGTGAATAGAACCTGTGTTAATTTCATGGGATGTTATGCAGCATTCTCAGCGTTAAAAGTTTCTGACGCTATATGTAAATCGGATAAAAACGCTGTTGTATTAATGGTCTGTGTTGAGCTTTGCACTATTCATTATCAGAAAAGTATGAATTGGGATCACATTCTGTCTAATGCAATATTCGGAGATGGAGCAGCAGCAGTTGTCATTCAAGGAGACAAACCTAAAGGGGTGGCTTTAAGTCCGGAATTGTTTCATTGTGATTTGCTTCCGGAAGGTCGTAAGGACATGGCCTGGTCAATAGCTGACTTTGGCTTCGAAATGATTTTATCTTCTTATGTTCCTTCAATGATTAAAGGTGGAATAAAAGAATTAACCAGTAAACTTTTATCGAAGCTTAGTTACAATGTTGATGAAATTGATTATTTCGCCATCCATCCAGGAGGAAAGAAGATACTTGAAGTAATAAAAGACGAGCTGGAAATTAAGAAGGTAAAGTGTCAGCAGAGTTTCGATGTTCTTGCTGAATATGGGAATATGTCTTCTCCATCTATATTGTTTGTTTTGAAAAGGATTATGCATGATTTGCAGAATGATTTTTCCTCTAAAAGAATTTTATCATTCGCTTTCGGTCCTGGGCTTACAATGGAATCAATGGTTTTAGAAGTTGTGACATCTGGGTTTGCCAAGACTCTTGAGGGTGATAAAGAATTAATAAATATAGGAGCAGTATGAGCCGGTTTTTGCAAAGGTCAGCGGATCCGGAAATTATGGATGACCTTGAGTTTGAAGGGGAGGTTCTCGGTCGGACCCTGGATGAAATAGAGTTTATCAATAAGTGGTTGGGGGGAAATGCTGTAACTTTGGATGCAGTTAAAAAGGTCGTTAAAGCACGGCAATTACAAAAAACGGATGTTCCCATAACCATTTCTGATCTGGGATGCGGTGGTGGGGAAATGCTTTCCCTGATCTATAAATGGGCAGAGTCAGAAGATATAAAAGTTAAACTTACGGGCATAGATGCGAACGATTATGTGGTGAATCACGCAGCGAAAAAAGTGCCTTTGCAGGACTGTATTTCATTTAAAAAATACAATGTGCTTGACATAGCTTTCAAAAAGGAATCATTTGATATAAGTACATGTACACTTTTTTGTCATCATTTTGAAAATGATGTGCTGATAAATTTTTTGAAGCAGTTGAAAAGCCAAACTCGCTTCGCTATTATAATCAATGATATTCATCGGCATTGGTTTGCTTATTATTCCATTAAATACCTTACGAGTTTGTTTTCCAGATCATATATGGTAAAATATGATGCTCAGCTTTCTGTATTGAGAGCTTTTAAAAAGAGTGAACTGGAACTTATAATCAGTAAGGCTGGTTTTAGCCGATTTGAAATTCGCTGGAAATGGGCTTTTCGTTTTCAGGTGATTTTGTGGTGTGACTAATTTCCTCTTGATTGCTTTCCTTTAATTCATTTTTTTAAAAGATTCTATTTATTACTTTCTACTATAAGAATGCACCTATTTTCGTTAATCTTGGTTGATTATTAAAGGAACTAAAGGGAAAGATCGTATGAGCAAGGTGCATTTTATAGTTGGGTTAATAGGTGTCATTGTACTGATCATTGCAGGCGCTGCAACTGGAATTGTAACGATAGGTGAAGCCGCGATTATAGGTATCTTGGTACTCGTGGCTTCTCCTTTCATTATGAAGTTTGTTCAAATGACCAGAAAACATGATGAGCGATGACAGCTGTAAATAAGGTTTAATTATTGAAGATCATTCAATAATTGACCACTTAATCTTTGCAGCTCAATTTCGGCAGTTTTTGCTGTAAATTGGGCTGAAAGAAGGTTGTTCTCTGCATCAGTAAGTTTTTGCTGGGTAATTCGTAAATCTATATCATTTATATTACCTAGTTTATATCTGCCAACTGCAATATTCAGATCTTTGCGGGCAACTTCCACGTTTCCAACCTGGATGTTTACCAACTGTATGCTTGTGAGGTAATTGTTATAATATTTATACAAGTCATTTTTTAGAGACAGTTTCGTGTCTTCGTATTGGGAAGAACTTGATTGGTATAAAATCTTTGCATTCTGAACATTTAAATTAGTAACTCCACCAGTGAAAATATTCATGCTTGCAGTCACTCCATATGTTAAACCATTTGATCGGTTTAGTCTTGCGGGACTCACAGGGTTTTGAGTTTTTGTATAGTTATATCCTCCAAATACGCCGATTGTAGGTAAATATTGACTTCTATAAGACTCTATGTCATATCTTGCAATATTGGCATTTGCCCTGGATGTCAGCAACATTGCATTTTGACTTTCAAGTTTCTGAATGAGATCATTATATTCAAGTTTTGAATTAATTGGTATTTCTGGTCTTACTTCGAAAGAAGTGGTGATTTCACGTGCAAGAAGTCTGTTCATATCTGCTTTGGCATTCCGTATAAGAGCAGCTTGTTGAAGGAGTCTTGTACTGTCAGCATTAGCGTCTACCATTGCCTGGTAAATGGCCTGCTCTGACCCGGTTCCGATACTTTTCATGCTTTGGGCCAGCTTTAGTCTTTGAAGCGAAAGGCCGATTGCCTCCTGAATTACATACATCATCTTTTGTTGCTGCACAATTGAATAATATGTATTGATGATATTTGCAACAGTCACTTCAATATCTGTTCGAGCCTTTGTTTGTCCGGCTTTTTCAAGCTCCTGCAGTTTATTTTTTGTAATAAACATGTTAAAGCCATCAAATATAGTCCAGTTGACAAGTGCGTTAGCAGCAATGCTTTTAGGTCTGAGGCCGTTTGCATCTCTTGGAGGTGTAGGTGGCTGATATTCTACGTGAGTATTCACAAGATTGCCGGTATTATTAAAGTTTAAGTCAACCGTAGGTAAGAATCCGGCGTTCCCTAGAGTATTACTGTTTTCTGCTATCTTCTGAGTATTCCTTGCTATGATAATTGTATAATTATTTTCAAGTCCAATTTCAATAGCCTTTTCAAGAGTCAGAGTATCCTGAGAGAAAGCAGTTAAAAAGCTGGCTGTCCATATAACAGCCAGCATAAAAAATTTAATTTTATTCATAAGAGTATTCTATCTTTTTAGGCTCTTCTTTTATTTCTGTTTTTTTGATTTTTTTCCTTGACAGGTAAGTATACATCGCTGGAATTACATAGAGTGTCAGGATTAGAGAGAACAATAATCCTCCTATAATTACAAGTCCCATTGGAATACGGCTTTTAGCGCCGGCACCAATAGCAAATGCAATTGGAACAGCTCCAAGTATGGTTGCAAGGCTGGTCATCAGAATTGGTCTTAAACGTGCTGCTGCTGCTTCACGTGCTGCATCCATTACAGATAGTCCTTCTTCTATTTTATGATTCGCAAATTCCACAATCAAAATTCCGTTTTTGGTAACCAGACCAATTAATATAATGATACCAATCTGGCTGAAAATATTTATTGTCTGACCAAACGCATACAAAGTTATAAAAGCTCCGGCAAGTGCTAGTGGTACGGTTAACATAATTACCAAAGGATCTATAAAGCTTTCAAATTGAGCAGACAATATCAAATAGATTAGTACCAGTGCCAATGCAAAAGCAAAGAGAATATTCGATGAACTTTCAGCATAGTCCCTCGATGGCCCGTTCAGGCTGGTGCTGAAGCTATCGTCAAGGAGTTTTTTGGATATCTGATCCATTGCTTCAATTCCATCACCTATCGTTTTACCTGGAGCAAGTCCGGCAGATACAGTTGCAGATTTATATCTGTTAAAGTGATAAAGTTGTGGAGGACTATTGGTTTCTTCAATCTTCACTAAGTTGTCCATTTGAACCGGAACTCCATCTTTGTTTTTAACATAAAGCGAGCTTAGGTTTAGAGGTTGATCCCGGTTTGCCCTATCGAGCTGACCTATCACCTGGTACTGTTTTCCATTCATGTTGAAATAACCAAACCTTTGCCCACTGAACGATAATTGAAGCGTTTGAGCAATGTCGCTCACAGAAACTCCTAAAGCTTTTGCTCTTTCTCTGTCTGGTTTTACAATCAGTTCAGGCTTATTGAATTTAAGGTTCACGTCATAGCCCATAAATGTTGGATTTTTGCCGACTTCTTCCATAAACTTAGGAAGAACTGCCGATAACTTTTTAAAGTCAGAAGACTGAATAACATATTGTACTGGAAGTCCAGATTTAGAAGCACCTCCACCACCACTGATTGTCTGTTCCTGCACAACAAAGAGTTTGGCAGAAGGGAACGATTTCAGGTTTTTGGATAGATAATCAGCAATCTCCTGCTGAGATCGATTTCTGTCATTTGGATCAGTCAGTGCGATTCTAAATATACCGGTATTCATAGCTCCTGTCCCTGAAAACCCTGGTGCAGTAATGGTCATTGCAATTTTATTTTCCGGGACTGAATCTTTGATAAACTTAGATACATTGTCCATGTAATTAAGCATATAATCAAAAGAGGTGCCTTCAGGTGCAGTTGCAGAAACTCTTAATACGCTTCTGTCATCAAGTGGGGCAAGTTCTGATTGGAGATTTCCATTAATGTACCAGATGGTTCCAAATGACACAAGAAGTATGACAATTGCAATCCATCTTATGTTCAGGAATTTCCCCAATGAGTTTCGGTATGCATTGGTCATTCCCACAAAGAAAGGTTCAGACCATTCGTAGAAGCGAGTTCTCTTAGTATGATCTTTTCTTGCCATTTTTACATTCAGCATAGGTGTAAGTGTAAGAGACACAAATGCTGAAATGAGCACAGCGCCCGCAACTACAATACCGAATTCCCGGAATAGTCGTCCTACAAATCCTTCAAGAAAAATAATCGGGAGAAACACCGCTGCAAGAGTAACGGAAGTGGAGATCACCGCAAAAAAAATCTCTTTAGATCCTTCATGAGCAGCAGTTACCGGATCCATTCCTTCTTCTATTTTTTTATAAATATTTTCTGTAACAACTATACCATCGTCAACCACGAGACCTGTCGCAAGAACTATAGCAAGCAGTGTAAGTATATTAATAGAAAATCCTGCAACATACATGATAAAAAATGCTCCTATGAGGGAAACAGGAATATCTATCAATGGTCTGAAAGCAATTAGCCAGTCTCGGAAAAACAGATAAATGATGAGCACCACGAGTACGAAGGCGATGATTAATGTTTCCTGAACTTCAAGGATAGAAGTTTTTATGAACTTCGTGTTATCAAGCGCAATGTCTAACTTGAAATCCTCAGGAATATCTTTTTTTATCTGGTCGAGTCGCTTGTAAAATTCATCAGCAATTTCAATATAATTTGCTCCGGGCTGAGGCACTACACCAAGACCTATCATGGGGATACCAGATTCCTTAAGCATGGTGTTTTCATTTTCAGCACCTAAAGTAGCCCTTCCTATATCCGCAAGTTTTATAATTCTGGTCCCGTCATTTTTAATGATAAGGTTATTGAATTCATCTTCTGTGGTAAGTCTTCCCATAGTTCTTACTGACAGTTCTGTAGCATAACCTTCAATTTTACCACTTGGCAATTCAACATTTTCTTTGTTCAGAGCGCTCCAAACGTCGGCAGCTGTGAGTTGGTAGGAGGCAAGTTTGAAGGGGTCCATCCAGATACGCATGGCATATTTTTTCTGTCCCCATATCTGCACTGTACTAACTCCGGGTATCGTCTGTAGTCTTTCCAGCACTACGTTTTCAGCATAGTCACTCACTTCCAGCTGGCTTCTGGTATTGCTTTGCAAGGTAAGAGCTATGATAGCATCAGAGTTTGCATCAGCTTTGGTAACAACTGGTGGGCCATCTATATCTAATGGAAGAAAGCGCACAGCCTGAGAGACTTTGTCCCGCACGTCATTCGCAGCAGTTTCGAGATCTTCATCAAGGTTAAATTCAACAGTGATACTGCTTGTTCCAGTGCTGCTGGATGAAGAAATTGATCTGATACCGGCAATCCCGTTGATACTCTTTTCTAATGGCTCCGTAATTTGAGATTCAATAATATCAGCATTGGCACCGGTATAGGTAGTCTTAACTGTAATGACCGGAGGGTCTATGGACGGAAACTCCCGTACGCCCAGGTACTTATAACCGATGAGTCCGAATAGTACAATGACTATAGACATCACAGTTGCCAGAACAGGGCGGTTTATACTTACTGAGGAAATATTCATAGCAGATTACTTGGATAAGGTTATGTTTACCTTCAGGCTGTCTTTTAACTGCATGATACCTGAAGTAATTAAGGTATCTCCTGCATTCAGGCCATCAGTGATCTGAATGGCGGAGTCGTTACGCACCCCGGTTTTTACAATCTTGGAGATCGCATAACCTTGTTTATAAATAAAAACTTTTGAACCGTTTTGCATTGGCACAATTGACTGAGTAGGGGCCATGATCGCTTGTGCATCCTTTTGCAGCAGTAGATCAATTTTAATAAATGATCCAGGTCTCAGACTGAAGTCTTCATTGGAAGATCTTGCCCGCACTTTTAAAGTTCTTGTAGCTACATCTACCATGGGTTCTGCAGCATATACTGTACCTTTGTAGATCTTGTCGGATCCTGTTACAGTGAATTTTATATCAGAACCTTTTTTTATAAAAGCTCCATATTTCTCAGGGATATCAAATTCCAGCTTGATTGGGTCTATTTGCTGAAGCGATGCTATAACGGTAGTAGGAGAGACGATTTCTCCTTCACTCACATAGCGCAACCCAATGATGCCGTTGAACGGAGCTTTAATCTCGGTTTTGCGCAATTGTGCAGATAATAAGTCAAGGTCAGCATGTAGGGTACTTGCCTGGTTACTGGCAATATCGTACTCCTCCTGGCTGATACCACCTATTTCTAAAAGTTTTCTTTTGCGCTCCTCTTCTCTATTGGCCAACTCCTGTTGAAGTTTGATCTTTTTATATTGAGCTCTGAGCTCTTCATCAAAAATTTTTACAAGAAGTGTCCCTTTGGAAACTTTTGCATCTTCTTTAAAATGGATACCGGTTACTCTTCCGGAAACCTCACTTCTAAGGTCTACTTTTTCATTTGAAAGAATAGTTCCTATAATTTCTATTTTATTGTCCATTTCCTCAGGCTTCAATATCATGCCATTTATAGATAAAGGAGGCGTATCTTTTGGTGCACGGATTTCTTTGGCTTTGTTGCCAGAGAATGTGCAGGACCAGACAATGGCCAAAATAAAAATTGCGGAAAATGTGGTGGTTCTGGTACTCATTGTATTTGGTTTTACTTTACTTTTTTTATTCTGAGTTTTATGTCTATTTTGCTTGTATGCAGGTTTTTTAGATTGTTTCTTATCAGATCAAGAGTATTGTAGAAATTATCTATTTCCATTTCACTCATTCCCTTAAAAGCTCCCTGCTCCAGTTCAGTATATGTTTTCCGGATTTGAGGAATTAACTTTTTTCCTTTAGTGGTAACCTGCAAAAGATGTTCTCTGCGGTCTTTCTGGTTTATGACTCTTTCCACGAGTTCAAGTTTAGATAAATGGTCCAGATTGCGCAGGGTGGTAACTTTATCGCAATGAAGTAGTTCAGAAAGTTGCTGTTGTGTTATTTTCCCTGAGTTTTCATCCAAAACCAACAGCATATAGAAATATCTGTCCAATCCTGATTGCTCGAGATTTTCTACAAGAAATGCCAGGTAATTTTTAGCCAGATCAGTGCAGCATTTTCCCAGCGGTGGCTCTTTCGATGAAATAATTCTCATTTAAATTTAATGCAACAACAATAGTAAATTATGTTAATTGTTGACAATATTAACTAATTGGTTTTACAACGTAAATAAACAGACTAAAATTTAATTGTTTATCATGGTTCGTCTTTGATTTTCGTGAATTGGAATTCGAAAAAGTAGGAACACCAAATAAGAGGTAATAGTTTGAAAATATTTAGAGGGAATAAAATTTATAGAGAAGAGTTCAGATGTTTCGTTTTTTTACTTTTGCTCATTTTTTTAGACATAAAAATCACTTTAAAGATCAAAAAACAGACAATTGCGATTATAAAGAATAGTAGCATAACCAAAAAATTAAAGTGTTTAGGTATTTATACGTTATTTTTAATGGTAGTAACCTAGTTTTTTTGTAAAATTTATTTCTTTGATATTAATCACTTTATCTAATGCAGTGATTAGGGAGAACCTGTGTTAATACTTTTGCTTGAAGTCTTGTATACGTTGACTTTTAATTTTTTGATTATTAAACGATTATATAGTTTGCCTTTCGTGGTAATACTAAAATTTATTACAATTGGTCAATTTGTTTTGTTTTTAACATTTCTCCGATTAATTTTGAACCCTCCAAAGTCAATTACTCTGAACATGTAATTGATTTATAAAGAAGAGGGGAGAGAAAAGGCTCTTTGAACCTCTAGCAACCTATCCTTTTGAGATAAGGTGCTAATTCCTTTCCTAAGATATTAGGGCATATAAATTAATTATGATGAAGAAATTAATTGAATATTATTACACCTTTCTTTATACCTCTTTCCTTAAGAGTAAAGGCTTGTCTTTTAATTTCCTTTTTGTCTGTTGTTAGTTTTGTGCTGAATTTGGTGGTTTAATCTGGAGTTTACAAGTGGAAAATAAGACCTTTACATATAAGAATAATTTTGTTTTAGAGTCAGGGCAGGTTCTTGAAAACCTTACGATTCAATATTCTACTTTAGGAAAACTTAATAGTAGAAAAGATAATGTAATTTGGGTTTGCCACGCTCTTACCGCTAATTCTGAAGTTCATAACTGGTGGTATGGGTTGGTAGGTGAAGATAAATTTTTTAATCCTGAGAAGCACTTCGTTATATGTGCCAATATCCTTGGTTCCTGCTATGGAACAAGTGGCCCACTGGAAGTTAATCCTAAGACAGGAAAGCAGTATTTTCTCGAATTTCCTCAGGTTACAATAAGAGATATGGTAAATGCTCATATTGTTCTTAAAGAAGAATTGGGTATTACTAAAATACATTCTTGTATCGGCGGTTCTTTAGGCGGACAGCAGGCAATGGAGTGGGCCATCATGGCTCCTGATACTATTGAAAATTTGATTTTGCTGGCTACAAATGCCTTTCATTCTCCATGGGGAATTGCTTTTAACGAATCTCAGAGAATGGCAATAAAAGCAGATAAAACCTGGCAAGAGTGCAGAGAAGATGCAGGGCAGGAGGGCTTAAAAGCAGCAAGGGCAATCGCTCTTCTTTCTTACCGGAATTATAATACTTACGTTTCTACACAGAAAGAAACAGACGAAAACAAGCTTGATAGTTATAAAGCATCCTCTTATCAAAATTATCAAGGGGTTAAGCTTGTAAACAGGTTTAATTGTCATTCATACCTTTATCTTTCAAAAGCAATGGATTCTCATCACGTAGGTCGTGGTCGGGGAGGAGCTGAAGTTGCCCTGAAGGCGATAAAGTCAAATACACTGGTGGTAGGTATTAAAACAGATATTCTTTTTCCTGTTTGTGAACAGATTTTCTTGGCCCAAAACATAGTGGGAGCAGAATATCAGGAAATTGATTCCCTGTATGGTCATGACGGCTTTTTAATTGAAACTGAAAAAATTGCGCATATCCTCCAGGATTTTTATAAAAGAAAAACCGCAACCGGCCTTTTTTGATAATTTTTCTCTTATCAAGCATTAGGCATTGAAATTATTGTTTATCAAAAGAATTAATCACCTGATCATAACTTGTAATGGGGATTTACTTTGTTTTTTTTTTACATACCAAATTCCGATTTATTTTTCTTCCCTTAGCTTTCTCTGCAATATCTTTATCCGATAAATCGTATAGAAAAAAAACCTATATTTAGGACTCTTTGTATTTATAGTATTTATACAGAAATCTGACAGAAATCAATTAATTCAATTCAAATGAAAAAAGGCATTCTTATTTTTCTGGGGATAATAGCATTTTTATTTATCCTCCTGTTAACAATTCCATTCCTTTTTAAAGATCAAATCAAAGCTAAAGTAGATGAGCAGATTGCCAAAAGCGTTAACGCTACTGTAGTTTTTGATTCAGACAAACTAGGATTGTCACTTATCAGAAACTTTCCAAACGTAACTATTTCCATTGATGATTTTGGCATTATCGGGAAGCAGGAAGAGTTTAAAGGCGACACTCTTTTCTTTGCCAAGAGTTTTAAAGTGGTAGCCGATATCATGAGCGTTATTTCAGGAGATCAGATAAAAGTTAAAAGCATTTATCTGAATAAGCCAATTGTTGCAACATATGTAACAAAAGATGGAAAAATGAGCTGGGACATTGCCATATCAACTCCTGAGGATACTGTTCAAAAAGCTCCTGAAGAACCTTCTAAATTCAGTATCGCACTTGATAAGTGGCAAATTGAAGATGGTCTTATCATTTATGAAGACAAATCTCTTCCTATGTATGCTGAACTAAGAGGCTTTAATCATACTGGCAAAGGAGATATTACTCAGGACATTTATGATGTTGAGACCTACACTAAGTCTAAAGAGACTGTTGTTATATTTGATAATGTTGCTTATCTGAACAAACATCAGGTTGAAGCAAACCTTAATCTGAATATTAACATGCCAAAGTCAGAATATAAGTTCCTCGAAAACAATATCAAGATCAATAATTTTGATTTCGGTTTTGACGGACTTGTTGCTATGCCAGGTGATGATATCATCTATGATCTTACTTATGAGGCAAAGGAAACAGATTTCAAAAATCTTATCTCTCTTGTTCCTGCCATTTATACTAAAGATTATAATGATCTGAAGGCTGAAGGTAAAGTCGGATTTAACGGAATTGTAAAAGGTAAACAAACAGCTACTACTCTTCCCGGATTTACATTCAATCTTAAAATCGATAACGGAAGCATGAAGTATCCATCACTTCCTTCCGCTATTAGCAATATTGCTACTGACCTGAGTGTTGTTAACAATGATGGTATCATTGATAATACGGTTATCAATCTGAAGAAATTCCACATGGATATGGATAAGAACCCTGTAGATGCCCGTGCTCTTGTAGAAGGATTGAATCCATATAAAATTGATGCCAATCTACTTGCGAAAGTAAAACTTGATGATATAACTAAATTTTATCCTATTGAAGGAACAACTTTGAAAGGTCTTTTTGGGGCAGATGTAAAAGTGAAGGGTATGTATAGCGATTCTCTGAAACTTATGCCAGTGGTTGATGCAAAGATGTTCTTACAGAATGGTTATGTTAAAACGAAAGATTTCCCTGCTGCATTAGAGCAAATGAGTTTTAATGCTGCCGTACAAAGTTCAGGTGATATGCCGACCTCTAAAGCATCACTGGAGAACTTTAAAATGGTGATGGACGGAGAACCGTTTGAAATGAAGGCATATGTTCAGAATTTTGATAATCCTGCTTACGACGTGAACCTTAAAGGTATTATTGATCTTACAAAGATGACGAAGATCTATCCTCTTGAAGATATGACCGTTGCTGGCAGAATCATTGCAGATATTGCAACGAAAGGGGTATTGTCTGATGTGGAAGCCGGAAGGTATGATAAAACTTCTACAAGCGGTACGATGAAGGTTTCCAACCTGAAGTATTCAAGCAAAGACTTTCCTCAGGGAATGGCTCTTTCTTCAGCAAGCTTTACGCTTTCTCCTGATAAAATGACCATTGATAATATGGATGGCTATCTTGGGAAAAGCGATATCAGTGTAAAGGGATTTTTCTCTAATTACATGGGCTATATGTTCGGAAAGCAGGATACAGTGCTTCGCGGAAATATGAGCTTTAACTCAAAGAAATTTGATGTGAATGAATGGATGACAGACGAAGAGGCCCCAACTGCTCAAGCTCAGGCTGAACCTGTGGATAGTGGACTTGTAGAAATTCCGAAGAACATTGACTTTTTCCTTGCGTCCCAGATCGGAGAAGTTCTTTATGACAATATGAGCCTTAAAGATCTGAAAGGTAACATTATCATGAAAGATGGAATTGCAAGGCTGGAAAATCTTGTTTTCAATTCTCTTGGCGGAAGTTTCTTACTGGCAAAAGGAGAGTATAATACTAAGGATTTAGAAAAGCCGTCATTCGATTTTGATATGAAGATTACAGAAATTCAGATCAAAGAGGCATTCAAGACATTCAATACAGTACAAACATTTGCTCCAATGGCAAAAAATATGGAAGGTGTAGTTTCTTTATCCCTGAAGACAAATGGTCAGATGGATAAATATATGAATCCGCTTTATCCTACCATGTCAGGAGCTGGAAGCCTTGCAATTCCTAATGCAACTATTAAAGACAACCCTGTTTTGGCTACAATGAGCAAGCTTACTATGGTAAAAGAGCTTAACCCTCTTGGAGTAAAAAATGTGATTGCGAATTTCAAAATCGAAGGAGGTAAGTTAAAGGTTGAACCGTTTGATGTAAATGCTGGTAACTTCAAAATGAATATTGGCGGCGCCTCCGGATTTGATGGTGGTCTTGATTACATTGTAAAAATGGATGTTCCTGCAGGAGCTTTAGGCTCTGCTGTAAATTCAGCTTTAGGAAAGATCACAGGTCAGCCTTCATCAGGTTCGGACAACATAAAGCTTGATCTGAAAATAGGGGGAACCAACAGCGATCCAAAAGTTGGTATAGCAGGGAGCAGCGTTCAGCAGCAAGGAAAAGAGCAGGTAAAGACTGCTGTTGAGAACAAAGTAAAAGAAGAAATTAAAAACAATGCTCAGATCCAGGAAGCTCAGAAGCAAGCTGAAGAGGCTAAGAAGGCTGCTGAAGAAAAAGTAAAGGCAGAGCAGGAGAGAATAAAGAAAGAAGCCGAAGAAAAGCAGAAAGCAGAACAGGAAAGACTGAAGAAAGAAGCTGAAAAAGGCGTTAAAGATCAGCTTAAAAAGCTTCCCAAATTTTAATTAAAAGTATAACAAAAAAGAAAGAGGTTGTTTCACAAGAAGCAACCTCTTTTTAGTTCTAAGTGATAAGTTTTAAGTTATAAGAAAATTACTTATTACTTTAAGCTTTCCGTCTTTCGCTTTCCGCACTTTTCAAAAAGAGCAAAGTATTAAATTCTTAGAAAATCACTTATAACTTACTACTTAAAACTTACTACTTTTATATTTCCACAAGAGCTACTTCAGATACATAATAACTTTTCCCACTCTTGCATTCTTTACATATATATCTTGTCCGATTAAGTTTGCCTTTAATGAAAAATTTTCTTCCCAATCGGAATCGCTGCCCCTCTGTAAGCTCGGATAGATAAACAAGGTTATCATCTTTGTCAAATTCCCTTAAAGCCATCATGAGATTTGTATCTGAGCATGTAGAAGCTTTAGGGTCGGCGATATAATCTTTTAAAGCTTTTGATAAGGAAGCAGGGAAATCATGCCTTTCGAATATAGGTATCAATAATTCTGAGAATATGGCTTTCCATTGTTCACCGTGAGGTTTTATCCTGTTTCCGTAACGGATCTGTGCTTTGAGGTGTGCAACCTCATGCAGATAGGTGACAAGAAATGAATAAGGATTTAGGTCGTGATTAAGAGTTATAGTATGTTCCTTTGTGCGAGGGTCGTATCTATAGTCACCGAGTTTTGACTCTCTTCTTCGGGTTAATCTGAAGTAAAAGTGATTTTCATACCAAAGCTTGTAACAATATGAAACTGTTCCTTTCGGAAGATGTTTTTCAAAAACTGAAATAAGTAAATTATCCTGCATTTTAGGAGTAAATAGAATTTTAAAATAAGAATTTACAGGAACAGTGGCATGGGAATGTAAGGATTTTTTATTCCTGGTAATAATGGGACTTTTCCGCTTATTTTTCATACCCTTTTTTTGAAATTACATGCCAGAGCGGGAAAAGTTTTGCAAAAAATGGTCTAAATTTTCAACTTATGGTGTATCTATGATATAAGAAAGCTTTAAAATTGTTATATTAGCTCCTTAAGAATTTTTAAATTAAATAAGTATGGTTGAAAATATAAAAACATCCGCTCTAAATGGAGTTGTAGTAGGAGATCAGGTTCAGGAGATTTTCGAAGCAGCAAAAAAACATCAGTTTGCACTTCCTGCAGTGAACGTAGTAGGAACTAACTCTGTGAATGCTGTTTTGGAAACTGCAAAAGAAGTTAACTCTCCTGTAATTATCCAGTTATCAAACGGTGGTGGACAGTTCTACGCTGGAAAATCTCTTCCAAATGACAAACAGCAGGCTTCTATAGCAGGTTCTATTTCTGCAGCTCACCATGTACACCAATTATCTTTGGTTTATGGTGTTCCTGTAATCCTTCACACTGACCATGCAGCAAAAAAACTTCTTCCATGGATAGACGGTATGCTTGCAGCAGGTGAGGATTTTTTCAAAGCATACAAAAAACCTTTGTTCTCATCTCACATGATCGACTTGTCAGAAGAGCCTCTTGAAGAGAACATAGAAATCTGCAAAGAATATCTTAAGAGAATGTCTAAACTAGGAATGACTCTTGAAATCGAGCTTGGTGTAACAGGTGGAGAAGAAGACGGAGTAGACAATTCAGATGTAGATAATTCTAAACTTTATACTCAGCCTGAAGAAGTTTCTTACGCTTACGAAGAACTTATTAAAATCAGTGACAAATTTACAATTGCAGCTGCTTTTGGTAATGTTCACGGTGTTTATAAGCCGGGTAGTGTTAAGCTTGAGCCAAAAATTCTTAATAAGTCTCAAGAATATGTTAAGAAGAAATTCAATCTGAGCGCTGAAAAACCAATCAACTTTGTATTCCACGGTGGATCTGGATCTAGCCAGGAACAAATCAGAGAAGCAATCTCTTATGGTGCTATCAAAATGAATATCGACACTGATATTCAGTGGGCTTATTGGGATGGAGTGAAAAACTACTACAAGAAGAATGAAGGATATCTTCAAGGCCAGATCGGTAACCCTAAAGGGGAAGATCAGCCTAACAAGAAATTCTACGATCCGAGAGTTTGGTTAAGAGAGGGTGAGAAAACTCTTGTAGCTAGATTGAAGCAGTCATTTGAAGATTTGAATGCAATCAATGTCAATGCTAAATTGTAATTCAGATGAATTCTTCTTCTTTATTTGAAGGATTTAAAATATAAATAAAAAGCCCCTGACATGTCGGGGGCTTTTTATTTAATAACTATGCTTTAATATTTTCCTGCGGTACTTCGGTAACTTTACCTTTAAGAATGATCAGGAGATCAGTTAATTTTGATTTAAGTTCTTTTCTGTCAACAAGAAAATCAAGGAATCCATGTTCCAATAAGAATTCCGCAGATTGAAAGCCTTCAGGAAGGTCTTTTCCAATAGTTTCCCTGATTACCCTCGGTCCGGCAAACCCAATCAAAGCTCCGGGTTCAGATATATTGAAATCACCAAGCATTGCATAAGAAGCAGTTACCCCTCCGGTCGTTGGATCTGTCATTAATGAAATGTAAGGAATTTTTTCTCTGTCAAGAAGTGCAAGTTTAGCCGAAGTTTTAGCCATTTGCATAAGTGAAAATCCGGCTTCCATCATTCTGGCTCCCCCAGATTTACTGATCATTAAAAATGGGATTTTATGCTTTCTTGAATAATCGATAGCTCTTGAAATTTTTTCACCTACCACAGACCCCATTGAACCACCAATGAACTTAAAATCCATGCAGGAAATAACAATTTCAATTCCATTCATTTTTCCTACAGCAGACCTTACAGCATCTTTAAGGCCTGATTTTTTTTGTGAAGCTTTAATCCTGTCTGGGTAAGCCTGGCTGTCTGTAAACTCCAATGGGTCAGAAGAGCTAAGAGTAGGATCTAATTCAGTAAATTGATTATCATCAAAAATCAGTTCGAAGTATTCTTTGGAGCCTATTCTGGCGTGATAATTACACTCAATACAAGTATAGGAATTAAGTACATGAGCACTGGTCTGCATGACTTTTTTGCATTCGGGACACTGATACCAAAGCCCATCAGGAACTTCCTTTTTCAGTTCTGTAGGTGTTTGAATTCCCTTTTCTGTTCTTTTAAACCAAGTCATCCCCTTATTCGTTTAGTTTGTTTATTTTCACTGTTAATTATAATTCTTAAGCTAAGTCTATTTCTTTGGTCAGGTAGACATCCTGAACCGCATTTAAAAGTTCCACTCCTTGAGAAAATGGTTTTTGAAAGGCTTTTCTGCCTAAAATAAGTCCAACCCCCCCGGCTCTTTTATTAATGATTGCTGTTTTTACAGCTTCTTTTAGATCATTATCACCTTTTGATTCTCCTCCTGAATTGATCAAACCTATTTTGCCTGAATAACAATTAGCTACCATATATCTGGTAAGGTCAATAGGATGGTTTGATGAAAGGTCAGTGTACATTTTTTCGTCGTATTTTCCGAAATTAAGTGCCTTAAAGCCTCCATTGGTCTCTGGTAACTTTTGTTTGATAAGGTCAGCCTGTATGGTCACTCCTATATGGTTTGCCTGACTGCTCATATCTGTTGAATTGTGATAGTCAACACCGTCCTTTTTGAAAGAATTGTTTCTAGTATAGCACCATAATATGGTCGCCATTCCGAGTTCATGTGCATGTTCAAAGGCTTCGGAAACTTCAATTAACTGTCTATTACTTTCTTCAGATCCGAAATATATGGTAGCTCCTACCGCAACTGCTCCAAGATTCCATGCTTCTTTTACTTTCCCGAACATAATCTGATTGTATTTATTCGGGTAAGTAAGTAGTTCGTTGTGATTGATTTTTACTATAAAAGGAATTTTATGGGCGTATTTTCTGGCATTGATGGCTAACGTCCCGAAAGTACTTGCTATGGCGTTGGAGCCCCCTTCAATTGCTAGTTTAATAATATTCTCCGGATCAAAATAAATTGGATTAGGAGCAAATGAAGCTCCAGCTGTATGTTCTATATCCTGGTCTACAGGTAAAATGGATATATAACCGGTTCCGGACAATCTTCCATGTCCAAGCATTGCGGCAAGACTTCTAAGGACAGGCGTTGGGCGATTAGACAATGCAAACGATTCATCTACATAATCAGGCGTAGGGTTTCGGATCGATTGCTTTTTTATTGTCTCACATTGATGCTTCAGGAGGTAATCCGCATCATTTCCGAGCAGACTTAATATCTTATTGTAGGACATTTCTTCTTCTATTGTGATGAGAAACTTTTTATCCAATACAGAAAAGCAAAGATATCTTTTTTTTCAAATCCTCCAAATTTAGACGATTTACAAACACCTGACTGAAAATCAGTTGATTATCAGGCAGGTGTTTTAATGATTTCAGAGTATTTTTTTAAAAGGATAGCTTTACTTTACTTCCTCATAGTCTACATATTCCCCCTCAGAAGGCGATCTTCCCGATTTCTTCTGATTTTTAGGAACATAATCAATGTCTATCGTCCCTTCTTTTTTTCTGGGACGTACCGGCTCCTGGTTATTTGTGGTAAAACCTTGTTGTTCAGCCATTTTTTTAACCATTCGCTCAATAGCGTACCTTAACAATGGCTTTGTGAGCCATCTAATTGCCAGATAAATAAGAAATATTGAAATTAAGACTTTAAACATATATCTATAAACTACCTGCTGAGGTATAAGTTCCTTTCAGAGTAAAGTTTTAAGAAATAGTCGTCCTGCAAATCATCAATGAAGTAGATTGCTTCGCCTGTTGATTTCATTTCCGGACCAAGTTCCTTATTTACATTAGGAAATTTGTTGAATGAAAATACAGGTATTTTGATAGCATATCCCTGCTTTTTAGGATTAAAATTGAAGTCTTTAACCTTATTTACACCAAGCATTACTTTTGCTGCATAATTTACATATGGCTCGTCATAAGCTTTGCAAATAAAAGGGACAGTCCTTGAAGCTCTTGGATTTGCCTCGATTACGTATACTACTTCATTTTTTACAGCAAACTGGATATTTATCAATCCTACAGTATTTAAAGCAATTGCAATTCTTTTGGTATAATCCTCAATTTGCTTAATTACATTTTCACTTAGGTTAAAAGGAGGCAGAACAGAATGAGAATCTCCGGAGTGAATACCTGCAGGTTCAATATGCTCCATTATTCCAATGATGTAAACATCTTCTCCATCACATATTGCATCTGCTTCAGCTTCCAAAGCATTTTCAAGGAAATGATCAAGCAGTACTCTGTTTTCCGGAATATCTCTCAGTATGTCCACTACATGCTGCTCCAATTCTTTCTCGTTGATAACGATCTTCATGCTTTGGCCACCCAATACATATGAAGGTCTTACAAGAAGCGGGAATCCCAGCTCTTTGCTTAATTCAATAGCATCATCAGCAGTTTGAATAACGCCAAATTTAGGGTATGGAATATTGTTTTCTTTCAGAAGAGTTGAAAAGCTTCCTCTGTCTTCAGCAAGATCAAGCGATTTATAGTTTGTTCCGAGGATTTTTATTCCGTAACGCTCCAGTTTTTCCGCAAGCTTAAGTGCAGTCTGACCTCCAAGCTGAACTATTACCCCTTCAGGCTTTTCATGCTGAATGATATCATACAAGTGTTCCCAGAAAACAGGTTCAAAGTATAGTTTATCGGCTATGTCAAAATCAGTAGAAACGGTTTCAGGATTACAGTTGATCATGATAGTTTCGAAACCAGCTTCTTTGGCTGCAAGGATTCCATGAACACATGAGTAGTCAAATTCAATACCTTGTCCAATCCTGTTTGGTCCTGATCCAAGCACAATGATCTTTTTCTTATCAGAACGGACAGATTCGTTCTCTCCTTCAAAAGTGGAATAGTAGTATGGTGTTTTCGCCTCAAATTCCGCAGCACAGGTATCTACTACTTTAAATACTCTTTGAATATTGTAATCAGTTCTCTTTTTGTGTACCTCACTTTCAAGACACCTCAAAAGATGTGCTATTTGTCTGTCTGCATAGCCTTTTTTCTTTGCAGTAAACAACAGGTCTTTTGAAATATTATCTATTGTGTGTTTTTGGATCTCTTTTTCAAGTACCACAAGCTCCTCAATCTGATTCAAGAACCATGGATCTATTTTAGTAAGCTTATGGATAGTTTTAAAAGGAATTCCCATAGCAAATGCATCGCGCACATGGAATATTCTATTCCAGCTTGGATTTTCAAGGCTTTCCAGAATTTGATCCTGTTTTGTTAGTTCCTTACCATCTGCTCCAATTCCGTTTCTCTTTATCTCAAGTGATTGACAAGCCTTTTGAAGTGCTTCCTGGAAGTTTCTTCCGATACCCATAGCTTCTCCAACAGACTTCATCTGTAAGCCCAGGTGCCTGTCTGCTCCTTTGAATTTGTCAAAGTTCCAACGAGGTATTTTAACAATTACATAGTCAAGTGCAGGTTCGAAAAATGCACTTGTAGTTTTTGTAATAGCGTTACTTAATTCATCAAGGTTATAGCCTATTGCAAGCTTAGCAGCTATTTTAGCGATGGGATAACCGGTTGCTTTTGAAGCAAGAGCAGATGAACGAGAAACCCTTGGATTGATTTCAATGGCAATGACTGACTCGTCTTCAGGATTAACAGAGAACTGTACATTACATCCGCCGGCAAATTGGCCAATGCCGTTCATCATTTTGATGGCAAGGTCTCTAAGGTGCTGGTAGGTGGTATCAGCCAGGGTCATTGCCGGAGCAACAGTGATAGAATCTCCGGTGTGAATACCCATAGGGTCAAAGTTTTCGATAGAGCAGATGATAATTACATTGCCCAGGTTATCTCTCAAAAGCTCAAGTTCGTATTCTTTCCAGCCCATGATGCTTTGTTCAACAAGAACCTCATGAATAGGAGAGGCATGTAATCCTCTTGTAAGCGCTTCATCAAAATCTTCTGGTCTGTTCACGAATCCACCGCCTGTACCACCAAGCGTAAAAGAAGGCCTGATGACAAGTGGAAATCCTATTTCCTGAGCGATTTCTTTTCCCTCAAGGAAGGACGTTGCTGTTTCTCCTTTACAAACACCAACTCCAAGTTCAAGCATTTTAAGCCTGAACTTCTCTCTATCTTCAGTCGTCTCAATTGCTTTAATATCAACCCCGATGATTTTTACATTATATTTTTTCCAGATACCTGCTTTGTCACAGTCAATTGCCAGATTCAGTGCAGTTTGTCCGCCCATTGTTGGAAGCACAGCATCAATTTTGTGTTTTTCTAAAATCTCAATAATAGATTTTTTCTCAAGCGGCTTTAGATAGACATGGTCTGCAGTGACCTTATCAGTCATGATTGTAGCCGGGTTAGAATTAATGAGTACGACTTCTATACCTTCTTCTCTCAGGGATCTAGAGGCTTGGGAACCGGAATAGTCAAACTCACAGGCTTGTCCGATAATGATTGGACCGCTACCTATGATCAAGACGGTCTTGATACTATTGTCTCTTGGCATTTATGATGGGCGTTTTTATAATCAAATATTTTGAACCGACACAAAATTAGGAACTTAAGATTCCAAAGGATTAAGAAAATTCCAGGTAGGAATTTCAAAAATCCTACAAATGTAGGGCAAAAAGTAATTAAAGTGAAAAAATGTAAGAGAAATGTGAATATTTAATGAGTTCTTGGAATATTTTAATTTGGAAGAAATATTTCATAATTAGTTTTTTAGGAAAAATTAAAACCAGTAGATTCGTTGTAAAATTATTTCAGTCAGATGTATTCAAATATTTTTTTTAGTAAAAGGGCTGCTTTTGTGAGCATAGTATTACTAACATTATTGATTTCGCTTTACCATATAACTTCAATAGAGGTAAATCTTTGGGATGAATCAAGGCTAGCTGTAAATGCTATAGAAATGTATCAAAATGGCAACTTCATCACTACTTATTTTGATGGAAGTCCTGATATGTGGAATACCAAACCGCCATTTATGATTTGGTGTATTGTATTGTCGATGAAAATATTTGGAATAAATGAGTTTGCTCTAAGATTCCCAAGCATTGTTTCTTTTATTACTCTCTCTTTGTCGATCTTTTGGTATATCAAAAGGAAGACAAATGATCAATATGCTGCTTTTTTCTCTTCTTTGGTGTTGATTACCATCACTGGTCTTGCTTCAATTCATGTGTTTAGGACAGGCGATTATGATTCAATGCTTGTATTATGGACTACTTTTTATTGCTTTGCTTTTTTTGAATATTTGGAATCTAATAAGGTTAAGTATCTAAATTATTCTTTCCTATTCTTTATATTAGCTTGTTTAACGAAGGGTATTGTAGCTTGCATACCACTACCTGCTATTGGAGTATATATTTTAGCGACACGGAATTTTAAGATTTTCAGAGAAGGCAAATTCTACTCTCTAATTTGCTATACAATATTAATTATACTGGGGTATTATTTTCTTAGAGAAAAGCAAAATCCGGGATATATTAATGCAGTAAGTATGAATGAGTTGGGTGGAAGATTTCTGGGGACAATAGAAAATCATAATCAACCTTGGAATTACTATTTTGATTTAATGAAAAATGTCCAGTTAAAATTTTGGATATATTTCCTTCCTTTAATTTTTGTACCAATATTTTTATCAAAGGAGAAAATTGTAAAGCAGATTATTTATTATAGTCTTCTTTTGTCGGGTTTTTATCTGCTGATCATTTCCATTTCTCAAACAAAACTGCAATGGTATTCTGCTCCGGCTTATCCCTTTATTTCAATTTGTCTCGGTCTTTCTATCAGCTTTGCTTTAAAATTTCTAAGCAAAAAGTGTATATCAGATGAGCCGATTGAAGGTAAAGAGAAAATAAAGCAAGTTGCGTTTTATACGATAATATTTGGGATAATTATATTCCCGGTTTTCAATATATTGAAAACCATAAAGAAGGGAAATGAAGAAACTAATAATGTATTTGTTCCTGTGAAACAAGCGGTAACTGACCTTCAAAACTTTACCAAGCAGAATAAGGGAAAATTTATTGTATACTCGAATAACTATAATGCAACACTAAGTTTTTATCTCAAAAAACTTAATTTTGAAAATAAGGCTAATGTGTATTTGAATGTTGGAGAGCCTTTAAATGCTATGGATACGATAATCGTGATTAAAAATCTTAATGAGGGACTCTTGAAAACTTATGGTTCCACGGTGCTTTTTGAATCTCCCAATGTTAAAGTTATAGCTACGATCGGAAGCCTTTTTGATTTCGAGCTGAGTCAAAAGGATTTGATACTGCTGAAGCTCATGAAAGAAATAATGAATTCAGAAGAACAAATGCAATGGCAAAGAAAAAAGTGTGTTACCAATAAAATTCCTTTACAAGTTCAGATTATCTGGGAAGCTGGGTACCTGATGAAAATGAATGGTCAGGCCTCGCAAGAAGAAATAGATCAATTAGTTAATAAATTCACGGATGAATGTAAAAAAGGGAATTTGTTACAGCTTGATCCCAACTTTAAGAAGTTGTTAAAAAATGACAAACACTTTGATTTCCGCTTAACAGATAAGGAATTAACGTTTTTTAGCCGGATGTCGGATATAATGAATTCTGAGGAACAAATGGAATGGCAGAGAAAGAAGAGTGCTTCAAATAAGATTCCATTAACGGTTCAGATTATGTGGGATGCAGGATATCTGATGCAAATGAATGGCGAGGCTTCCAAAGAGGAAACAGACCGTATCATAAATAAGTTTACAGAGGAGTATAATAAAGGAATTTACTTTAACCATTAATATTTTTACCTATTTTTATGCAAATTAATAAAGAAGAGCTACTCCATTTGAAATGGTATTACCTTCCTTTTATATTCATTTTTTTAAGTTTTTCGCTTCCAACGATAAACTTTTCCTCAGATATGTATTGTTGGACAGTTTGGTCCAATGCTTTTTTTGAACACGGTTTTGTTAAGGGGTACGAAATTAGTGGGTGTAATTATTTACCACTTTACATGTACGTTTTAAAAATATATGGTTGGTATAATGGTTCGGTTGAAGAAATAGGAAGAAATATTAATTACCTTAAATTATTTACACTGGTATTTGATGTTCTGACAATTTATCTCCTGATTAATCTTTTGGTTAAATTTAATATCTCACCTTATAAATCATTTTTAGTCCTCTTTAATATTGCGTTTTTATATAATTCAATTATTTGGGGGCAGGTAGATTCCATTTTTACTTTTTTTGGGTTAGCCTCAATTTTATTCGCATTAAATAAAAAAGTCTTATGGAGTATAATTTTCTTGGTTTTAGCACTAAATGCTAAATTACAGGCAATTATATTTATCCCAATTGTGGTAATTGTCCTGCTTCCCGCGGTTTTTGAAAATCCGAGATCATTAATTAATGGATTAATAGGAGGATTAATTATTCAAATTGTTATTCTCCTACCATTCTTGTTGGAGAATAAGTCAGATTTGGTTCTGAAAGTAGCTTTTGGCTCTGTGGGATATTATCCGGTTGTTTCAATGAATGCTTTCAATTTTTGGTATTTAATTATGGATGGGAATTTGAGAGAAGTTAGCGATGAAATTTTATTTTATGGAATAAAATATAAGACCTGGGGGTTGATTTTATTCTTTTTGTTTTCATTTATTTCCCTGTTACCTCTGCTTCTTTCTACATTGAATATTATAATCGAAAAGAAGGAAAAGTCAATGGAATATTACAAGATAGTGTTTCTGGCTGCCGCTGCTATACCCTTGGTCTTTTTCTATTTTAATACTGAAATGCATGAAAGATATTCGCATGCAATGATTATTTTCATAGGATTCTATGCCTTGATATCTTCTAACTATCTGACCTATTTTCTTCTTTCTGCAGGATATTTTTTAAATATGGAAAAAGTATTAACATTCTTAAGTTTGAAAAATTATAATACAATTATATTTGATGTTTCATTTATCTCACTTTTATTTTTGGTTGGACTGATTTCTATACAATTTCAGCTGTATTCTAATATTACTGGAAATGAATTGTCATTCTTAAAAAAAATAAAACTGAAACTAAGATATTCATAATATGCCGGAAATTTCAGTCATTATACCAATATATAATGAGGAGAAAAATATACTCCTTCTTTATAAAAGAGTATCAGATGTCCTCCAAAATTTAAATGTGGAGTATGAGTTGGTATTTGTAAACGATGGCAGCAAAGACAAATCGATTAATATAATTTGTTCTTTAGCCAAATCAGATTTAAGTGTAAAATATATTGATTTTAGTAGAAACTTTGGTCATCAGATAGCGGTAACTGCCGGACTGGATAAATGTACAGGTAATTTTATCGTAATTATTGACGCTGATCTTCAAGATCCTCCTGAGCTAATAATAGACTTATATGCAAAAGCAAAACAGGGATTCGAAGTTGTCTACGCAAAAAGGAAAACAAGAAAAGGTGAAAATGTTCTTAAAAAACTAACAGCATATGTTTTTTATCGATTGCTTGCGAAAATCACCTCTTGCGAAATACCTGTTGATACTGGCGATTTCAGGATTATGAGCAGAAAAGTTTTGGATGTATTAAAAAATATGCCGGAGCAACAAAAGTATCTTAGAGGTCAGATTGCCTGGATTGGATTTAACCAAACTTTCGTGGAATATGATAGGAATGAAAGACATTCTGGAAAAACCGGTTACACTTATAGGAAAATGCTAAAATTTGCATTTGATGGAATTACTTCATTTTCAAATTTCCCTTTAAAGGTAGCTTCAATAGCTGGATTTATAGTTTCTGGGATTGCCTTTATAATTATGTTATATACATTATATTCCAGGTTTGTATCAAAAGATTTCGTTCCTGGCTGGACTTCATTGATGTTGAGTGTAATGTTTATAGGAGGCATTCAATTGATTTGCATGGGAATAATCGGCGAATACATTAGTCGGATAGCGAATAATGTAAGGAACAGGCCCCTCTACATAATCAATGAAACTAACCTGAATACTATCGAAGTTGAATCTCCTAAAGTATTGGAATAAAATAATTAGGTTAGGCCGGACTCATTTTGTCAATTGTTGATTTGCAAAAGTATCGACTTGTTTGTTTTTTATTTGTTAGTTTTTTCCATGGTTATTTTTGAATTTATCCATGTTTCTTTTATTTTTTTTATCTCTGAAGAAATTAAAGGATTCTGTTTGGGTTAGAGTGTGGATTTAAAATAGTTTTCCTGAATTTTTCTAAAACTTCCTGTTCAGCTAAAAAAAGATTAAAAATTAGTTGCCAATTATTTTAAATTTGTCCTTTGTGTCAATTTTAATATCTAAAGGATAATGAGAAAAAAAATAGTTGCCGGAAACTGGAAAATGAATAAAACTTTTGAAGAAGGTTTGAAGCTGGCTTCAGAAGTTGTAAATATGGTTAAAGATGAGGTAAAATCTGATGCTGGTATCGTTCTGTGTCCGCCTTTTATTGAGCTTCATGCTGTGAGCAAGTTAGTGGAGGGAAGCAAAGTAGCACTTGGCGCTCAGAACTGCCATTCAAAAGCTTCCGGAGCCTTTACAGGTGAAGTTTCAGTAGAAATGTTGAAATCTGTAGGAGCTGGATATGTGATTTTAGGACATAGTGAAAGAAGAGAATATTTTAATGAGTCAAACCAGTTTTTGGCAGAAAAAGTAAATATATCGCTTCAGAATGGTCTTACGCCAATATTCTGCTGCGGTGAGACGTTAAGCCAAAGAGAAAAAGGCATACACCTGGATTTTGTTAAAAGCCAATTAACTGAAAGTCTTTTCCACCTTTCTGAATCTGATTTCCTAAAAGTAGTTATTGCATATGAGCCAATCTGGGCAATAGGCACCGGTGTTACAGCTACTACTGCTCAGGCTCAGGAAATGCATGCTATCATCAGAGACCATATCAAATCAAAATATGGAGCCAAAGTAGCAGATGCCACTACAATTCTATACGGTGGAAGCTGTAAGCCAGACAACGCCAAGGAACTCTTCGCATGTCCTGATGTTGACGGAGGATTGATAGGCGGTGCAAGCTTGAAAGCAAGAGATTTTGTTGATATAGTTAAATCATTCTAAAACAAATAGTAAAAGGCTGGGTTGGTAGTATTTACGGATTTTAAGTCCGAATATTAGAAGTCCAGCCTTTTTAAGTAATATAAATATTTAGTATTTTAAATAGTTTATTTTGGACTTTCTTCAAATAATAATTCCGGCAACAGAGGATATAAAAGAGATGCTGATAGCTGAACTTGATTTTTTAGGTTTTGATTCTTTTCAGGAAACCGAAGAAGGAATCGAGGCATATGTACAAGATGATATTTTTCAGGAAGAAGAGTTGAAAGAGGTATTATCCAAATATCAAGATACTCCTTTTTATACTGTATCTAAGCTCGAGAAAAAGAACTGGAATGAAGAATGGGAGAAAAACTTTGACCCGGTCAGAATTGATGACCAGGTACTCATCAGAGCATCATTTCACCACCCTGATAAGAATTTTCCGTATGAAATTCTGATCAACCCCAAAATGGCATTTGGGACAGGGCATCATGAAACTACTTCTTTGATGATTAAAGCTCAATTAGGCCTTGATCATCAGGGGAAAACAATACTTGATGCCGGAGCAGGAACTGGTGTATTGGGCATATTTGCCGGAATGCTTGGTGCTAAAGAAATTACAGCAACTGATATTGATGAATGGGCATTTTCCAATATGATTGAAAATGCTGAGATCAATAACATTTACAATATGAAATGTTTGCAGGGTACAATGGCAGAACTGAATCTAACTAAATATAAATACGATATTATCCTTGCCAACATTAATAAAAATGTATTACTGGATGAAATCAAATTATATGCATTAGCATTAAATAAATCCGGATACCTGCTTTTAAGCGGATTTTATACAGAAGACATTGAAGATATTAAATCCGAAGCAATTAACAGGGGCTTAAAATTCGAAACGAGCTTGCAGAAAAATAACTGGGCTTGTTTAATGTTTCAACATTCCTGATAGAAATTACCATGATGAGGCTTAAATTTTACCTTATTTTTTTAGTTGTTACCGTTCCTCTCATTTGCAGGGCGCAGTATAAACTTGCATCTGAACCCGCACAATTTGTTGTGGACGTTAGTACAATGCTCAACACCACTAACAATCAGGGTGCAATGCTTGTGGCCTCAAACTTTAATAATGCCTGGTCAGGATTTTCAGACGACCAGAAGAAGAAAATTATTGAAACCTGCCAGAAAATGTTGAAGTCTAAGAAACTAAAGACTAATCCTAATTTTTCAGATTTCTTTGCGACTCTGGCGGCATCCAAAAATAACAATCTTTCAGCTTCCAATCTTGATACTCTACTAGCCATTACACAATATGCTGTTGAAAAATATGATGGACAAAAATTGAACACTTTTTTTCCTACAATCAGACTTGTTGTTGAGAAGGGTATGATTTATTCCTCCGGTTATAATAGACTATATTTTAAAGGTGGATCATATAATTTTAGAATGGTGAAAGCAAAAGAAGAAGCTTCTATAATAGATCAATATGACCAGCAATTAGCTTTAGAAGAACAGCAGGATCAATCTCAGAATCAAAGTAATGATGATGGATGGGGAAATGCGAAGGATATGGATAAGAAGAAAAAAGAATTCTTCAGCGACTGGGATAATGCGGAAGCTCAGGAAAACAATTGGGGAACACTTGAAGAAAATCAACAAACTCCTGAAGCCCAGAATATTTATGAAGTTGGTTATGTGCCTAATCCTCAGCCTCCAATAGACGGAGCGATTATAGAATTCAAAGATGTGGACTTTACCTTTGTGACAGCATATGACAGCACATCCCTTAAAGGTACAAGCGGGAGTCTTATGCTGAAAAATAATCTTTTTGTTGGTAAGGGCGGTACGTTTGACTGGACTATGGCTGGTTTAAATCCCGGTGAAATAACTGCAGAATTGAAAGACTATAATTTCCCGGTTAAATCTACCAAGCTGGTTTGCGAAAATGCAGTACTCACTTATCCAGCAAAAACAGATGCGAAAGTAGAAGGGATCTTTGAATTTAACAGTAAAAAGCACAAAAGTATTGAAGAAAATCAATATCCACGATTCAAATCCTATGGAAGTAATATTGATATCAAAGGCCTTGGAGACAATATAAGATACCATGGCGGATTATCTCTTGCTGGAAGAAGAATGTACAGTTCATCCATTGATGAGGGTTCAGCGTCGATTGAAATTCTCCATGAGGGAAAAACCAAAATAAGGTCCGTCTCTCCACGTTTTGCGATGACAGACTCAACCATCACTTCCGATGTTTCGAGCATAGTTCTTTACCAGACAGAAACAGATTCAATCTTCCACCCAGGAGGAAGTCTGAAGTATAATAAAAATAAAGCTACAGTTCGTATAACCAAGCCTAATGGATACAGACATTCTCCATTTCTTGATAGTTATCACAAAATAGAAATAGTAGCAGATGCACTTTCATGGAATCTCGCAGGATCTCAGATAGATTTTAATATTACTAATGGAAGAGATCAGATAGCCGCTCTTTTTGAATCCGAAGAATATTTTAGCGGTGACAAATATTCAGGAATGCAGGGAATGTATAAATTTCACCCACTCCAAATGATTGTGGCACATGCTGATAAAACAAAATCAGATGTTATGTTCGCTGATGATGTTGCAAAGGCTTATAAATTGGAGCCATTGACGGTGCGGGGAGCCATGGTTCAATTAATGAAAACTGGCTTCATTGATTTTAGTCCAAAATCTGGAGAAATTAAACTTAGAAGGAAAGCCAGACACTACGTCCTTTCTCGCAGAGATAAGAAAGATTATGACAATATCACCTTCGTTTCGATCAGTCCCGGCGGCGCTAATGCAACTCTTGATCTGAATACCAATGAGCTTGTTGTAAGGGGGGTTGATAAAATTTATATAAGTGATTCGCTTAACGTAAACTTTGTCCCTGACAAAAGAGAGCTTAAGATTTTGAAAAACCGCGACTTTTCTTTCCACGGAAAAATCAACACTCAGAACTTTCAGTTTATTGGTAATGACTTCAACTTTGTTTATGACAGTTTTCTTGTACACTTAAAAACTATTGATCAGATAAGACTTGCTGTGGAGTCTAAAGAAAAAACTGAAAAGGGGAAAGCAAGAGTACTAGGTAATGAATTGAGGTATTCATCCGGAACACTTTATATAAATAAACCGGACAATAAATCAGGAAGAAAAAGAATTCCTGCTTACCCAATATTCGATGCTACATCCGGTGCAACAGTATTTTTTGACAAACCAACAATTGCAAATGGAGCTTATGATACCACTATTAAGTTTAAAATTCCTCCATTTAAAATAGATAGCTTAAGCAGTGATGACCCCCAAGCTATAGGATTTGACGGTAGTTTTGAAACTGGTGGAATTTTCCCCGAGTTTAAGGAGAAACTCATTGTGATGCCAGATTATTCTCTTGGTTTTATTCATGATGTGCCAAAAAATGGTTATCAGCTTTATACAGGAACCGGAACATATTTCAACAGAATATCTCTGGATAATAAAGGAATTAGAGGAGATGGAGATATTACATATTTAAATGCCACACTCAAATCCAAGGATTTTGCCTTTTTTAAAGACTCTGTTCTTACGGAAGGAACATCTGTTGTCAATAAAGAAGGAACCTGTGCACAAGCTGCATCTCAGGAAGTTAATTATCCTGACATGGTTGTCAATGATTACAGATTGAAATGGTTGCCGAAGGCAGATAGTATGTTCATTTCTAATGCAAAAGAGCCTATCAAATTTTATAAAAATACAGGTGATATGCATGGAACGGCAATCCTGACTAAGAATGGTATGTTTGGAAAAGGGGTGCTTATCACCAGGGGGTCTGAATCTGAATCTCCCAAATTTCACTTTGAGCAAACCAAATTTGCAGCAAGAGAAACGCTTTTTAAAGTTAAATCTGATAACCCTGATAAGCCTGCACTGAAATGCGAACAAGTAAAACTGAATTTTGATCTTGATCAAAGTATTGCTCAATTTAGTCCTGAGCAGCAAGGCTTTGCAAGTAATGAGTTCCCATATGCTCAGTATAAGACTTCTCTGGATGAAGGAACCTGGGATCTGAAAAAGAAAAAGATTTTCATGAAAATGCCTGAAGGAGGAAATATTAATAAATCATATTTCTACTCTACCAGACGGGATCAGGATAGCTTGGTCTTTAATGCAACCGACGCGGTTTATGACATGGAAAAGCTAACGCTGAACGTATTTGGTATACCTTATATTAAAGTAGCAGATGGATTGGTATATCCTGACAGCAGCAAAGTAATAGTGGAAGAGAATGCTGTTATGCGTACATTGAAAAACGCGAAAATAGTGCTTGATTCCGTAACCAAATATCACCAATTATATGATGGTATTATTGATATCGAAGGTAGAAAGAAATTTGCAGGGGAGGCGACTTATCAATATGTTAACCTTGGAGCAGATACCCTTTCTTTCAAATTCCAGGATTTCAGACTTGTAGAATCTGAGAAGAAGAAGGAAGGGGCTCATACAGTAGCAATGGGGGCTATAAGAGAAGAAGATAGCCTGGAAGTGGCACCGAAAATCCTTTATAAAGGTAAAGTTACTCTGTTTGCTGAAAAGAAATTCCTTGCTTTTGACGGGTTCCTGAAGCTGGATCTTAAGGGAGCATTAAGCTATTCACAGTGGCTTAAGTATAATAATGACGGATCCAAAGCTGACGTAGTAATCAACGTAGACAATGCTGTCGCAGGTAATGGAACACCGTTAACAACAGGTATGTACTTTGATACAAGATCCAATGAAATGTATACGACATTTATCTCTCAAAAGAGAAATCAACTGGATCATGATATCTTCAGTACAAAAGGAGTTCTGGAGTATATTGCGCAAAAAGGATTGTTCAGGGTTGGTGTTCCGGATAGACTTGCAGGAAAAACTAAACAGGGTAGCATTTTCTCATATGATGATGCAAATTCAACCGCAGAATATTCAGGAAAATTTAATCTTCTTAAAGAAAATAAGAATATTACCCTTGACGCTGCTGGTTTTGGGAAATCAGATCTTACAAATTTTAAGTATGAATTCAATACTATTTTGTCATTCAACTTCAAAGTAACTTCTTCAGTACTGGCTGCAGTTGGCAAAAATATGAAGACAATGGCTTCAGCTTTCCCATTGGATACATCTGAAACTTCAGAAAAAATATTTGCCAGAGATACTGTTTTAGTTTATAAGCTGGCAGAACTTATAGGAAATGCTGGTGCGGAAAAGTTTAAGAGTCAAAAATCTCTTGGTTATGCCCCATTACCAATGATTGACAGTGATTTTGGAAAAAATGTAGTTTTCTCGGATGTAAATCTGAAATGGTCAGCAGAATACAAAGCCTTCTACAGTGTAGGTACTATTTATGTGTCTAATATTTTAAAGGATGATATAAATAAAGCAATGCCAGGACATATTGAAATTAAGAAGACGCCGAAAGGAGATGTGATAAACATCTATCTGGAAGCAGGTCCACACTCCTGGTATTATATAACCTATGATGACAATAGATTTGCTGTGACATCTTCCAATGATGAGGTAAATTCGATATTGGCTGGAAAATCAAAAGGCGAGCTGCCAGATCGTTCCAAATTTTATTATGTCAAAGCGGAAAATGGTGAAAAAACAAGATTTGTAACAATGTTTAAAGAAAGGTATCTTGGAATTCAGGAAGACTTGAACGAATCTATACCTGAAAGTCAGGAATATGAACAGGAGGACGACGCTCCTGGGGAGATTCAGGAGGATGCTCCGGGCGATGAAATTCCAAGTGTCGGAGAGGAACTAATAGAAGAAACTCCGGCAAAGAAGTCATCTAAGCCAGCCAAAAAAGGAAAAGAAGACACCAGAAATTATGATAAATACAAGCTGCCAGATCAAAATTTGGATCAGGGAAGGGAGCAGCCTGCTGGAGGTGATAAGCCTGATCCTTCAATAGAAGACAGGAAAAAACAGCAACAGGATCAGCAAAAAATGAAAAACTTGTTCGGAAATTAACATTTCTGGAACTTTTGTTTGAAGATTTTGGTTCGCGCAAGAGATTAAAAATCAATCAGATTTTTAATCTCTTTTGTTTTATTAATCAAATTTGGTATTTTTCAAAAATTAACATTTTGCTAAGGTTACACGTAAGTAAGAAATATGAGCATATTATTTATAACAATCGGAATTATTTTTGCCTACCTGATAGGGTCCTTACCTACCGCTATTTGGTATGGTAAAGCCTTTTTTGGTCTGGATGTGAGGGATTTCGGAAGTGGAAACGCAGGTGCAACCAATACATTCAGAGTTATGGGAAAAAGAGCCGGCATTATAGTGATGCTGGTAGATATTTTAAAGGGGTGGACTGCAACGAACAGTGCTTTCTTTCTTGCATATTTTAATTTGATTGATCATCAGGATCTTGTTCTATACAAGTTATTTTTCGGATTGGCAGCTGTGGCAGGACATATTTTTCCTGTTTATGAAAGATTTAAAGGAGGAAAGGGTGTAGCGTCTCTTTTGGGAATGATATTATCTATCCAATCTGAAGCCGCCCTTCTTTGCATTTTAGTATTTCTGGTTGTATTTCTGATATTCAAATATGTGTCCCTTGGCTCAATGACCTCTGCATTGGCATTTCCTATTTTGCTTTGTCTTCCAAGATTTAGCCCGAATCAGCCAATTGTAGTGCTTTTTGCTTTTGCATTATTTGCTCTGGTTGTCATCACACATCAAAAAAATATAGTTCGTCTTCTTCACGGAGAGGAGAATAAAGCAAAAATCAGAATCAGAAGACGTTAATTTATATAATTAGGGGGCCAGATAGATGGCCCCTCCGCAATTATCCTTCATGGAGCCTGTTACTGAGCTCAAGCTATTTATTTCATTTCTCCACCTTAATGTTCCTAAAAAGGCAAATATTAATGCTTCTTTAAATGAAACTATTTTAGGTTCAGGAACAATGAATTCAATTCCAACACCAGACTTTTCCTGAAAAAGCTCTACAAGGAATTTATTAAATGCTCCTCCTCCAGTAATCAAAACTTTAGTGCGATCTGAAATTTTATTCTTTTTGATAATATCTGTTACTTTTTCTGCAATATGATGGCAAAAAGTATTCAATAAGTTTTCAATGCTGTCTTTTGTGTTTTCGATCAAAGGAATGAAAAGGTCGTCAACGTGTTCTTTCCCAAGAGATTTTGGAATCGATTTAGAATAGTATTCAATTTTTGAAAGTGTTTCCAGAAGGTTTTTGTTGAGCGAACCCATCTTAGCTAACGCTCCGCCTTTATCAAATAAATGTCCCTTTTGTCCGGCAAGATAATTTAAAACCATATTTGCAGGGCAAACATCAAATGCAATTCTTTTCCCCGTATTGTCATCGTAGGAGATATTTGCAATACCACCAAGATTCAGACAAAAGTCAAACTCCTTAAATAATAATTTATCTCCGATAGGAACCAAAGGTGCTCCCTGTCCTCTGAGCGCTACGTCCAGGGATCTGAAATCGCAGACTACCGGAAGACCGCTTACAGCAGCAACTGCCGCACCATTTCCTATTTGAGTAGTAAATCTGTTTTCCGGCTGGTGAAAAATTGTATGACCGTGAGCGGAGATAAAATCAACAGGAATATTTAATTTATTAAGGAAGTTTTTTACTGCGCTACCTTGAAAATAACCAAAGTCAAAATCCAGACTGGCAAGACTTTCTGCAGAACCCTTCATCACATTTTTTAAACTATTTCTGCGGGCTTCATCATATTCGACAGTGGCAGCTTCCAGAATTTCATAGCTCCATTTAAGCTCTTTCAGCTCAAATTTACAAATTGCTATATCCAGTCCATCAAGAGATGTTCCCGACATTAGTCCTGCAACTATATAAGTATTTTTCATGATTCAATCTTCAAACAAATAGGATAAAATGAAACAGCTTCGCAAATTTTATTATTATTTTTGAATTTATGAACCTGGTCATAGATTCCGGCAATACATCAATAAAACTCGGATTATTTAAAAATGGTACTCTTGAAAAAGTTTTTACTACTAATGATTATAATCAACTGGCAAGAATAATTACCGGATTTGATATAAAAAGGTCAATAATTAGCAGTGTAAGGAAAGATCAGGACATCATTAAAGAAAAAATTTTATTTAAAGTCAATCCTCTTTTGCTGAGTTCGGGGCTTCAACTCCCCTTTAAGAACAATTATGAAACTCCCCAAACGCTTGGTCCAGATAGAATTGCCGGAGTTGCAGGAGCGTACTACCTTTATCCAGGTAAATCCAGTCTGGTCATAGACGCAGGTACTTGTATCACCTATGATTTTATTGATAAAGAAAAAAATTATTACGGTGGCGCAATTTCTCCCGGGATTTCTATACGATTTAAAGCATTAAACGCGTTTACAGCAGGCTTACCTTTGGTAGAGAAAGAAGAAGATATATCTTTTATTGGGAAAAGTTCAAAAGGGTCTATTTTGAGCGGGGTTTTAAATGGAGCCACAGCAGAAATTCTGGGCATGATCGGGGAGTTTAAAAAAAATGATCAGGAATTGAATGTAATAATGTGTGGTGGTGATGCAAGATTTTTTGAAAGAAGATTAAAAGAAACCATCTTTGTAGTTCCCGATTTGGTTTTAATTGGGCTAAATAGCATTTTAGAATATAATGAGAGATTTTTATAGAATTTTACTAGCACTTCTGACGTTTTTAACAGCTTTTCAGGCAACAGCTCAGTTAACGGAAAATTCACCTTATTCGCGATTTGGTTTAGGAGACCTTTCCCCCTCGGGCAGTATTAGGAATATAGGGATGGGAGGTGTTGGGGTCGCATCGCCGAACCTTGAGTACATTAACTTTCTGAATCCTGCTTTACTCACAACAAACAGAAGGTTAAACCTGGATACAACAATCAAATACACCATGTTTGAAGGAGCATTGTATGGGGTTGGCAGATCAATTAATGATGGGACGCTTAAACAACAAAGTAAATCTGTAAATTTTCAGTATCTGAATATTGCTTTTCCTGTATCCAATCGCTGGACATCAAGTGTTAGCCTAAGTCCATATAGCAATATGAGTTATGATTATTATAGCAAGGTTGCTTTTGGTACCAGTGGAATTGTATCCAGTACTTCCAATATAGGAACCGGAGGGCTTTATAATGCCAGCTTTGCTAATGGAGTTGATTTAACCAAGAACTTCTCTGCTGGTCTAACAGCATCATATGTTTTTGGTTCAACAAATGAGGATTTTTTTACCCAGGTAACATCTCTTGACGTCGATGTGCAGGATCAGCAATACGGAATTCGCCAAAGAACCTCTTATTCTGGATTTAATTTCAAGCCAGGTGTTGCATACAGAAATATTCTGAAGCCATCTACTAAAGAGGAGCAAGAGCACATTTATTATAATCTTGGTGCGACCTATGATTTTTCTGCAGGTTTAACATCCAGAAGGGAGTTGACACGACAGAGAAAAAATGATAAAAATTTTGTTGATACCTCTGCTGTTACTGTGATCAGTAATACTAAAATGCATGCGGTACTGCCATCTATTTTTACAGTTGGTTTTAGTATCGACAAACCTGTTGATTGGAGTATTGGTGTTGATTTGACGTATTTGAACTTCAGTAAATACAAAAATTTCGATGCAGAAACAGATAATTTTAAAAATGGATATAAGATTGCCCTTGGTGGCGAATACAAACTAAAGGGTCAGGAAGTACTGAAAATGCCTATTGTAAGGGCTGGATTATCCTATCAAAGAACGCCATTTTATTTTAATGGAACTCAGTTAAATGATTTTTCTGTTTCTTTAGGCGGTTCACTGCCAGTTGGCCGCAAAGATGCAAGATATAAGTCCAAGCCATTGTCGAGGCTGAATGTTGCTTTGGTTGCCGGACAGAGAGGTTCAACAAATGATGGACTTATTCGTGACAGGTATTTCCAGGTATACCTAAGTTTCCAAACGATAGACAAATGGTTTGAGCGTCGAAGAATTGAATAATATTAAATGAGAAAAATCCTTTTATTCTTAACAGTTACAATAATTTTCTTTTCCTGTCAGAAGGTTAAAACCTATGAGCAGCTAAAGCCATATGATGGTCCGGTAATGGAAGTGAATGATATAGAAACTATATATTCAGATTCCTCTGTTGTAAGAGTTAAATTAAAAGCTCCTAAAGAAATAGAATTAAAAAACGGAGATCGCGAATTCCCCAATGGAGTGTATATTGAGTTTTTTGATAAAAACGGAGTTAAAACCTCCACATTAAGAGGAAATTCTGGCCGCTTGGAAAAAGAAAAGAATCTCTATAATGTTAAAGGAGATGTCGAAATTAAAAGTATAGAACAGCAGAAGAAAATGAATAGTGAGGAACTTTTCTGGGATCCCGGAAAAGATGAGGTTTATTGTGATACAAACACTTTTGTGAGAATCCAGACGCCTACTGAGATTCTTATGGGAAAGGGACTTAAAACAAACCAGAATTTTACATCTTATAAAATTCTTCATCCTACAGGAGTTATTGACGTTACCGAATAAATTGATTATGAAACTTCTGGGTACCATAATATTTTCTTTAGGAGTTGTGTTCCTGCTTACTGGCATTCATCAGACTATGACAGTGGGGTTCAAAGAAAGCTACTGGCTTTTCATGTTATGTTTCATGATGCTGATGGTTTTTCAGTGGGCAAAGGGAAAAAGTCCTGAAAAGCAAGACAATAATGTTAAGTCAGAGCCTACAAAGAAAGTTAGGGTTAAGAAATAAATAATTTTATTTCAGAGGTTTATTGATTTTGATTTTGAAAATTAATAATAGTATTTTTGCGGTTCTTTAAAAGAAATTATAATTAAGCAATGGCAATTTTTAACAAAATTAATCAGCATTCCGGGGTTGTTGTAGGAATCGTGGCCGTCGGTCTGGTTCTTTTCTTGGTGGGAGGAGAGGTTTTCGGACCAAATTCCTTTTTACGTAACAGATCCAGAAATGTAGGAGAAATCGCCGGAAAAAGTATTTCCGCTGAAGATTTCCAAAAAAAGGTAGATGAAACTGAAGCTGACTATGTTCTGAGAACAGGAAGAAATGTTGGTGAGAGTGAAAGGCCTTCTATTATTGAACAGGCATGGAATGCAAAAATATTTGATATTGCTTATGCAAAGCAGTTTGAAAAACTTGGTCTTGCAGTAACAAATGACGAGTTATATGACATGGTGCAAGGTGAAAATATTCACCCTACAGTAATCCAGTTATTTTCCAACCCTCAGACTCAGCAGTTCGATAGAGCTTTCCTGAAAGAGTTCTTTAAAAAATTTAACGAAAGAGATCCTCGTGATCAGCAGCTTTGGTTTAGCATTGAGAGAGGTATAAAAGAGGAAAGACTTAGAACCAAATATCTAAACCTATTCAGAAAATCAGTTTATGTGACTTCTGAGGAAGCAAAGAGAGATTATAATAATCAGAATACAAAAGCTGAAGCTAAATATCTGTACGTTCCTTTTTATGCTGTTGCCGACAGCCTTGTTAAAGTCACTGACGAAATGTTGTCTGATTACCTTAACAAGCATAAGAATGAGTTTAAGGTTGAGGCAGGAAGATCATTTGACTATGTTACTTTCAGCGTTAAACCAACTGCAGAAGATAGTGCAGCTTTTAAAGAGGAACTTGCAGAAGTTAAAAAGGAATTTGCGTCTTCTCAGAATGATACCTTGTTTATACAAGCAAATTCTGACAATCCGGTTCCTCCTTCATTCAAAACTTTTGGAGAATTACCTGAAGAGTTGAAAAACATTGCTAACAAGGTAGTTATTGACAGTATTTATGGGCCTTTTGTTTCTGCAGGTAAAGTGCAGTTGTACAAAATTAATGATATAAAATCAGATTCTGTATCTTATGCAAAGGCAAGCCATATTCTTTTTGATACAAGAAACAAATCTGCTGCAGAAAAAGATTCTTTAAAGAAAAAAGCAAACGAGGTGCTTAACCAGATCAAATCCGGTGCAGACTTTGCTCAAATGGCGAGAATGTATGGATCTGACGGAACAGCTTCAAGAGGCGGAGATCTTGGATGGTTTAGCCAGGGACAAATGGTAAAGCCTTTTAATGATGCAGTATTTCAAGCACCTTCAGCGGGATTGCTTCCAAAATTAACTGAAACAGAATTCGGTTATCACATTATAAAGGTTACTGCTCCTAAAAACAATAAAAAATATCTTGTAGCACTGGTAGAAAAGGATATTATCGCTTCTGAAGCTACTAAAGATGCAGCTTTCAGAAAGGCTGACGAATTTGCTAATTCTATTAAGGATACTGCAGATTTCAATGCAAAAGTAAAAGCTGATTCATTACAGAAATTCACGGCTAACAACATCAGAAAATCTGATAGATTTGTAAACAATCTTTCAAATGCAAGAGCAATTGTAAAATGGGCTTTCAATGATGCAGATGTAGAAGAAGTTTCTTCTGTATTCTCTATGGATGATCAATATGTTGTTGCGATTTTAACAGGAGAAAGAGAAGAAGGTGTTGCATCAATTAATGATGTAAGAGACGAGCTTACTGCTAAAGTTAGAAATGAAGAAAAAGCAAAACTCATTTCTGAAAAACTTTCTAAACTATCTGGTACTTTCGAGAAAGTTGCTGCAGAGTTTGGTTCAGGCGCTACCTCAGGTGTTGCTCCAGATGTTACCTTATCTTCTAACTCAATCGCTGCTATCGGATATGATCCTATTGCAGTAGGTAAATTATTCGGATTGAAGAAAGGCGCTAAAACCGGTCCTTTTAAAGGTGAATATGGTGTAATCAATCTTGAGCTTGTAAATTTAACTCCTGCTCCTGAAATAGCTGATTACGCTAAATATAAAAATGATCTGATCAATCAGAGAATCGGAAGAGTTGATTACAGTGTGGATGAGGCTATTAGAAAGAATTCTGATATCGTAGATGACAGAGTTAAATTCTTTTAATAATTAGTTGAAAAAGATATGCATAAAAAAACCTGAGAATTTTCTCAGGTTTTTTTATGGACTTTTACGAAAGTCTTAGTGTGATATTTTTCTTTACAGTTTCATAAAACTGAAGTGGTGGCATTGTTCTCCAGTTAATAATTTCCAGAGTGCCTCCAAAGTTGATATAGTAGTCAAGCTGGAATTTTTTCCATTCATCAAGAACAAAATCTCTGAAGTTTACTGCTGCAATCCATCCATCTTCCACATCCTCAAACCATTCCTCATAGTAGCAATCATCTGAACCATGAAAATTAAGTATATTTTCTCCTAAAAGAATAAACTGAGTTATTCCTTCCCCTAGCAGATGATCAATAACATTGCGTTTAAAATGCATGATGTCATTGTGCAGAGTATCGTTCCATTCTCCGAACATTTCAAGGATTGCAATACCCTTTTCATAACTAATAAAAAGGATTTTTATATAAAGTGTGTCTGAACCTATGTAATCCCATAACGGATGAATAAAGTATCCATAGATGTTATTGGTATATCCTTGCATATTGTATTCTACTCCGTGGAAAGGAGATCGCTCGTCATCTGCAGGGTTGTAGTAGTTTTCCCAGTTATAAAATGGTTCTATCTCATGCATGTTTCCTGTACCAGTCTATCGCTTTTCTCACGCTTCCCTGCTCTTTCAGTAGGCGTGCAGCTTTTTCTGTTTCAATCTTTAACTCATCAGCGATCATTTTAATTCCTCTTTCGATGAGTTTTTCATTACTAAGCTGCATATCCACCATTTTGTTTCCTTTAACTCTTCCGAGCTGGATCATTACTGATGTGCTGATCATGTTAAGAACAAGTTTTTGCGCGGTTCCCGCTTTCATTCTGGTGCTTCCGGTAACAAATTCAGGGCCTGTAATTACTTCTACAGGAAAATGGACTTGTTTTGCAAGCGGTGAATCAGGATTGCACGTAATGCATCCTGTTATCATATTATTGTCGCGTGCAGTTTTAACGCCTCCCACAACATAAGGTGTGGTTCCGGATGCAGCTATTCCTATTACTACATCTTCAGAAGTAACATTATAAGTCTGCAGGTCAATCCATGCCTGTTGTTCGTCGTCTTCGGCAAACTCTACTGCTTTCCGCAAAGCAATATCCCCCCCTGCAATAAGTCCTGTTACCCAGTCTTCCGGAACTCCGAAAGATGGAGGGCACTCTGATGCATCCAAAACACCAAGTCTTCCGCTGGTGCCTGCTCCTATGTAAAAAAGCCTGCCTCCGGCTTTCATTTTTTCAACGATTGCAGAGACAAGCTTTTCAATTTGAGGGATTGCCTTTTCAACGGCAATCGGAACAGTTATATCTTCTTTATTTATGTTTCTAAGAAGTTCACCAACAGACATTTTTTCAAGGTCGTTAAACCTTGAGGATGTCTCAGTGATGCGCATGCACGTATTCTTTTTTGTAATGATAGTCTGTAAGAGATTCCATTGGGTCACCTACTATATTTCCAATTTTTACGCCTTTATCTGCTGCTACTTTATATAGTACATCGCTCAGATAGTGAGCAATAGAACCCACGAAATTAACAGGAAGGGTTTTAGCTCCTTCATATCTTAAAATTGATCTGTCAAACATCAACTCAAAGTTTTGGTAGGCCAGGTTAAATAAGTATGGATCTTTTTGATTTTCGGCAACAAATCTAGCGAAGGAAGCCAGATATCTATTAGGAAAAGGTTTTGTATAAACTTTGTCCAAAATGTCTGCCTGCCTGTCTGGGGTAAATTCTTCAAACTTCTTTGTGATATGAGCAGGCATTGCTTCTCTGATATATTCTCTGACAACCATTCTGCCCAGGTATCCGCCACTACCTTCATCACCAAGAAAAAGACCTAGGCTGTGTATGTTTTTAACAACATCTTTTCCATCATAAAGGCAAGTGTTAGAGCCGGTTCCTGAGATACAGGCAATACCAGGAGTATCTCCGAGGGCAGCTTTTGCAGCAGCAAGAAGGTCATGATCAACCATTACTTCCGTTTGAGGAAATGCTTTACGAATTGCAACGGCAACTTGTTCTCTTTGTTCCAAAGCTTCGCATCCTGCTCCGTAGAAGAATATTTTTTCAATTTTTTTGGAACCTAACTGTGGAATCAGGTCATTTATCAAAGTCTGATAAATATCATCAGTGCTTTGATAATACGGATTGAATCCAACAGTTTTTGCTGTAGACCTGCTATTGTCTTTTTCGACAATAACCCAGTTTGTTTTGGTTGAACCGCTGTCTGCAATTACTATCATCGTTTATTTTTTTATTTAATGGGAATTTATACAAATTATCAGGGCTTCAATATACCTACAATTTTAAATTTATCAAAAACATTCTCATTATGAGGAGCGTCTTTCATTTCTTCTGTTAAATCCTGTCCTGCCCAATGTTCATAATGTTTACCGCCTCTCCAAAGCCTTGACTTATTCAATTCGTAAATAAGGCCATTGTAGGCGCACCAGATCTCTTCTTTATCCACTCCGTTTCTCAAGGCAAGCTGCGAACTTGTAAAAGTCGGGTAATCAGATGAATTCATAAAGACTAAAAAGCTGAGGTAGTTTTATAGTAATCTTTAAGAACAGTTCTCAATAACACTATCGGGTCCATTTGTGTTTGAATATTGAGTGCTGTTTTTATCTTCTTCGAAAGCTCCCCGGCAGGTATCATGTTTCCGGTTGTCTCATAAACTTTAATAGCCTCTTTGATAATTTCCATATCACGGTCATTCAGCTTGTCAACACCTGAAAATACAGGTACATAATTATTTTCAGAATTCACAAAAAGAGTGTTATCAAGATTGTTTTGTTTTTTCAGTTTAATTATAGTTGTTCCTGCTAGAAGATCCCCAAGCCTCTGTCCTTTTTTAGTCATGGCAATTGTAACCATTGCAATGCCTCCATAAAACATAATTACATCAATAGGTCTGAGTACCCATCTTAAAAAGTAATCCAAAAAATTACATTCTTTGCCATCAATTCTAATGACTTTTAAACCTCTGCTTTTCATCCCCGGTGACTGACCATTCATAAATGATTCAAACAGTAGCTGATATAAAAAGGGAGGAACAGCAAAAAAAATAAATAGCATAGGATTATTAATATCATAATATGCTACAATTGAAACTAAAAGGATAATGTATGAAAAGATGATAAGATAATCCCGGAAATTTGCGACAATTCTATCCCAAATGGATGCAATTTCGTATTCTATAACTACATTTTGCGGGGTTTGAATCCTAATCGTTTGCATCTCAGCAGAAAATTTATAAATTTTATGAAATATACTTATTTTTTATGAGGGAAGCGGCTTTTATAAAGCAAAATTCGGAGAAGTGGAAAAGTTTTGAAAACCTTCTGGGAGAAAGATTTACAGGCGATCCTGACAAGTTATCAGAATTATTTATAGAACTTACTGACGACCTTTCTTATGCACAAACCAATTATCCTTCAAGTAAGATAACTATTTACCTTAACGATCTCACGCTAAGAGTTCATGGAAATATTTATAAGAATAAAAAAGAAAGAAGTGGAAGGTTCTTCACATTCTGGAAGACTGAGCTTCCTTTAACTATCTATAAAAACAGAAATGCCCTTCTTGCTTCTCTTGTTATCTTTTCAATCTCTATTGCGATTGGTGTGATATCAGCTTATTATGATGACTCATTTGTAAGAATTATTCTAGGGGATAGTTACGTCAATATGACCATAAGCAATATAGAAAGGGGAGATCCCATGGCTGTCTATAAAGGGGAAGGTGAAACCAGCATGTTTCTTTTTATTACTTTTAATAATATAAAGGTAGCATTGATGACTTTCGCAGCCGGTGTCGCATATGCCTTAGGAACTGTTTACTTCTTGTTTACTAATGGGATTATGCTTGGGTCTTTTCAGACATTTTTTTACAAGTATGATTTATTACTCCATTCCGTACTATCCATCTGGATTCATGGGACAATAGAAATTTCTTCTATAGTAATTGCAGGAGGAGCAGGGTTGGTGCTTGGTAATTCACTTTTGTTTCCTGGCACTTATTCAAGAGGAGAATCATTACTAAGAGGTGCAAGAGAAGGTGCAAAGATCAGTATAGGGCTAATTCCTTTATTTATTATCGCGGGTTTTTTAGAAGGCTTTGTTACAAGACATACAGAAATGCATGATCTCATAAAACTTTTTATTATTCTTGCTTCAGCTGCGTTTATCATTTATTATTTTATTTTTTATCCTATAATCATAAACAATCAATTTAAACATGCAACAAAAAATTAATTTTCGTCAAAAAAGAGATATAGGTAATATTGTTAACGATACTTTTCTATTTCTGAGGGAGAACATAAAACCCTTACTAAGGGCAATCTTCTTTATTTCTGGTCCATTTATCCTTCTGGGTGGAATTGCTTTTGGGCTTTATTTTTTATTTATAATCAAGACCCCAACAATTGAAAGTACTCCTGATATCCTTATACGTAGAATGAGTATACAATTTATCTTGATGTATTTATTGTTAATCGCGGGCTCTATGGTGTTTTTTGTTACGATTTATACATATATACATATTTACATAAATGATGGAGATGTCTCTTTAGGGGAGATCTGGAAAGGGGTAAAAAAGCGATTATTTCTGGCATTTAAGGTATTCCTAGGGTCTGTTTTTCTAATCGCTTTAACCTTTAGTATAATCAGCGGACTGTTTTTTCTGGTAGCCTTGCTGGGAGGCCTTATGGGGTTTTTCATTGGAGGTGGTATCATGGCAGTTATTTTAGGATTCCTCTCAAGCCTTTTAACTATGGCCCCTTTTTTCTATGTAGCGGTAACTCTTTCCATACTGATGAGTGTTTGTGTGTTCGAACAAAAAGGTTTCTGGTCAGGAGTTGGTCGGGCGTTTAGCTTGATATCGGGAAGATGGTGGAGAACTTTCGGAATAGTTTTAGCCATGTCATTTATCTGCATAGGAATCTCTATGGTGTTTTCTTTGCCAATGTATGTTACCCTGGGAATTGGAAAGGCCTTTTCAAACGATGGCGCTGAACAAGCCCCCGCAGTCTTTCAAATTGTGACAACAGTTTTTTCTGTACTCTTTATGGTTGGGTCTTATGTAGTATCCTCAATTCTTCTGATCGGTATTAATTTTCATTATTTCAGTTTAGTAGAAGAAAAAGATGCCTCAGGCTTATTGGAAAGAATCGATTCTTTTGGAACCGTATCAGCAGAATCCAGAAATGCCGAAGAATATTAAGATTCATATTTTATCAGTTTTATTTGTTTTCTTTTTGCCTGTGCTCATCTGCTCTGATTGCTTTGGTCAAACGGATACCATTGCCTTACAGCTTAATCACAGGCACTTTGATACACAGGACTGGAATGAACTGATATCAGAGTCTGAATATAACTACCATCCTCAGGAAGATGCTTTTTATGATTGGTTGGGAAAAATCATTGGCTCTTTTCTCAAAACCTTATTTGACTGGGATTTTAAAATGGTAAATACTAAATGGATAGAATATGTCATCTATGCTGTAGCTATTGCTATTTTCCTATGGTTTCTGATAAAGGTGATGAAGGCAGAAAAGGGATGGCTGTTCTATAACAGTAAAGATTCGGTTAAACAAAATCCTATATTTACTGAAGAGGATATTAAAGAATCTGATCTTGATGAAGCTATAGAAAGGGCCATTAAAGATGAAGATTACAGATTAGCAGTCAGATATTTGTTTCTTTCAAACCTGAGTAATCTGAATAATCTACAGTTGATTCAATGGGCACCTGATAAAACAAACAGAGATTATTCCAGAGAACTGAAGAAAAGGGAGTATGCTGAAGCGTTTAATGAAAATGCAGGTTTTTTTGAAAGAATCTGGTATGGAGAATATATTCCCGATAAGCAGTTATTTGAAAAACTGAGTGAAGGCTTCAGAAACTTTGACAGGAGGCTGGTAAGATGAAGAAGAAAGAGGTGAAGTATGGATTAGGTCTACTGTCATTGTTTATTCTGCTGGTCATTGTGGAATACAACCAGCCTGAACCTATTGACTGGTCTCATAATTATTCTGTGGAAAAGAAAAGTCCTTTTGGGTCTTATGGTTTGTTTAAATTATTACCAGGGTATTTTAAAAATTCAAAGATTACTACCTCCAGAAAGACTATCTATGAAACAGAAAAGGAATTTGCTGATTCAACCTTTAATTATATTATTATAGGCGATCAGTTTAATCCTTCAACGGAGGATATTGTTGCACTAAAGGATATTCTAAACAAAGGTAATGATGTATTTATTGCAGCATCCTATTTTTCAAATGAGGTAGAAGATTCCTTAGGTTTTTATGCTGGTTCAAAACTTTTCAGAGATCTTCATATAAGCAGTGATTCATTATTCAAAAAAGCTCCTGATACTATTGAAGTTGCTTTTGTAGCTCCATACTCTGAGAAGCCAAACACATACAAATTTGAAAACAATCATCTTTCCTCAGTATTTGACAGTTTAAATAAATATCCTGAAAACAGAGTGTTGGCCGCTACTTCTAAAGGGGATCCGGTTATAATATATAAGCGTATTGGAAATGGGAGGCTTTTCCTTTCTTCATTTCCGCTTGCTTATACCAACTATTATTTCACTCGCCCTTCAGGAAAGTCATTTATTGAAAAGAGCTTTAATTTCTTTCAGCCAGACAAAACTATCTTATGGGACATTTATTATCATGGTGAAGTAGTGGTGTCAACTAATCCTTTAAGGTTTGTTCTTGGGAATAATGCTCTGCGTTATAGCCTTTATCTGACCACGCTTGCTGCTGTTCTCTTTATAATGTTTGAAGGAAAGAGAAAACAGCGGATCATTCCTATTATTGAACCTGTAACAAATAATTCACTTGAGTTTATTAGAACAATCAGTAATCTCTATTTTTCAAAAGGTAACCATAAGAATATTGCTAGTAAGAAGATTGTTTATTTCTTTGATCACATCAAAAATCACTATTACATACAAGTATCTGATCCAGATTTTAAAAAAAGGCTGATCGCAAAATCCGGTATGGAAGAAGTAAAGGTTAATCATTTGCTGAATTATATTGATACAATAAAAAGTAAATCTTCTCTGAGTGGAGAAGATCTGATAAAATTAAATAACCTGATAGAAGACTTTTTAAAAAATTGCAGATAATATGCAAAACGAAATGTTTGAGAATAAAATAGATCTTAGCGTAGTTGCCAGTTCAATTGCAAAGATAAAGGATGAAGTAAGGAAAGTGATAGTAGGTCAGGAAACAATGGTTGAGCTTCTTTTGGCATCTATCCTCGCTGATGGACATGTCTTGATAGAAGGAGTCCCTGGTGTGGCAAAAACTCTAACTTCAAAAGTCCTTGCAAGAACAATATCAGCGGACTTCAGCAGGATACAATTCACTCCTGATTTAATGCCTTCAGATGTAACAGGTGTTTCTGTATTTAATCAGAAAACTACAGAATTTGATTTTAAGAAAGGACCTATATTTTCCAATATAGTATTGATTGATGAAATCAACAGAGCTCCTGCAAAAACTCAGGCAGCATTATTTGAGGTGATGGAAGAAAGGCAAATCACTGTAGATGGCAATACATATCTGATGGATCCTCCATTTATGATTCTTGCAACACAGAATCCCATAGACCAGGAAGGTACATATAAGCTTCCCGAAGCACAACTGGACCGTTTCCTGTTTAAGATCGTCGTCAGATACCCTCAGGCTGATGAAGAATTCTTAATACTAAAAGATGCCCACCAAAATGGCAGCAGATCAGACTTGTCAAAGGTTACAGCTGTTTTATCCAAATTGGAAATAAAGGAGATAAGAGAAGCTGTTCATAAAGTACACGTTGAAGACCATCTTATCCGCTATATTACTTCGATTATACAGGAAACAAGAAACAATGCATCGCTATATTTAGGAGCATCTCCAAGAGCATCTGTTGCAATATTAAGAGCATCTAAAGCTATAGCGGCGATCAGAGGCAGGGATTTTGTAACACCGGAAGATATTCAGGAAGTAACCTCTCCAGTGCTTGAGCACAGGGTAGTTGTTACTGCTGAAAAAGAGATGGAAGGTGTTACAGTCAGTGATGTACTGAAACAAATTATAAAAAAGATTGAAGTACCTAGATAGATGAAATTATTGAAGTCTCTTTATTTTAATTTATTATTTTTTTTCCTCATTGGAAGCAATGTAGTATTCTATATACTGGCATTCTTCTTTCCATTTCTATTGCTGCCGGCATCGTTCACATTAGTTTGTTTGCTGATAATTCTGAGTATTGACATAGCAATCTTATACAGGATGAAAGCAGGGATAGAGGCTGGAAGAATATGTTCAGAAAGATTTTCAAATGGAGACGAAAATCAGATAGTAATAAAAATAAAGAACAAATATCCTTTTACAATAAAAACAACAATCATTGATGAAATTCCTTTTCAGTTTCAGAAAAGAGATTTTGAAATTCATGAAACTCTAAAGTCAGGACATGATAAGGAAATTAGCTATTCTTTAAGGCCTGTAAAAAGAGGAGAGTATAATTTCGGATCTTTAAACATTTATGCTCAGTCTCCTTTCAGACTGATCAAAAGAAAGTATATGTTCGATGGTGCGCTTAATGTAAAGGTTTATCCTTCTTTTCTTCAGATGCACAAATATGAATTGCTCGCCTTTACAGATAAACTCAGAGATCAGGGAATAAAAAAGCTCAGGAAACTAGGGCACAATCTTGAGTTTGAACAGATAAGGGACTATAGTCTCGGAGATGATATCAGAAGCATTAATTGGAGGGCTACAGCAAGAAAAGGGCATCTTATGGTTAATCAGTATCAAGACGAAAAGGCACAGGATATATACAGTATCATTGACAAAGGAAGGACAATGAAGATGCCTTTCAACGGAATGACACTGCTTGACTATTCTATCAATAGCAGTCTTGTAATGTCTAATATTGCAATGAAGAAGGATGACAAGGCTGGCCTGGCCATCTTTTCTAATAAAGTAACAGCTTTTGTTAAAGCGGACAGGGTGTCCACTCAGTTAAATACAATATCAGAGACACTGTATAAAGAAAAGACAGCCTACCCGGAACATGACTTTGCATCGCTTTATGTCTATCTCAGCAGAAAGATATCAAGGAGAAGTCTTTTGATGATTTATACAAATTTTGAAGGCATTACTTCTGCAAGGAGGCAGCTTTCATATTTGAAGAAGCTTTCATCCAGACATCTTGTGGTAGTAATATTTTTTGAGAATACAGAATTAAGTAAGGTTGTTAATGCAACAAATTCGGCATCTCTTGAAGAGATCTATACAAAGACAATTGCTGAGAAGTTTTTGTATGAGAAAAGGCAGATCACTATTGAGTTCCAGAAGTATGGTATCTATACAATTTATACAAGTCCTGAAGCACTGACTGTAAATACAATTAATAAATATCTGGAGTTGAAGTCGAGGAATTTAATTTAATGAATAATCTTAGCCAAATATTATATGGATAGTAAGTCATTTTGGAATGACTTAGTTTAGTTATAAAGTTATTTTTGCAAATAGTTATATAATGAAAATGTCGTTAAATGCACATGCTTCGTATTTTATTTTTTACAATAACTTTAGACTTGATTTTTAAACTATGAAACCATTAAAATTATCGCTTTACCTTTTGTTCATATTGACCACCATGACCAGATGTTGTTGTGAGCGATTTCCTGCACTGATATAAGTAAGGAAGAGCAGGATTGGCTTCCTTATGTTATAAATGATACACTAAGATTTAGAGGGAGTGCTGGTGATACACTGGTATACATTATTCGAGAAAGAGAGTTTATCGAAGAGATAAATGTTTATGATGTAAGTAAGTGTAGCAGACTTTACGTAAATGTACTGAAGGTTGTCGGATACCCTATTCAGCCGGATAATGACATTTTGTACACTGCAGTATCGAAATTGGATGATAGTACTTGCTTGTTGTTTGAGAGTCCTGGTCACCATTTCTTTTATAGAAAGATGGACACCCTGGAAGTTAACGGAAAAATTCTTAAAGATGTATATGCCTTTGATGAAAATACTGTGAGTAATATAAGTATACATATGGGTATCCATAAAAGATACTATAAGCATGGCATAGGCTTGGTACGTTTTGAGACAACAAAAAAATCTAAGAAGTACGATCGGATTTTCTAAAATAAGTTTTAAATAATAAAGCCCCGATTTCGGTGCTTTATTATTTATCTAACAATTTTTTCCATCCGCATCACATGACTCTCCCTGAAGAGGAGTCTCTCCGGCAATATCTTTTAATGCTTTCACAAAAACATCAGCAGGCTGTGCTCCGGAGATGCCATATTTATCATTGATTATATAAAAAGGAACTCCTGAAACTCCGGCACCTTGAATAAATCGTTCAGATTCTTTTACTTCATCCAGGCCTTCGTCAGATTCTAAAAGAGCTTTTACTTTTTCAGCTTCAAGACCAGCTGAGGCCGCGACAGAGATAAGATTTTCCTTTTTGGTCAGATCAACTCCATCTTCAAAATAGGCTTTAAAGAAAGCTTCTACAGTCGCTTTTTGTTTACCTGTTTTATCGGCAAACCAGATGATTCTATGAGAATCTAAAGTATTAGGAGATCTGAGTTGTTTACTGAAATCAAACTTCAGACCATCTTGTGCCGCAACACTGGTTACATTGCTTGTGATTTGCTCGTATCTTTCTTCTCCGCCAAATTTGTTTGAAAGGTATTCTTTCTGGTTATAGCCTTCTTTGGGTGTCCCTGGATTTAATTCAAAAGGCAAGTAATGAATATCAAATTCATATTCATTTTTAAGGTGGTCCATCGCTTTTTCGATTCTTCTTTTTCCGATATAGCACCATGGACATACTACATCAGATGCAATGGCAATTTTTATTTTTGGTTTCATAAAAACAGTTTATTCTATTAAAGATAAGTAGGAGACAGAATAGTTCCCATGATTATTTAAATAACAAATAACCACTGTTTAGCGACTTTTAAAAGGATTTTATAAAAGATTTATTTTAAGGGAACTCAATTTTGTTGAAGAGGTGTATTGAGGCTTTTTATTGTCTTAGATCAATGTATAATATTGCCTTAGATCAATGTTTAATAAAATCAAACAAACTAGTTTTACATCATAAATAACAATTAAAGTTATGGCAATGAGAAATATAGAAATTGTAGCATCTCCAAACGTACCACATATGGTAGGAGATGGTTTCAGGGTACATAATTTCATTCCAAGCAGATTCCGTCTGGACATGCAAAGAATGGATCCATTTATTATGATGGATTATAATTCTAAGTTTTATTTTCCTCCGACACCAAAACCTAAAGGAGTGGGCGTTCACCCGCACAGAGGGTTTGAAACTGTAACTATAGCATATAAAGGCAAAGTAGCGCATCATGACAGTTCCGGAAATAAAGGTATTATAGGAGAAGGTGATGTACAATGGATGACAGCAGCTTCTGGTGTATTGCATAAAGAATATCATGAAGAAAACTTCAGTAAAACTGGTGGTGATTTTCAGATGGTACAGCTTTGGGTGAATCTTCCTGCAAAGGATAAGATGTCTAGACCGAAGTATCAGGCTATTACCAATGCGGATATAGCTAAGGTGAAGCTCCCTGATAATGCCGGGATGATTGAAGTAATTGCAGGAGAATATCAGGGAGTCAAAGGTTCTGCGTCTACCTTTACACCTGTTCATCTGCAAAATGCTAAACTTAATAAGGGTGGCAAGGCTTCGTTTTCATTTCCTTCTGATTATAATACTGTGGTACTGGTAATTGAGGGAAGTGTTAAGGTGAATGATAAAGAAAGTGTTCCTACTGATCACCTTGTACTTTTTGAAAACAACGCCGATGACTTCACTATTGAGGCTCTTGAAGATTCAATAGTTTTGGTTTTAAGTGGTAAGCCAATCAATGAGCCTATCTATGCTCATGGTCCATTTGTGATGAATACCAGAGCAGAAATAATGCAGGCTTTTGAAGATGTAAATAGTGGAAAATTCGGATATTTGGAAGACTAAGATTCCTGACTATGTCCAATATTAAACTTATTATAGAAGAACGTCCGACACACATAGGAAAATTTATGGTCGGACGTTTACTACCATTCAGAGAAAAAAGGATGGTTGGTCCCTTCATATTCATTGATCATATGGGACCTGCAAAAATGAGTGAAACAGAAAATATTGATGTGCCCCCTCATCCGCATATAGGGCTTTCTACGTTGACATATCTTTTCGAAGGAAGCATCATGCATAGAGATAGTCTTGGAGTGGAAATGGAAATAAAACCAGGCGCAGTCAACTGGATGACAGCAGGAAAGGGGATAGTGCATTCCGAAAGAACTCCTGAATATTTAAGAGGTTCAGATAAAGTTTTGCATGGATTGCAGATCTGGGTTGCTTTGCCAAAAGCTCATGAAAAGGATGAACCTTCGTTTGTGCATGTAGAAGAATCCGGAATTCCTGAATGGAATAAAGATGGTGTTCATTTCAAACTAATAGCGGGAGAAGTCTTTGGTAAGAAATCGCCGGTGCCTGTTTATAGTCCACTTTATCTTTTGGAGCTAAAGACGACGGTATCAGGGGCAAAATTATCCATAGGTAACGTGCTTTTTGGAGAAAGTGCGATGTATATACTTGAAGGAAGTGTAAGCAGCGAAGGCAATAACTTCGGGCCAAAGCAAATTCTGGTTGCTAAAGATGCTTCACTTTGTGAATTTGAAATGGGTGAAAATACCACTATATATATTTTTGGTGGAGAGCCTTTTGATGAAGAAAGATTTATCTACTGGAATTTTGTAGCTTCGGACAAAGACACTATAGAAAGGGCCAAGGAAGATTGGAAAGAGATGAGGTTTCCTAAGATTAAGGGGGAGACGGATTTTGTGCCGTTGCCGGTGAGGTAAGTGCTTAAAAGAGCAAGGGTGTGAGAAAGAGCAACAGGTTGTAGCTTTTTTAATGAATTGTCTTGCTGTTGCTCATTTCTTTTGCTGTCCAAGCCCTCACGTCCAAGCGGCCATCCCGATGTTAAATCGAAACGTGTCTAC
>NZ_BBLT01000012.1 GCF_000775915.1 Sporocytophaga myxococcoides
AAAACGTTAGGCATGATAAAGAAAAACCGATGAATATACATTTAACTTTTGCATTAATTATTCTTTTTTTTGGGGCGTGTACCAGTCAGAATGGAGGACATGAGAATAAAAAAATAACAGAATCTTTTCCCGACTCAATAGTTAACGCAGGAATTATTTCAAAGACTGCTTTTATTGGAAATGGTAAAAATTACTTTTCAAAAGCTTATTCAGCACATGAATCTTTTAGAATTCTTAATTGGCAGAAAGATGCAGATAAAGAAAAAATTAAAAAATTTTATGCTGATGCTCTTGAAAATTATAAAAAATCCCTTGATAACAATGACGCACCTGAAAATATGATTTACACTAATATCGCTGGATTAAAATTAGATTTTGGTGATTATTATGGTGCAATATCTTATTATGAAAAATTACTTGAAAAGCATTCTAGAAATCAAGAATTTCTTTTATTGAAAGCTTTTTGTTATTTGAAATTAAATGAGATTGAAAAATCTGAAATCATTCTTGACTCAATCATTGCCATTAATGAGAAGTTAGAAATTGATAAAAAAGCAAAATCAAGTAATAAAAAGCGAATTAGTCTAAACTTGCCAGAATCAAAGGAGGATAACCCAATAATAGCTTCAGTTTATTATTATAAAGGAATTATTAATTATTTAAATAGCAATAAAGAAAATGCATGTAAAAATTGGAGCAGATCGTCTGAATTGGACAAACAAGTTTCTGAAAATGCGGTATTGGATATTATTTTAAAATATTGCCATTAAAAATGATTACCATGCCTAACATTGTGTATGAAATATGCCGGGTTGATGATGTTACGGAAAGGGCAGTGCTTCTAAGTCCCGCACATTTTGTTTATTTTTTAAAAGGTGTGCTGGGTTCCCTGCATGCGGATACTTTAGCACTTTAAAACCCGGCACATGTCATACACTAACTGTTAGCAGAAATTAAGTCACACCATATAAGTACACCAAAAGTTTAGATTAATACAATGGATTTAGAAAAAGATATTGAAGAAACATCAGAAAGGATTAAGAATAGGCAAAGTAAAATAACTTCAGAATTATCCATTCTTGAAAATAAAATAAATCTTTATACAAATTGGGCTTGGGGCTTTGTTTGGTCAGGAATAGTTGTAAGTATTTTTTCAATATTATATTTCATTTGTAAAAATTCGGAAGAGGGATTTGCATTAAACTTGCTAGGTGATTTTTTAGGAGGTAGTGTTGCTTCTATTTGGGCATTAGCTGGATTGTTTTTTATTTATGTAGCGTTTCTTGGTCAAAAACAACAATTGCTTAACCAACAATTGGAGTTAATGTATAGCCAATTAGAAGTAAAATATACTAGATTGGAACTAGCAGGTCAAAAGGAAGAAATGAAAGAACAAAATTCTACTCTTAAACAACAAAGATTTGAAAATACATTTTTTCAACTTATCAGCCTATTTAATACTATTGTTACTAGCTTAGACATAAGAGACAGAAAAACAAAGGTGGTTACTACTTCTGGACGTGAATGTTTTAATATTTTTTACTTAAGATTAAGACATCATCTTAAAAACATAAAATATGGGGAAGCGAGTACAAATGATAAATTAGACGATGCTTCAATAGCTGATTCATTAAAAGCATACGACACTTTATATGATAATGAGAAAGCGGACTTAAGCCATTATTTTAGGGTAATATATAGGATTTTCAAGTTTATAGATAATTCAGATATTGATGACAAAAGTCCTTATGCAGCAATTGCCAGAGCACAATTATCAAGTTACGAGCAAATCATAATATTTTATAATTGTTTACATGTACATGGTCGTGAAAAATTTAAACCTCTAATTGAAAAATATGCAGTATTAAAAAATCTAGATGATTCTTTAATTATTAATCACAAACATTTAGAAGAATACGATAGGACTGCGTATGGACAATAATGTAACTTCTGCTAACATTGTATATAAAATATGCCTGTCTGATGTTTGGAAGTCGAGAATAGTGCATCTAAATCCTGCACTTTTTTATTACTTTTAAAGGAGTGCAGGGTTCGGTAACGCCGGATAGTGAAGCAGTTCTAAACCCGGCACATTTTATATATTAACCGTTATGCAAAGAAACCATACATTATAGTACATCAGTAAAAGTTTTATTTTTGAGTGAAAATTAAATGTCAAAAGAATCAGAAATATTTTTTTATAAGGGAGATGATGGTAGCATCAAAATAGAGGTATTCTATCAGGATGAAACCTTTTGGATGACTCAAAAGTCTCTTGGAGATCTTTTTGGCGTGCAAAGACCTGCAATCACTAAGCATTTAAAGAAAATTTTTGAAAGTGGTGAATTACAAGAAGATTCAGTTAGTTCCATTTTGGAACATACTGCCGATGATGGAAAAAAATATAAGACAACGTTTTATAGTCTTGACGTAATTATTGCCGTTGGATACCGAGTTAATTCAAATAAAGCCACAAAATTTAGGATATGGGCAACTAAGTTATTAAAAGAATTTATTACCAAAGGGTTTGTTTTAGATGACGAACGATTAAAACAAGGAAAACAATTTGGCAAGGATTACTTTGATGAATTACTTGAGCGGATTCGTGAAATCAGGGCAAGCGAAAGAAGGTTTTACCAAAAAATTACCGATATATATTCCCTTTCAATTGATTATGACAGTAATGATTCATTGACAAAAGACTTTTTTGCAACTGTTCAAAACAAGCTGCATTGGGCAATTACCGGTAAGACCGCTGCTGAAATAATATACAGTTCAGCTGATGCTTCTAAACTATACATGGGACTGACCAATTGGAAATATGCACCTGATGGTAAAATATTAAAATCTGATGTATCGATTGCAAAGAACTACTTAATTGAACAACACATTCGAGAACTTAACAGGATTGTTTCCGCTTATCTGGATTTAGCTGAAAGTAGAGCAGAACGACAAATTCCTACAACCATGCAGGATTGGTTAAAATTTTTACACCAATTTTTAGAATTATCAAATTATCCGATTTTAAATGATAAAGGCAAAATTTCTGCATTAGAGGCTAAATTAAAAGCGGAACAAGAATATGAAAAATATCGAATCATCCAAGATAAGAATTACGAATCTGACTTTGATAAAGAAATAAAAAAAATTAAAGGAAAAGAATAAAGCACGACCTGGCTGATCAAGTTAAGGAAAGTGCAGTACTTCTAAATCCTGCACCTTTTGTTTATTTTTAAAGGTGTGCAGGTTTCGGTGCAGGCGGATACTTTGACACTTTAAATCCCGGTACATTTCATACGCTCACCGTTAAGCTTATTTGAGACAATCGACCCCCCCGAAATCTCACATAGATAAATTCAATTGTAAAAAAGAATCAGAAATGACAGACGAAAAATTGCTAAAGAAACTTGGTGAACGAATAAATCAATTAAGGCAGGAACAAGAAATGCCTTTTCAGGATCTGGTCCATAAAACAGGAATAGACAAAGGTAACCTTGTAAAGCTCACATCAACCGGATCCAATATAACACTTACTACATTTTTAAAAATATCCAGAGGTTTAAATACACCTATTGCTGATTTTTTTGACTTTGAATATGGAATAAAAAATATGGGTTGAAGGAAATGAATTGGGGAATGCTTGCTCTTCCATTTAAAGTTAAAAATTTGTTAGATTAGGGGTATAAGAAAAACCATATGGCCGTTTATTCAAATGTTAGCGGCAACCATAACAGACAATAAAACATGGCATACACATCACCATTATTTCAGAGTTCATTTGATCTCTTTTCACATTCGATAGAGCATTTTAATAGAGGAACTGAAAGAGACAGGAAATTTGTAATTCTGCATTTGGCTAATGCTGTTGAATTAATTTTTAAAGACCTAATGCTTGACTTAGGGCTATCGATATACAAAAATCCAAAAGAAACAGTTACAATAACAGGTGCTATTGAAACACTCTCAAAGGACAAAGGTATCAAGATACCGCATTTGAATAAATTGGAGTTATTAATTGATGAACGCAATGCATTACAACATCGATATGGATTTCCGAATGAGTTGACGACTATTTTTTATATGGAAGCTACTTATGATTTCTTTAGCGAGTTTCTCAAGCAAAACTATTCACTTGATATTGAGAAGATATTGGAGGACTTTCTACAACCAGAAGACCTTGCAGTATTCAAACTTCGTTCTGTGACTACGGAAACTGAATTAGACAAACTCAATAAGCTAATTAAAGTTCACCCAGTTGGAGCTTTGTTATCTGCTTATGCATATATGGAAGGACAAACAAATGAAATACGTGAGCTTATTATGAGTCAAGCTGTTGGCGAGGAGCGGGATTATCGAATGTCAATGTTTAGATTTTTCAATCCTGACAACGTGTCTCGCTTGATGTCAGAGTATGGTGTGGATGTAGATGAGAAAGTAAGAAGAAAACTATTTGACTTCAGAAATGTCAGAAATCAAGTAGCTCATGGCAGAGATACGGTAGAGGGTAAAGAAGTTGCAGATTTCATAAAAACGGTAAAAGAATTGGAGCCTAAATTTAAAGAACTTAAGGATAAAGTTGAACTTAATCCAAGACTGTTATTAGAAAAAGAGAAGGCAAGAATTGATGAACAAAAAGCGTCTTGAGAAAAGGCCCCCTCTCTGGTTAAAGTCTATCTGACTTCAACCCACAAATGAGAGCAAGTTTATTAACTTGCGGTTGCAGGGCGGAAATAGAAGAAGATGCCCAATACGCCTATAATCCTCGTTGCCAAACAAGGATTTACGAGAATAGCGATTGTACCGCTCCGAAATTTTCACTCTGTACACTTAAGAATAGTGATATTTAATAATCATGTAAATGGAAGCAATAGAATATACAAAAGGTGACGCGACAAGACCTGTGGGGTCAGGAAACAAAATAATAGTTCATGTTTGCAATGGTGGATGGGGAAAAGGGTTTGTCATGTCAATTTCAAAAAGATGGAAATTACCAGAAACTGAATATAGAAAATGGTATCAATCTAAAAATAAATTTGACTTGGGGCGAGGTCCAATTTGTACAGGTAGAAAATGATATTTGGATTGGAAATATGCTTGGTCAGAGAAATATCAAAACAAATTCAAAAGGAATTCTCCGCATCAACATTTGTGGTGAAAATCGTCATCATCTCCAAGCCAGAAAACATTAGCGGTTATTGGAAATAAATTCCTGCTCAATATCACCCTTTTTCTTAAATTTCAGCCTAATCAACTATTTTGCATGATGAGCGGATTGATTAACAAACCATCAGATTTTTTTGAAAGAATAGCCAGTTTACTAAATCAGGCCAGAAACTCAGTAATTCGAAATATTAATCATACAATGGTTCGGACATATTTCGAGATTGGCAAACTCATTGTTGAAGAAGAGCAGAATGGTAAAGACAGGGCAGAATACGGTAAGCAGCTAATCGAAGAACTTTCAATAAGGCTCAATCAAGAGTTTGGCAAAGGTTTTTCTGCTACCAACCTTAAGCAAATGCGTTCATTTTATCAGATATATTCAAAAGGTCAGACACTGTCTGACGAATTCGCGCTGAGTTGGTCTCATTACTTAAAACTCATGAGGATTGATGATGATAAAGAACGTAGATTTTATGAGATTGAATCAGCTAAAAACAATTGGAGTCTAAGAGAGCTTCAACGTCAGTATGATAGTGCACTTTATACTCGTTTGGCTTTAAGCAGAGATAAAGATAAAGTTTTGGAACTATCGCAGAAGGGATTAGTTATCGAACATCCTAAAGATGCAGTTAAAGACCCTTATGTATTAGAATTTATTGGTTTACCGGAGCATTCTGTATATTCTGAAAATCAATTGGAACAAAAACTGATTGATAAATTAGAACATTTTTTACTTGAACTTGGAACAGGATTTACCTTTGTAGCAAGGCAGAAACGGATATCTTTTGATGACAAACATTTTAGAGTAGATTTGGTGTTTTATAACCGAATTCTTAAAAGCTTTGTATTAATAGATTTAAAAATAGGAGAATTAACTCATCAGGATTTAGGACAGATGCAGATGTATGTTAATTACTATGACCGAGAAATGAGATTGCCTGATGAAAACAAGACTATAGGAATTGTTCTTTGTCAAAACAAAAGCCAAGCTGTTGTGGAATACACTTTGCCTGAGAATAATGATCAAATTTTTGCAAGTAAATATCAAACTGTTTTACCAAGCAAAGAAGATTTAAAACATATAATTGAAGACGAAGAATAAACTAACAAAACCGCTAACAATGCATAGGCCTGACCAGCAGGTTCTGTAGAAGCCGATACTTCTGAGCTTTACCTATCTTCGGTTTAGGAGGATACTTACCTGCTTTAAAATCTGCTGGCCATGCCATATGCTTACGTTATAAGACATTTTAACCAACATCTCGCTAACAAAAATTGAACATAGCAACAGAAATAAGAAACTTATACAACCCAATTCAACCGACAGTAAAGCAATCGGCTGAAAAGGTTACCTATATTGAATTTTTGCCTGACATAAAACTTCAACCATTCATTTATTGCTATTGGCAACTAAAAACAACACAAATACTTACCGAACAGTTTAATTATCGTGTTGTAGCTGACGGTTGTATCGATATCTATTTTGAACTCAATAATCCGCAGGAAAATTATGTTATGGGTTTCTGCAAGAAGTTTACTGAATTTCCTCTCGAAAACACATTTAATTATGTTGGCGTTCGATTTTTACCGACAATGTTTCCGCAACTTTTTGGGATCAATGCAATGGAATTAAGTAATCGCTTTGAACATTTGCATTTAGTTGTTCCATATTTGTCCGACTTTATTATACATAGTTTCAACGAAAATCAACAACAAGAAAAAATCAGAACTTTGCTCGACAACTATTTTCTTGATCAAATTACCAAAAGCACATTTGACTATGATAGCCGATTATACGGAGCGATAGAAATTATCTTGAAAAAATTCGGAGTTCTTGACGTTGAAAAAGAATTAAATACTGGTATCAGCACAAGACAACTTCGTAGACTCTTTGAGTTTTACATAGGTGATACAACCAAGACCTTCAGCAAGATTGTCCGGTTTCAAAATATCCTTAAAGCAAAACCTTCAAGTCAAAGTTTACGACAAAACAAACTATTCTTTGATGTAGGTTATTATGACCAATCACATTTCATCAAAGAGTTCAAAAATTTTTATGGAGTAACTCCCAGCAAAGCCTTTGGAAGATGAACTTGTCCGATTTTTACTATTTCAAGTGTTTATTCTGTGTGAACTTTGTTCCGTTAATTAAATTCAATAAAAATGAAACGGATAGTTTTAACCATTACAGCGATTTGCCTTTTGGTTATGGGCTGTTCACAGAAAAATTTAACAATTAAAAAGGAAAACAAAATGAAATTAAATGCAGGTATCATAACAGAAAAATTAGCGGAAACAAAAGCGTTTTACACACAGACATTGGGCTTTGGCGTAACATTTGAAAATGAATTTTACCTTTTGTTGCACACGCCAAATCACGAAGCAGAAATAAGTTTTTTGCTTCCAAACCACCCAAGTCAGCAACCGATTTTTCAAGCACCTTTTCAAAATCAAGGTGCTTATTTGACTATTGAAGTTGATGACGTGGACAGTATTTACAAAAAGTTAAAAGACAAAGGTGTTGAAATCAAAATCGATATTCGCAACGAAGCTTGGGGCGACAGACATTTTGCAATTCAAGACCCTAACGGAGTTGGTATTGACATTGTAAAATATTCGCCACCAACAGAAAACTAAAAAATCGCCAATGACAGCGCCTCCCCTCTGGTTGAAGTCTATCTGACTTCAACCAGCAAATGAGAGCAAGTTTATACCTTACGCTTGAAAGACAAATAGCCTATACATTCTCTATACATTTTTATAAAATACAATTATGTAAATCTGATTTACTTTCTAAAAAACAACTGATCAGCCGAAATACCATTCCCCCCTTTAAACTGAAGCAACCACACGAAAATCATCACATGTATTAATTGGGAAGGAATTGCTTCCCAGCTTTCTATAAGAGAACTACCGAATATAAGTAGTATCATAACTGCAGTCCCGGAGATCAGTGCTACTTCAGTAAAAAGCCCGATAATCAAAAGGAAACCTACACCAAACTCTATGAAAGGCAAAGCATAGCTGAAAGACACTACTAATGCCTGAGGCAGAATGGATTTTTCAAATCCCGTTACCATCCAGCTGCTAAATGAGGAAAGCTTTGGAAAACGAACCAGACCGTGACCAAACATACTTGCGCCTATTGCAAGCCTTAATAATAAATAAGCTATTGTATTCATACCGCATTTAATTTTTATTGGATCAAATTTATTCAGGATTTACAGCAAGGACTTGTAAGAACAATGGATAAATTTGTACATTCACAGGTATGGAAATCCGAAATATCCATCACCCCTTTGAGCTTGATATTCTGGAAGTAAGTTCATACTCTGCCAGGTCACATAAGAACACATTTTTTGAAATGATCTTTATCCTTGAAGGAGAAGGAATACAAATCGTTAATGAGCATAAACTTCCTTATAACCCGGATAAACTATTTCTTGTTTTCCCGCAAGACAAGCATAGTTTTGAAGTAAAGACCTTTACCAGATTTTTGTTTATCCGGTTTAATGACAGTTATTTAAAAAATCAAAGCAAAGAATGGATTAAAAAGGTTGAATATATTTTCCATAACCACAATCATCTTCCAGGATGTATTTTAAAAACAGTTACAGATAAACCTCTGATCAGAGCCCTTGCCCTAGGCCTTATCTGTGAAAATCAAAAACGTAATCCAAATCATCATGAGGTCATAACACAACTCATCAACACGATCATTACAATAGCTGCAAGGAACATAACACTCTTAAATGAATCTGGATCTTTACCTTCCTCTTCTAAAGATTCAGTTTCATTATTAAATTATATACATGAGAACATTTACTCACCGGAAAAATTAAGGACAGAAACAATGGCAGACCAGTTCAACATTTCTGCTACATACATAAGTGAATATTTTAAAAAACATACTGGTGAAAGTCTGCAGCAATACATTACACAGTACAAAATAAAACTAGTTGAAACCAGGCTTCTTTATACTCAAATGAGACTTAGTGAAATCTGTGACGAATTCGGATTTACAGATTTAAGTCATATGAATAAAGCTTTTAAAAAATATAAGGGTCTTAGTCCAACCGAATATAGAAAAACAAATAGTAAAGAGTAGCTAGATATCCTAACAACTCATAGGTAGGCTAATCACCCCCCGTCTGGTTGAAGTCTATCTGACTTCAACCCACAAATGAGAGCAAGTTTATTAACTTGCTGTTCATGGCAGGAATTGAAGGAGATACTCAATAGCCCCCTTTCAAAACAAGGATTCCCAAACACATCAATAGTATCACCCACTCCCTAAAACTCAATCTCCTCCATCTCCCAGAATACAATGCCCTTGATCGCGATCATTCAACTTTTATTATAGATTTAAGCCCCGAACAATCGGGCTAAAGCCCGAGAGATCCAAGCTTAAGCCTGGCTGTTCCAGGCTTACTTCTGGAAACTCCAGAAACCTCCTTATATTCCGGGAAAGCTCCTGACTCCTCCAGGAATACTCATGGAAGAATCAGAAGACTGCTGAACGGTCCGGGCTTAAGCATAAAGACATGAGGCTTAAGCATAAAAATTCCAGGCTTAAGCCTCAGACCTCCGAGTTTAAGCCTGAACAGCTCAGGCTTACTTCCGGATCATTCAGAAGCACTTCTAAAAGAGTCAGGAGCACTCCTTAAGCTCCCAGGAGCCCGGCTGGCGAAATCTGATATTTTACCTTCCTGCCCCTCTGGTTAAAGTCTATCTGACTTCAACCTACAAATAAGAGCAAGTTTATAACTTGCGGTGACATGGCAGGAATCGAAGAACCTTCACCTTCCAGAATAAAAAGCTTCTGATTGTAATCATTCAACCTTTATAATTGACGCCATCGCTTGAAGCGATGGCGTCAATTCAGAGCAGACATTTATTCAAATCCTTTTGATGATTTCTAGCTTAAACAAAAAAGCCCCCGAAAGATTTCCTTCCGAGGCCTTAATCAAATGGAGCGTATCTATATCCTTGCCCTGTTATTCCGGACAAGTCAAATGATTCATATACTTATTGCTTAACAAACTTGGTTTTATAAGAACCTGTAGATGTTTCAACATTCAGGAAATACAAACCAGGTTTGAAGTCTTCAACCAAAAGAGTATTACCACTAAATTCTACAGGTATATTAACTCCTTCAATGTTGGTAGCAGTTACTTTTAATACCACACCTTCGCAATCCAGGGATACATTAGAAACTGAAGGGTTCGGGTAAATGGAGAACTGAGAAGCCGTTTCTGTCTCAAAACTTTCCGCTCGTAAGTGGTTCGGATTTGCAAATCCGTTGTAGAAGAAGTCTGTAAATACCGCTCCCTGATTAGTTCCACTAAGATAATTGGTATTAACAGCACTGGCAATGATTCGATCACCATGAATATCGACATCAGATCCCACTCTAACTTTGTCAAGTCTGCCTGTAGCAGCATTGGTAGATGGAATATACATGGATCCGATTAGTGTGAAGTTGTTTTGAAGTTGATAATAGAAAATTTTTAAGTCATTTGATATAACCAGGTTCTGATTGCTGATAGCTACATTTAATCCGAATCTCGGTGTTCCTGTGATTGTTTGATAAAGAGACCAAACACCATTGCCTGACTTTTTAAAGACTAATGCTGGCTCCCCATCTCTTCCGCCAATAGCATAATTATTGGTAATATCCACATCAGAATAACCATACACCGAATTGGTATACGCGTAATCCTGTAACCAGGTCCCATTATTTTGTAATGAGTAAATGTAAACAGAAGATCCTCCTGTAACGATCATCTGCCCACCTGATATTTTTATGCATTTACCAAATCTGGCTCCGGATGGAAGCATAGGTGTAAATATCCATCCTCGTTTTGTCCACTGCTGATCGCCTGTTCTCTGGAACATATAAACACCACCGAGAGCATTGTGTCTTCCGGTAGCACCAACAGCAATCCAGTCTCCATCAATTGCTACCGCAGCACCAAAATTAAGATTGGATTCATTATCGACTGGGTCCGGAACTAATGTCGAAGTAAAGGAACTTTGGTAATCACCATTAGACAATCTGTGCGCAAGTAATACACCTCCGGACTGCACGTTATTTTGATACCTGTAGATTACTCCTGCAACAATAGCATGTTGTCCTATAGCAACTGAATGTTTTTTTCCTAATCCCAGGTTTGCGCCATTTCCATTGGTATACCTTCTAACAAATTGATTATTCTTGAATAATCTTACGGTACCGAAGTAAGTGTTGGTATTTCCGTTAAAGTATACATCGTTTTCAAATTCGGAGGCAGCAACGGTGTATTGATCATACACTGAAACAGCTGTTCCGAATTCTGATGGATGCTGAGGTTTCGGATAAACCAGTTCAGTCGCAGGGGTCTGAGCACTAACATTGCCAATGGCCAGTATCATTAAAATACTGCATACAGATTGTCTAAGTTTTCTCATGCGGTTTTGTTTTTTGCATAAGTTTATGATTTACAGACTGAAGAACCCAACAACAATTAATCTAATGCTGTTTTCCCTTAACAACCGTTGATTCTCGCTTAAGAAATGTTTCATCTTCCCAATCAATAAACCTTTGACAAACAACACCTTTTTAATCCTCATCATTTTCAATCATCTGGCATAGCGGTCTGAATTCTGATTATAGCTTAATAATTTGTGGATATACTTCACATCAGAAAAAACCAACGAAAGATGATGCTTTAAACATCACTTCTTTCCATCTGACTCATTCGAATCTAACTTGTTATACCATTCAGAAGGGCTGTAAACCCAACCTCCGCTTGAGTGTTCTATCAATTCACCCCAGAAAGGAATTTCTTTATTGGCAATATATCCATGATCACGGATGAGCTGAGCTTCTTTTATAGATCTGCAATACCACTCCTGGTCTTCTTCATCAAAATAGGGTTCTGTTAAACCCAACTCTACCTCTAACTCACTAAGCAAATAACTTCGAAGATCCCATCCACAAACAATTGTATCTGCTCCCCAAACTGAAAGAACAGGATTTCCTCCTTGCTGAGGTTCACTTATTAAAAACCGGTGAGCATACAATGGCAATAATTCAGGTGATTGCTTGTACCACTCTGCAAAGATTCTTTCTCTTTCCAAAGGAGATTGAAGAATCTCTCCCCAGGAGTCTAACCATGCACTTTTTAGAACATCGTGCCGGATAGTTTTATACGGCCAGTGTAACATCATTCTGATTTCACCATCATCTGTCAGCCAATTATAAAACATTGATTTTTCAGTAATTAAAACACCATCAGGTGTTTCAAAAACATGATCTTCGGTCAAAGGCTTTTTACGGTCTAATGTGTGTAAAACTTTTAAAAAAGCCCGATGCTCCGGAGTAAACCTGATTGAGTATTTAATTTCAATCTCGCCAATCTGAGCTTCTTCCATGCCAATCCATTTTGCACCATGAAGCCAAGTGTCATCCTCCAATGGATTTATAAGATTTGAATTATTGGCCCAATATGCCTCCGTTCTATCTTTTACCCAATACAAAAATGTATGAATATCTTCCGGAATTATTGTCATCGCTTTAGAAAACTTCCCTTACAAAGTTAACTGATTCTCAACCCGAACAAAGCAGCTCCGTTTCATCCACAGCCTGCCAACTGCTTTTCACTAAGAAACTCCTAACTGATTTCTAATTGATGCCATCGCTTGAAGCGATGGCATCAATCCTTTTCTCCGGTAAACAACGACAGACTTTTTAGTGAATAATCCGTATCTTTAACATTAATATTTAAATCAAAAATTTTATGGCTTCTGGTATTCTGGCTATTTTAGATGACATCGCTGCTTTAATGGACGACGTTCTGATAACCAGCAAAATGGCAACACGGAAAACAGCGGGAATCTTAGGTGATGACTTAGCAGTAAATGCAGAAAAAGCAACAGGATATCTTTCTTCGAGAGAACTACCTGTAATCTGGGCAATTACAAAAAAATCTTTACTTAACAAATTTATTATTATCCCGCTGGCCTTATTGTTTAATTTCTTTTTTCCTATAGTTATAAAAATTGTCCTTGTTCTTGGAGGATTTTATTTAGCCTATGAAGGAGCTGAGAAAATTGTTGAATACTTTTTCCCTCACCCTAAAAATGATACAGAGACTGAAGAAGAAAGCACTGAAGAAGATAATGCAGCAGCTGAAAAAGAGAAAATTAAATCAGCAGTCAGGACGGATTTAATTCTTTCTATTGAAATTGTCATCATTGCATTGGGAACCGTTTTAGACCAAAGCCTGACAATACAGATCCTTACTGTGTCAGTGGTAGCAATTATAGCTACTATTGGTGTTTATGGTTTAGTGGGTCTCCTAGTAAAAACAGATGATCTTGGCTACAAACTCATAAGAGATTCTAAAAACAAAGGATTTATATCCAAAGTCGGCCATTTTTTAGTCCGCCTGCTTCCATACATTATTAAGTTCTTATCTGTTGTTGGCACCATTGCTCTGCTATTGGTTTCCGGAGGCATATTTGTTCATAATATAGAGGCGTTTCATCATCTTTTCCCGGGATTGCATGATGTTATCAAAGAGTTTTTAATAGGATTGGTTGCGGGGCTTTTAGTAGTAGGACTGGTTTTGGCAGGAAAGAAAGTTGTTTCATTTGGTAAAAAGTAAAGTCATTGATTATGTAAATCTCAATAGTCCTTCTGTACTAATTGAGGATTACAAGAATACATTCTGCGGGCTGAAGTCTATCTGACCTCAGCCCGCAAATGAGAGTACTTTTTTTATCATTCTATTGAATGGAAGAATGCTGTATATTACCCAAACATTTTTCAAACTGATCAAATAGGCATCTTTGAATCTTACATAAATACCCATGACAAATTACACCGAACAAATCCAACGAATAAAAGAAAAACTTCTTGAAGCTAAAAATACAGACAAAAATTTAAAAGTTTTTGGAGCTGCAAGCCATAGATACATCATTCATGAGCCGGCAACACTAAAAAAAGTTAGCGAAATTGAGGCTAAATATTCTATTGAATTACCTGAATGTTATAAAGCATTTATACTCCATATTGGGAATGGCGGCATTAGTTCGCAAAATTCTGCGGCAGGACCATTTTACGGAATTTATCCGGTAGGAGTAAATATCAATGAATTGATTTATAATAATACCGAAGAATACTTAAAAAATGGCTGCATCATAATGCCGAAAATGACTGATGAGTATTGGAAGAGCATAACCAGCAATCCAGAAGAAAACAAAGCAATATCTAATGAAGATTTCGATGTAAAATCAGGTATATTATGGGCAGGTATACTACCAATTGGCTCTCAAGGCTGCTCCTACATTCACGGTATTGTGCTTAATGGACCACATAAAGGACGAGTTGTGAATCTTGATATAGACAGGCAAAAACCTCAATTCACCTTTGAGAATAATTTTTTGGATTGGTATGAAAGATGGCTGGATGAAGTAATTTCAGGTGAACTGATTAAGGATGTCCCAAGTTCATTCGGATACAGGAAAGGTGGCTCAGAAGAGCAATTATTAGCTTCGTTTCTAACCTCTAAGGATATGGAGGAGAAAAATGATAATTTAAGCGGACTATTGAATAAAAACTCCTTATCCAACCATACTTTAAATCAAATTGAAAATTTAATCAACATCAATTCTGAACCTAAAAATAAATTAATCCAGTTGCTGAGTAAATCAGATTACGCAAGAGCAAAACCCTATTTAATTGAATTAACAAAAACAGATTTATGTTCCGCATTTCAATTTATATACTGGTATGCAAAAGATAAAAGCAAAGAATGGATAACCGTTATTGAGAATAATATTCATAGAATTGATAATGATGAAACGTTTAGATTCTGTTCCTATTTACTAAAAGAAACAAACACTGACTATGGAAGGCTTATTGAACCGTTTACCAAAAATATTAATGATAATATAAGAGCGCAAGCATTTTACACACTGGGACTATTAAAAAATAAGAAAGACTATTTAGATTGCTTTATTGAAGGACTACAAGACAAATCAAACAAGGTGGTACATTCAACCTTGCAGGCCTTATCAGGTGTAAAGGACAAAAAATTATTAAACCATTATAAACAAATTGCAGAAAGATTTCCAATAGAACAAGATTATATTCTTGCAAATCTTAATCATAGACTTGCTGATTATGGATTAACAAACAAAACAATTTTAAATCAAAACATTCCAGAACAATCAACAAAGAAATGGTATGAGATATGGAAATAAAGACCTCCGTTAACCACATGACTTCTGCCCATAACTAAAAATATGTCACTAAAAAAAATACTTTCAAACAGTAGAAATGAATTCCAGACAAACAGATATAGATGATATAAAGAGAATCATAATTTCTAAAGACCATATTGCTGTTGAAGAAAAAGCCGTTGGTTTAATTCTAAAGTATCAAAGAGATGAAGAAATTTTATTACTTCTATGTGTAATTTTTGAATCTGATTGGCATTTCATGCACGAAGACATCGCTTCAAGTTTCCAATTCATAAAAAAACCCGTAGCTTCAAAATCTTTATTCAATATTGCCTTTTCGGACTTTGAATATCAAAATTGGAACGATAACTATCCTTTACAAAGAAAATGTACTTGGGCTCTTGCAGATATTGGAACAGAAGAAGCAAAACAATATTTACAAGAAATTGAAAAGAACGCAAATACAACAATTGCTTCCTTTGCCACAAAACGTTTGCAGAATTGGGACAAGGAAATAAATAGAAAAGGTCAAATATAAAGTAGTAATATTCGACTTTACTAACATCCCACTCTATTAAAAGACTATACGAACATCAATCAAGGTTCAATAACATTTCACAATAGTCGCAGTATGGAACTTTTCAAAACTTACATTTTGAATAAATTTTATCGGAAAGGATGGATAAGTTTTTTTTTCTATATCAAACCCCGTTTACCTTTATAAAAATCAATACCCTATTTTCATATAATTATAAGATTTACCAAAAAAGTATTTTTCACAATTCTTCCACTCTTATTTTTATTTAATAGAACTTGTTATTTAAAACTCGGTCGCAATTGAATTGCGAAGTGAACTTGGATCTTTATATTAAAATCAAAAACAAGTCTTTGAACAATAGTTCAATCTATAAAAAAATGACCAGAATTGGTTATTGATTTTGAAGTAAGCCTGGTATTCCTTTGCACATACACTAATAATAAATATCACATAGATCGAAGTAGATATTATTGAAATGGGAATTTAATGAATCACAAGATCAAGTAGCTTTATTTCAATAGATCAAATTTATACAAGAATTTGTACTAGTCAGCTAAATCACTAATCCAATCATTTTATAAACTGATCAATTTTAATTTTTAATTCACTTTTAACTTTAACCATTTAATCTATGAGAAAAATGAATTTACTCCTTCTCACAGGAGGACTTCTATTGATTTTAGGGCACCAGGCGTTTGCCCAGAAATACAAAGAGAAAGATCATGGCTCTATTGATTCCTTTAAAGGAAAAATAAAAAATAAGAGAGCCCTTGATATTGACCTGCCAGGAAAAGACAAAGCATTCAGGGGTGAAGTAAACCATGATAAAGTCAGGAATGGAGCTACAACAGTTGCCGGTATTTTAAAAGATGAACTCTCTGCGGGCTTTCAATTTACATACACAGAGAAAGGTGTAGAAGGACTGGTAGTTCTGAAAGACAAAAAGCAAGCCTTCAGATATTATACAGAAAAAGGAAAAGTAAAATCAAAGGAAGTTAATATTAACTCAGTGATGTGTGTTGAATATGCCTCCAATATCCCTGGGACTTCCCAGGCTCCTCCTATAGCACAAGCCCCACCGTCCGGAGATCCGATTTACAGTTTACAAAGTTTACCTGGTGCAGGTGCGGTAGTTTACCTGGACTTCGACGGAGAAACTGTAACAGATACATACTGGAATTCTTGGTATAACAACGGAAATATTATAAATGCACAGGCTGCCGCTGTAAATGCTACTCAGATTCAGGAAATATTCAATGTTGTATCTGAAGATTTTTTACCATTCCAATTGAATATTACTACAAGTTTGAGTGTGTACAATGCAGCTCCGGCCAACAGAAGAATGAGAGTTGTATTTACAGAGACAAGTGATTTTTTCCCTTTTGCAGGTGGAGTTGCTTTTGTCGGAATTTTTTCCGGAGGAAACCCATTAGTTAGTCCTGCCTGGGTTTTTACAGGTAATCTTCAGAATGCGAAAAATATGGGTGAAGCTGCCTCTCACGAAATCGGACATACTTTGGGCCTTGATCATGATGGCAAAACTGGTGTATCAGAATATTATGAAGGTCATAATGGCTGGGCACCTATAATGGGCGTAGGATATTACCACCCTTTGTCTCAATGGAGTAAATGTGAATATCCCAATGCATACAACCCTGGTCTAACTACACCACAGGATGACCTGGACATAATCACAACATTAAATGGTTTTGGTTATAGAACAGATGAAGACCTGAATACTACCGCTTCAGCCAGAAATCTGACTATAGATGGTTCAGGAAACGTCCTTGCTGCAAACAACAAAGGTATCATAAGCAAACGAACAGATATAGACTATTTCAAATTTACAGCGACCACCCAGTCAAATCTTGCGCTGAGTATTTCACCGGCACAGATGCATGGTGATCTTGATATCCAGGTAAGATTATTAAACTCAAGTGGTAGCCAAATCGCTGTATACAATCCGGCAGGACCAGGTAAAGTAGATATCTCCAATGCTATTAATACTGGAACATACTATCTGGAAATAGATGGAGTAGGGCAAGGAGATCTTACTACAGGATATTCTGACTATGGTTCATTAGGAGCTTATTCTATTTCAGGACAACTCAGTGCATGTGGAAACAATTTTGAACCGAATGAATCAATCGCAGCAGCTTCTCTGATAAACGTTAATACAACAAATAATGCGGCAATTACAACTTCCACAGATGTTGACTATTATAAGCTGAACGTTACAACTGCCAATCAGGATATAGAGCTGATATTGAAAAATCTGACAGCAAATTTAAAACTGGAATTACTAAGTTCCACTGGTACTGTGTTGTTCACCTCTGATAATTACGGAACCTCAGATGAAAAAATCAGTTACCTGGCTACGACTACAGGACTTTATTATATAAGAGTAACTGGTGTGAGTGGTGCTGTTACTACTGGTTGCTACACATTGGCAAATTCAGTAAAAGTCAATAACTGTCCAACCGCAAATGAACCAAATGAAAGTATTGCAGCAGCAACAGCTTTTCCTTTGAGAAGTTCTGTACAGGGAGCAATAAATACCACTACTGATAAAGATTTTTACAAACTGATCAATTTAACTGCAGGATCAGTATTGAAAATAAATTTAACAGGTCTTACTGTAGACATTGATATAAGGCTATTAAATTCATCTGGAACTCTGGTAGCTGGTTCATACAATGGAAGTTTTTCAGACGAAAATATCACTTATAATGTCCCTGCAACAGGCACATATTACCTTGAAATGTATGGATATATGGGTGCAAACAGCAGATTTTGCTATACGCTTACCAATGATGTGATCCTTTCATGTCAGAATGCTTATGAACCCAATAATCAGCCATCTCAGCCTATGCCGGAGATCCCTCTTAACTCTACTATTACTGCAGATTTTAATCTACCAACGTATGATTACGACTATTACGTGGTAACTGTACCTGAAAAGGGAACGCTTTCCTTTTCCCTTACCAACCCACCTGCTACAGGAATCTGGTTGTTGCTTTACAACTCAGCCCATACATTTTTAACACAAAGCAATACCCTGGCATTATCTTTTACAGTAACCACTCCGGGAAAATATACCATCCTGGCTTTTAATTCAGTTACAACTACAAACTTAAGTTGTTATAACTTAACCAACACATTTACTCCGGAATGCAATCTCTTTGAACCTAATAACACTGTAGCAACAGCTACTGTAACTTCACTAAACGGAAGTTTCAGAAGCACATTCACTGCTGCTACTGACGTAGATTATTTTAAACTAACCGTAACTGAAAGAGGTCAACTGAACATTTCAATTGAAGATAGAGATCCAACTTCCATTATTGTATATAACCCGGCTGGACAGATTATAACAGGTAATTCAAATACCGGATGGAACTGGCCAAGAAATTTTCTTGTGGCGGCAGCTACAACCGGGGATTACATCATTGAATTGAAACCGGTGACGAGCTATCCTATTACTTACCCAACCCAATGTTATAAAATACAGACAAGCTTTGTCCCTATGCCCGTGACTCTTTCCGGCAATGCTGTGAAGTTTAACGGGGATAATTATGGTGTTATCGGAGATGAATCTGGTATTTATATTCCTGCAAGCAACAAGCACCACATTGAAAACGCAAATATGAAGTTCTCACTGGAAGCTATTGTAAAATCTGATCAGGTACCTTACCCAGGAAGATTTAGTAGTAGTGATTCACCTGATGAAGGAATTTTCAGTAGTCCTACTATAGGTCAATTAGGAATTGTAAGAAGTGAATCATTGACTGGTAAAGATCTGTTGTACTTTTATTACTATGGTGGTGAATTATATTATGAATATAATTTTAAAGATGGCCTGTGCCACCATATTGCAGTTGTACACGATGGTACTAATTTAATTTTGTATATAGATGGAGCCAAGGTTGTTGAACAATTAAAACAATATCCAACAAATACACCATACGTAACAGGTGATACTCATCCGATAATTTTAGGTGCTTTTGGCAATGGAGCTGATTTTGGCTTTCAGAAAAGTTTCAGAGGAACTATAAAAGAAGTTCGTTTCTGGAAAGATGTTACAAGACCTCAGGCCACTATACAAGATCAGATGAATAAGGGATTGAATGGTAATGAAACAGGCTTGTTGTGTTACTGGAAATTAAATGAAACTACTGGTCAATATGCCTATGACCGCAGTATCAATGATGGAATTACATTCCCATTCCCCGAACCGGGATATTTCGGATTGACACCAGATAATAATTATTCGGACCCAAGTCGCGTTACAAATTCATGCACTAGCATTGGAAGTGCGAGATTGGCAAATGCAGATGCCATTGATTTTATGAATTCATCTCAAAAAAATGTTCAGGTATATCCTAATCCATTTAATGAAGAATTAAAATTTATATTAAATGAAAATGAAACTGAACAACATTACAATGCTGAATTAAAAAACTCATTAGGAATAACCGTTTTTGAGCAAAAAGAAGTTGTTCCGGGAGTCGAGTATTCTATTAAAGAAAACATAGTCCCTGGAACCTATTTTCTGGAAATCACCAGTGGAAATGAGAAGAGGGTAATTAAGTTAATTAAACTTTAATAACTTCAATATCTTTAATAACTTCATAAAAAGGCTGCCCTCATCAGGCAGCCTTTTCTAATAATTTTTATCTTACTTGATCATTGTCGTGATCACTACCTCGCAGAAGCTATCTGACTTCTTCCCACCAATGAGAGCTACTTTATTAACTTGAAGCCCAAATACAGTAGACTATCCAGGATTTTATCTCTTGACCAATCGACGGCGTTGAATCTTATTCCGTAAATACATATCTTGGTAGAGATACAAAAAAAAATAAACGCAACTGGTCTGAATATAAAGAATTATGTTGCATTATAAGATTGTAGCAACTTTAACTTTTAGAAATTTAAACTAATAGTACAATGAACAAAAAATGGTCTATTGATGACATTCAAAACACCTGGCAATTAGCAACAAAACTCCATGATGGGCAAAAGTACGGGGGAGCGAATCAAGGAGAGCATATAGAATATATCAATCATATTGGCAGTGTAGTTTTTGAAATTATGACAGCCATTACTATGGAAGATGGAATGAATTCTGATCTGGCTATAAAATGTGCAATTCTCCATGATACCATTGAAGATACTAACTTATCTTATGATGATATTTTATCAAGGTTTGGCAGTGCAGTAGCTAATGGAGTTTTAGCATTGACCAAAAAAGAAAACATAAGTGGAAAAAGAGAAAAAATGCTTGATAGTTTAAACCGCATAAAAGAGCAACCCAAGGAAATTTGGGCTATCAAAATGGCTGACAGAATTTCTAATTTATATGCCCCACCTTTTTATTGGACTAATGAGAAGAAAAAGGAATACCTTGAGGAAGCTCGTTTAATTCACAATGAATTGCAAGCTGGCAACAACTATCTGGGAATGAGACTTGCTAATAAGATTACAGAATATCAGAAGTTTATCGATTAACTGCATGTAAAAGAATGACAAAGGAACAATCTATAAATGAATATTTTTTTAGAATAAATAAGGTTATTGATTATATCAAAGCTCATCTTGATGAAGATCTATCGCTTGAAAAACTTTCAGAAATATCAACCTTTTCTAAATTCCACTTTCATCGCATCTTTAAAGCACTGACAGGGCAAACGGTGAATAACTTTATCAGAAATGCCAGAATAGAAAGATCCGTATTCTATCTTAATCATGATCCATCCTCTACCATTGCTGATATAGCCTTCAGGAGTGGATTTTCTAATCAGGCATCCTTTTACAGAACTTTCAAAGATATTCATCAAATCAAGCCAACTGATTTCAGAGATCACAAGCGCAAAGAAAATAGCAAGATTTGCGAGAAAGATAGCAACAATCGTAACCTTCAGGAACAGATTCAATCCTACCTTGCCACCAGAATTTATAACTTAAAAGAAATAAATATGGACAAAGGCAAATCTATCCAGATAGAGATCAAGGATTTATCTGAATTGCACGTGGTTTACATAAGAAACTTAAGCATTCACATGCACGATAGTGAAACATTTGGAAAAATGATTGAAGCGCTCTTGAAATGGGCGTTACCCAAAGGGCTTGTTAATTTTCCTGAAACAAAAGTTTTAACTGTATACAGAAGTAATCCAAATGACAAAGGGATTATCCAGGCAGATGTGTGCCTGACAGTTCCTGATGAAATTGAAGGAGAAGGGATTATTGGCAAAACCATTCTGACAGGAGGAAAATATGCAGTAATACATAAAGAGGCTACTTTGGCTGAATGCTTTACAACCTGGGATTATGTCTTTAAAGAATGGTTTCCAAGCAATGGTTATCAACCTGATAACAGGAATTTTTATATCAATCACTTAAATGAGCCAGAGAAGCATCCTCAGAAGCTTCACATTTTTGATATGTGTATACCTATCAGGGAATTATGAGGTCTTTTTTTTCTCTCTCCTTCCAATCTTTTGAAATGAGAGTACGGTACTGATAAAAATATTTTAATTCGTCACTCCAATTCGTCCCTTTGAATCTTATAAGTAAATTAATAATTTAGTCCTAACTATAAGAAGCATTGGAGTGATGCGTATATAAAGAAGTGATATGGCGCAATGCTGTAATAAAAAATAATGCATTCAACAAATGATATCCATATGTATTCCGGTATATAATTTTAATATAGCTTCATTGATAAATGAATTATCAAGGCAACTAAATTCATTGAATATTCAATGTGAAATTATAGTTATTGACGATTGCTCTCAAAATTTAAAGACTATAAACAAAAGTTCATGCGAAAAACATACCTACATAGAGTTACCCGAAAATATTGGAAGAGCAAAAATCAGAAATCTATTTTTACAATATGCTAAATATGAATATTTACTTTTTCTTGATTGTGATGCTCTCATAAAAACATCCTCCTTTCTGCCAAAATATATTGAAATTATCAAGGACAACCCGAGCGTTGTTTGCGGTGGGAGGGTTTACGATCCACGTCCTCCCAAAAGAGAGTATAGACTAAAATGGAAATATGGGATTTTAAGAGAAAGCCAGCCTTACTCTGTAAGACGCAAATTTCCCAATCGGTCATTTATGACAAACAATTTTTTAATACGAAAAAATATATTAGAAAAAATTAAGTTTGATGAGCGGATTGCACAATACGGGCACGAAGACACTCTTTTTGGGTATGCTTTAAAAAAAAGTAATATTACCATTACACATATCGATAATCCAATTCTCAATGGAGATGTTGAGCTCAATAGTGAATACCTCAATAAAACCAGAGAAGGCATCATTAATCTGATTCATATTTTGAATTTTAAAGAATATGATAATGACTTAATCAATGATATTGCGTTATTGAGATTCTATCAAAAAATAAAAATATTAAGAGGAATTATAAGATTATCATTTTTCGCTTTTAAACCTTTAACGATATTACTTTTAAAAAAAGGTTACGTTAATTTATACCTGTTTGATTATTATAAACTAGGCATTCTTATTGAAAACATAAAGACTAATTTGGATAACCAGAACGTTTAACATTCAATAGTATAAAGTTTTACTTAAATCTAAAAAACCATTTTTATGAAAAATCTATTTTACACACTAACACTTTTAATTGGATTGGTAACATTATTTTCATCCTGTAAAAAAGACTCAGATAATCCCAACCCTGAATCTCCCCTTCCAAAATCACAGGAATTTAATGTAAAAATTACTGCTAATGAAACTTACATGTTTGACTTGGGAATTTTTGGCGATGAAGAAGGTGCATCGATCTCCAGGCAAGCGACCCATTTTTCTATAAGCACAGTAGAAAGAGATAATAATTCGGGAAAAATCATTTATAAATATACACCTGCCACAAATTTTGTCGGCACCGATGAGGTTCAGATTAAATCAGAAAGAGGTTCAGATGGAGCAAGCCCAAATACCAACATAACTTATACAACGATAAAATTTACTATTATAAATTAAAGAGAATATCCTGTCTAAAGCCTTTTCTATGATGTTCACTTTAGAATTCCTGTCAAGAATAGAATGATTAAAGTGAACATCAATTCATGAACAGTTAACCTTATCTACTAATTAATTTCACTAACAATAAATAAAGTTCTTCTTGAAGAACAAGCTATTCAAATTTTTAGACCAACCAAGCTATAAAAACTAGAAATAATAGACCAATCTGATTTGAATAAACTTATACTAAATCCTTACACTGATCCAATGACACCTGAATTTCCTAATTCTCCAGTCCGTAGCACCACTTAAAATTATTCTCCTAATTTTGCATTTTTATTTGTTGACCTTCAATTAATGAATAGCTAATAATTTCTTCGCTATCAAGATTTTCTTTATGCATATCAACACCTGATATTTGGCTGTTTTCATAGGTTTTGTAGTAGTAGATACCTTTATCAGTGTTGCAGCATGAAGAATAGATGGTAATTTCATATTTATCACCTAATCGAACACAGCCACGTTGCTGTGCGGCGGAGCCTAGAATATGGAAGAATTGACTTATCGCTTCCGATTCAGAGCTGCCCGAGACGGAATTTATTTTAGTAAATACCGCTTTTACGAACCTTGAAGAAGAGGATAGATCACCAGGTAGTCCTATCGCACCCATACCCCTACTGTATGTATCAAGTACTAAATCGGGAGCAAAATTATTTTTCGGTGGGTCAATCGATAGTGTCATGTAGTTATTAAGATTAAAGAGCTGCTTGTCGAACGTTGGGTTATTCGTCAGTACCCCTACGGGATTGTCATACACGTGTAAGCCTTCTTTAACGGACTCTACAGTAATGGACTCTTCTCTGTCTGAGATGATCCAGTGAAGGGGTGACAAGGGATACTCTTTGCTGAATGAGATATTTACAAGATTTATATCTTTAAGAGCTTCTTTCACCTCTGCAACCGTCTCGTATTGCCCTAATACCCATGGAATAAATTCAAATGGAGTAATGTTTATTTTCTTCGGATCTTCAGGTTTATAGTCTGCATTTTCCGGAAAATTAAGACCCGCCATACTTAAGCCTTTTTCATTCGTTGCATCGTAGTAGAGCGGATATCCGTCGACATTCGTAGATATGCCAATAAGCGCATGGTGTGAACGGAGTTCATCTACCTGCCGAAACTTGAAGACATAGTTTCTCGGTGTTACAGTTACCGTTTCGTTATAGGAATATTCCAGGTCGAGATTTCTCCCAAAATAATGATCCGTTGCTGTATAGTTTGCTGCTGTACACATAAGTCTTTTTCCTCCTTGGTTAAACAATACTGCTCATGTTGGGTTGGAAATTCAATTATATAGTTCAATAATTTTAATGCATGTCTCTGGGTATGATCATCCGATAAACATCGCGAGCCCTTTGATTTCAAATTCAGTACGGCTTACTTTGTCAAAAAACCATAAAAGATACTGCCGGATTACGTTCGAGATTACCGTATTTTTTTGTGGAATCTTTTGTCATGAAGAAATAAGGATAATCACTGAATTTGTGCTGGATTATAACAGAACTTGAAGATGTGTCATCGGAGTTAATGGTAGTGAGTCCTCCTTCAGGATGATTCTCAAGCGTCGCCATAATTATCTCCTCGGCAAGGTTCATTGGTTTAGTCCTGAAGGTTGAAGTAATCATCATATTTATTGTGCGCGCAGCCCGGAGGCAATTATGTGATATTAATCACTTAAACCAGAGATATGTATCAATGTTTCTTTTACTCAAACTAAGGTTTAATAGCATCAGAGGATGCGAGCAATGGGAAACTTAGCATATGACACACCAAAACATTATCCGAGAAAAGACCAGTCGCACTACACCGAGTACTACGAGGCTGAGCCAAAGACCTCTAAGCAATACATAAGAAGGATGGGCGAATCGATCCGGGCGGGCATAGTACGCACTGCTAAGCGACGCCCATGTACGACAAAAGCACCAGATTGCAGTTGATGGCCATAAAACAGCCTCCCCCTGAAAGATCAAACTTTCTGATAAATAGTCTCTCCTTTTTTATAAAAAAACTCCAAATTTCAATCAAAAGACAACAATTTTTATCAAAAGGACTCAAATCCGATTCTTACAGATTTAATTTCAAAATATTCATTTTTTCTCTACAAACACATAAATAACCTACAATTCAATAAGTTACCAACAAATAAGGCTTTATAAAAAGTGGTAAGAATTTTAATCAGTATTTTGAAATATAATTTTGTTTAACTATTTTTAAAAAAAGTTAAACAAAAAAATGTCGGTTTATTCAATTTCAGATCTTGAGAAGCTCAGTGGAATAAAAGCGCACACGATAAGGATGTGGGAACAACGATATGAAATTCTGAAACCATTGCGCTCTGAAGGAAATGTGAGGTATTACGATGATGACCAGGTCAGGCAATTCATTCAGATAGCCCTATTGGTACGCTCCGGATATAAAATATCCAAAATAAGCAAGCTGGATCATACCGCCATTTATAAAATGGTTGAGGACTTATCGGCTACAATAACTGATGATATTAAAACAAAACATTTGGTTGACAGACTGATCTCATCAGCGATTGATTTTAATGAACACTCATTTCAAAGAATATTCCAGGAATCTATTGATCACTACGGAATAATTACCACCTATGAAAAAGTGATTTATCCTATGTTGGTAAAAATAGGTTTACTCTGGGGCAAAACAGAACTGATTCCCGCTCAGGAACACTTTATTTCAAATCTGATTAAACAAAAGTTATATCACTCTATTGATACACTACCACCGGCATCCAACGGATCTAAAACCTGGCTGTTGTTTCTTCCGGAAGAAGAAGATCATGAACTAGGTCTTCTTTTATCCAGCTATATCCTCAGAGCAAATAATTATCGTGTTATTTATCTGGGACAGCGAGTTCCTTATTATAACCTGAAAACAGTAGTTGAAAAAATAAAACCTGATTACATGCAGTATTTTATAGTAAGGTATCAAAGTACAGAAATCATTCAGGAATTTATGTCTTCGATGAACAATGATTTCCCTGAGATTATAAAATGTATTTCAATGTCCGAAAAGTTATCCCAATCCCTTCAACTACCAATGGACCATAGATATATAAAAGATATTGATCACCTCCTTGAACTCATACAGTCTGACAAAGCATGAAAACCATTGCCATTATAGGATCCGGCATTAGCGGATTGAGTGCCGCGGCATACCTTGCTTCAAAGGGGCAGGATGTTTTGGTATTTGAAAAAAACGAAGAGATAGGCGGCCGCATGCGTCAGCATAAAGCCAATGGATTTACTTTCGATATGGGGCCCAGCTGGTACTGGATGCCAGATGTCTTTGATTCTTTTTTTGAAAAACTCGGGCATAAAACATCTGATTTTTACGAATTAAAAAAACTGGATCCAGGGTTTCAGATCATTACCACAAATAACGAAATCATGAAGGTTCCTGCTTGCTGGGAGGAGTTGCTTGGGTTGGTTGAAAATATCGAAGCAGGAGCTGCAGAAAGGTTAAAAAAGTTTATGGCTGAGGCTGCATACAAATATGAAGTCGGCATTAAAAAGCTGGTATACAAGCCAGGATTATCCATATGGGAATTGTTGACAAAAGAAACTATTAAAGGAGTATTCCGGCTTCAATTATTCTCGTCCTATAGTTCTCATGTACGAAAATATTTTTCAAACAAGAAAATTATAGCCTTAATGGAGTTTCCTGTATTATTTCTCGGCGCAATGCCTAAAGACACTCCGGCATTGTATAGTTTGATGAATTATGCCGGCTTGTACCAGGGAACATTTTATCCAATGGGTGGATTTAAAAAAGTGATTGATGCAATGCGCCACGCAGGCGCTCAGAGAGGAGTAAAATTTTATGTAAATGAAGCTATTGAATCTGTGACACAAGGCCCCGGACCACTCATTAATATAAAAACATCCAAACGCCAGCTTTATGCTGATGGAATTATAGCCAGTGCAGACTATCACCATATAGAACAAAAGCTTCTCAATCAGGAAGACCGAAATTATTCTGAAGACTACTGGCAAAAGAAAACTTTTGCTCCTTCTGCCCTCTTGTTTTATATAGGTGTAAAAAGAAAACTACCCCGACTTGAGCATCATAATTTATTTTTTGATGCAGATTTTGATAATCATGCCAGGGCCATTTATGAAAAGCCGGAATGGCCTGATCAACCACTGTTTTATGTATGCTGTCCTTCAAAAACTGATCCTGAAGTGGCACCTCCGGAGATGGAGAATCTTTTCATACTAATGCCAATAGCTCCAGACATAGAAGATAATGAAGAAAAGAGGGAATCCTATTTTGTGAAATTATTAACCCGACTTGAAAAATTTACCGGTGTATCTGTTCGTGAACATATAGTCTACAAGAGAAGCTATTGCGTCGAGGATTTTAAATCTGACTATAACTCATACAAAGGGAACGCTTATGGATTAGCCAATACATTGATGCAAACAGCTAATCTAAAACCAAAAATCAAAAACAAACATATTCAAAACTTCTTTTATACAGGGCAACTTACTGTTCCCGGACCGGGAGTTCCACCTTCAATCATATCAGGTCAGGTTGCAGCAGCAGAATTATTAAAATCATTACGGATAAATATATGAAACAGCTTTTCGATGATGTATCTGCTAAGTGCAGTAAATTGACAACACAGAGCTATAGTACAAGCTTCTCGTTAGGCATTCGTTTTTTAGGTAAAGATTTACACAGACCAATTTACTCTATATATGGGTTTGTTCGATTTGCTGATGAAATTGTAGACTCTTTTCATGAATATCCCAAAAAAGACCTTATGGCATCCTTTCGCAAAGATACTGTCAAGGCAATAGAGGACAGGATTAGTTTAAATCCTATACTAAATTCCTTTCAACAAGTAGTACATGAATATAACATTGAGTGGGAACTAATAGATACATTCCTCAAAAGCATGGAAATGGATCTGGAACAAAGAGAATACACGCAGGACGCTTACAAATTGTACATTTTAGGTTCTGCAGAAGTTGTAGGATTGATGTGCCTGCGCGTGTTTGTACAAAATAACACGAGCCTTTATAATCAGCTAAAACCTTACGCCATGAGCCTCGGAGCTGCCTTCCAGAAAATTAATTTCCTACGTGATATACATACTGATTATACACATCTTGGTCGTACATACTTTCCTGACATAGATATGCATTCATTTGACAAAACCATAAAGATGAATATTGAAAAGGAAATTGAAGAGGATTTCAACCATGCATTAATAGGTATTAAACTATTACCTTCATATTCCAAAACAGGAGTATATCTTGCCTATATTTACTACAAGGCTTTATTCAGAAAAATAAAATCCTTACCAGCTGAAACTATTCTGCAACAACGTATTCGAATACCGAATATTAATAAGCTGGGGTTAATGTTTCAGTGTTACATACGCAGTCAGTTTAACATTTTATAATCATGGATCAAATTATTCTGGTAAACAATCATGACCAGGAAGTAGGAATGATGGACAAACTTGAAGCTCATCAAAAAGGTTTGCTTCACAGGGCTATATCAGTCTTCCTATTCAATTCGGAAGGAAAACTGCTTCTACAGCAGAGAGCAAAGAATAAATACCACTCCGGAGGATTATGGACCAACACTGCCTGCAGCCATCCTTATCCTGGAGAGAGTACATTACAGGCTGCCATAAGAAGACTGAAGGAAGAAATGGGCTTAGAAACAAATCTTACAAAAGCATTTCAATTTACTTATAGGGCTGAGTTTACAAACGGACTGATCGAACATGAACTTGACCATGTATATGTGGGTAGCTCAGACATCGATCCTGATCCCGATCGGGAGGAGGTGATGGATTTTACCTATCTTTCACTGGAAGAAATCGAAAACAAACTGAATAGCACACCTGAGTTATTCACAGAGTGGTTTAAACTTTGCTATAAATATGCCTTTCATTATTACAACCAAAAATAGAAAATAATAAACAGAAAGCAGATAAGCTTCCAACGACATCGTTCTAAAATCCTTAATGTATATTCTACATTTAAACTAGTTATAAATGTATCTTAATATTCTCATTGTAATCATTGCTTTTGCATCTATGGAGGCTGTAGCCTGGATGGCCCATAAGTATATCATGCATGGCTTTCTCTGGATATTTCATAAAGACCATCATCGTCCCGGAGGATACGCTATAGAACATAACGATTTTTTCTTTTTGCTGTTCGCTACTCCGGCAATAATTTGTTTCCTGATAGGTTTTAAAGAACTATCCATATACTTCTGGATTGCTACAGGCATTACTCTTTATGGACTTACATATTTCATTATACATGACATATTTATCCACCAAAGAATAAAGTGGCTAAAAAAGTCAAATTTCACATATCTAAGAGCAATACGTAAAGCACACAAAGTACATCACAAACATCTGGACAAAGAAGATGGAGAATGTTTTGGTATGCTTTGGGTACCAATAAAATATTTTAAAGAAGCAAAACAGCATGCTAACTAAATACACCTATTTATTAATCAACCTGGGATCTGTAATCATCCCCTTTCTTTTCAGTTTTCATCCCAAGCTCCAGTTCTACAAAAAGTGGCACTATTTCTTTGGAGCTAATATAGTGGTGAGCAGTCTTTTCATTCTTTGGGACATGTATTATACGCACCTTGGAGTGTGGGGATTTAATCCAACTTACCTCACGGGATATTATGTTATGAACTTACCTATTGAGGAAATATTGTTTTTTATCTGCATCCCTTTTGCCAGTGTTTACAGCTATCATTGCTTCAGAATATTTTTTCCTTCACCTAATCTTCCGTATCGGGAGATCACAGGCATATTGATACTTGTTTTAATTATCACAGGCGGTATTCACTATGATAAGATTTACACAAGTGTAACATTTTTTGGCCTGGCATTTTTTCTACTACTTGTGGTATTTATATATAAAACAGACTGGACAGCTTCCTTTTATCTGGCTTTCGCTTTTCTACTCATTCCGTTTTTTATAGTAAATGGCATACTCACCGGGACCGGCCCTGAGCATCCGATAGTATGGTATGATAACAGTGAGAACTTAGGAATTCGTATGCTTACCATTCCAGTTGAAGATACATTCTATGGTATGCTTTTACTGATGGGAAACGTTGCTGTATATGAAAGATTACAGATTACACGAAAAGTTGAAGAATTTACTGTTTAAAAGTTAATTTAAAAAATTTTGAGACGCCATGCATGGCGTCACAAAATGTTCAATCACAGCAAACTTATCCTATTTCTAAACAATAGATCTTCTTATAACTAAAAATCCATTTTCTGATAATTAGATCATCAGAAAATGGATTCCTTCATAGTATATTCTGTGCAAGCATAGCAATTGACATTCCTTGCGTTTTCAAAAAATTATTATTTTTTACAAGTTATAGCTCAATTTTAAATAAAGTACTCTGCCAGGTCTTTGCATAGCGTAAAAATCAAACACTTGCTGATGTAAAACATTAGAAACGTCGAAAGCTAATTTTACTCTTTCAGAGAAAGAATATGCTACCCCATAATCCACCATATGTTGAGCAGGTATAATCATATTTCCATTTGGCCGCCCAGGACTTACCCAGTATAAATTAAATTTATTTATATACCCCCAAAGTAAATAAGTCTGCAACTTTGACCCCTTCAATCCTACATTATTGAAACTTGCCTGCAGCGTACCGTTTAATATAAAATAAGGCTGATTTGGGATGTGATCTTTATACGTAATATATGGCAGCGGATTATCTATCGTCTTAAAATATGTTGTATTCATTTTAAGAGTAAAAACGTTGCTTAAGTTATACTGCAACTCAGATTCAATACCTTTCCCAAGGATTTCGCCATAATTATCATATATGCCAATTCCATTTCTATATGGTAATAGATGAATCTGATCTTGTATATTCCTATAAAATGCATTTACATTTATACTTATACCATGCCCCCCTACATACTTAATATTATTTAGTGTAACTCCGGCATTGATATTTATACTTTTTTCTGGTTTAAGGTATGTATTACCCCATACCGTCCACCCATCACTTATTGCTTCATAAGCTTCAGGCATACGAGCTCCTTTTTCTATAGATACCTTAACTGAAGCCCAGTTCAGCGCCTGAAATGAAGTTGCTAATCCAAACCCCAGATTGCCGATGCTATAGCTTATTTCGCCAGAAGATCTAGGAGACCAAGGAAAAGCTTTTGGCATAGTAGCTTTTAAATAATGATATTTGGCAAAAAGATTGGTACTCAAATGATTTTTAAACCAATAACTGACATAGGACAAGCCAAAGAAGTCCTTTGTCGATCGAATCCCCTTTGATCCATATGGAATTGACGAAAAAAGTTCTTCTGCTTCTGACTTTCCCTTTTGTCTCAAATAATTAAAAGATATTTTGTGATTCTCATTGATGACGTAAACCGGATTAAATCTTGTAACCAGAAAATTTTCTTTTCTGGTTTGGAAAGTTCCACCTCCTACCATCTCTCCGGGGGTTACACTCTTACCAACAACTTCACCTTTCCAATTATATCTGTTCCTTGATGTATCTACAAGAATATTTTCTCTCATAGAGTATCCAGAAAAAAAGTCTAAGGAGAGCCTCCTTGTAAACAAATTCTCTTTTTTATACACCAATGAAGGCATCATAAATTGTTGTTTAGACCTCACCTTGCCATAAACCGGATAGGAATAATCATTTGTTTGTATGCCTTTCTCCAGATTAGAAAAGGCTACACTAAACAAAAGCTGATCTGCATAGCTTCTTTTGGTAAAACCAAAATCTATTTTTGCATGCCCCAGACTGATGTCATCATTAAAGTGTTTACCCGGATTGTTTTTAGTATAATTTTGAGGATAAGAAGTTTGTGGATCATTGTAATATATTCCCGGCCCCCACACATCATAATTGTTATCTGAGTGAGTAAAATATGACGATGCTCTTACCGTAAATCGTGAATTAGGATCTATCCACTGGCCTTGAAAATGAGCTTGATGAGTATTCAACGAACCATAAGAATAGGAAGCGTTAAAATAGTTTTTATCAGATTGAGTGGTTATAATATTGATAGCTCCTCCAATAGCATCAGCCCCCATTTCTACAGGGGTAACCCCTTTATAAACATCTATTTTACTTACAAGGGGTGACAAAAGATTACTAATATCATAACCAGGACCAAGATATTCTGCAGGGATTCCATCGACAAAAAAAGTAATTCTATTTCCTGAAATACCATCAAGCTGGTAGGAATAATTAGAACCTACACCACCTTGCTGCCTCACACGAACACCGGCAGAGCGATCCAGGATTGTATTAAGTCTCAAACTAAAAGGCTTATAAAAATCAACATTAATTGAATCCGAATGAAAGCCGGATATTTTCGCATATTTATTCTGATTTTCAAGACTATCTGCCTGCCCAAAAGCCTCAAATGATAACATGACTAAAAAAAATAGAAAAACAAGGTATTTCATAAAAACTGTGTAAAAAAGTTTAGTACAATATAAATCAAGCCATTACTCTAAAAAAACAACAAAAAATCTTAAGAACAAGCCAATGTAAAATTACAAATGAATTCAAGAGAAATCAAAGAATCAACTAAACATGTTATAACAAATCATAAAAAAGCGAATAATAAAAACGTACTTATAACTTACAATCCTTTCATAACCTGACCCTTCTTGCATTTGAACAGTAGAAACAAATTCAGAAAAAAATAAAAAATGACGAATAACAATTACTTCTAGAAAGATATGACATCATTAAAAATAAAATTCTTCCTGAACTATAAACAGGATAAGAACTATGTTTAATTAAGGTTATAAATATCCGGCAAACCTGAATTGCCTGCCGGATATTCTGTAACATAAATTTTGCTCACTAATATCTAACAAGGCCCGTATCCCTTCTTATCAAAATCAGGCTTACGTTTCTCAAGAAAGGCATTACGTCCTTCTTTGGCTTCATCTGTCATGTAGGCTAAACGTGTCGCTTCTCCAGCGAATATCTGTTGACCCACCATGCCGTCATCTGTCAGGTTCATGGCAAACTTTAACATCTTTATAGAAGTCGGAGATTTTTCAAGAATCTCTTGTGCCCACTGATACGCAGTAGTCTCTAATTCAGCATGAGGGATTACAGCATTCACCATTCCCATATCAAAGGCTTCCTGAGCACTGTAGTTGCGTCCCAGGAAAAAGATTTCTCTGGCTTTCTTCTGTCCGACCATCTTAGCAAGGTATGCAGATCCGTAACCTCCATCAAAGCTTGTTACATCGGCATCTGTTTGTTTGAAGATCGCATGTTCCTTACTGGCCAAAGTAAGGTCACAAACAACGTGAAGACTATGTCCTCCACCCACTGCCCAACCAGGGACAACTGCGATTACCACTTTCGGCATGAAACGAATAAGTCTTTGTACCTCAAGAATATTTAGCCTATGACGACCGTCTTCGCCTACATATCCTTTATCTCCTCTTACTTTCTGATCCCCACCACTGCAAAATGAGTATACACCATCTTTGGTAGATGGGCCTTCAGCAGACAATAGCACAACCCCTATAGAAGCATCTTCATAAGCATCATAGAAAGCATCATACAATTCTGAAGTTGTTTTAGGTCTGAAGGCATTTCTTACATTAGGTCTGTTAAAGGCAATACGCGCCACTCCACCGGATTTCTTGTAAGTAATATCTTCGTATTCTTTTGCTGTTTTCCAATCTATGTTCATTAGTCTCTATATTTAGTAAGTGATGGGGTAAAAATAACGCTACTTTGGGAGATTTAGAAATCTGCAAACAGAGCTGTTGATCATATTTTCGAAGTAAAAGCTCAATCATCCGAGCATTAAAGTCATAATTCAAGGTAAAAGCTCAAATGCCGGAGCTTTAAGGTCATAATTTCGAGGTAAAAGCTCAAATGGCGGAGCTTTGAGGTCATAATTTTGGGGTAAAAACTCGAATATTGGAGCTTAGAAGTCAAAATTTCAGGGTAAAAGCTCGAATGTCGGAGCTCTGAGGTCAAAATTTTGGTGTAAAAACTCGAATATTGGAGCTCTGAGGTCAAAATTTCAGGGTAAAAGCTCGAATTACATTCAAAAGATCCAGCTTAAACAAAAAAATGGGAGGCCTCCCTCCCATTAAATTTCTGTTTTACAAAAACTACTTTTCAATAGTAACCTTTACAGGCTCTTCCCAACTCTTAAATTCATTGGTATAATACAGGTAAGTACTTGCTGCTGGAGATTCATACGCTCCCGGGATCTCTGCCTTCAAATCGAGATGAATGGTCTTGACTTCTTTAGGAGCCATTTGTCTGAAATAGAGGCATACAAAATTGCCTCTGATTTCATAGAAGTCTACCTGTTTCTTCACCAGCAACTCTTTCAACTGCCAGGGCTGTGCCGACATTCCGGATGGAATTCCTACAATACTCATCGTCATGGGAAGTCCTTCTGTTGTTTTGTTGGAGATGACAGACGTAAGTCTGCTTGTCTCCCCGACACGTACATTTTTATTGATCAGTTTGACATCCAAATCAACTTTGCACTCTTTGCTTGAAGGAGGCAATGTAGTGCTGTAATTGATACCTAATGTAAATGGTAGCGGCTCTTTCACACCAATATATTTCACTTTTATCTCATGGTTACCTTCCTTCAGATAAGATTCCAATCCATCAATACTGATCTCGCCACAGTCTCCGGCTTTGTATTCTTTTGTTCCTATATTCTTTCCATCTATGTAAACTATAATGGTTCCGTCTTCAGAAGTTTTCTTTGCATGAATACTATATGCAGTAAGCGCTTTCAAAGCAAGCACAGTTCCCTGGGTAGAAGCAAATCCTCCGTGCGCAGATCTTGCACTTACAATGTATTTCACACCATCCAGTATTAACTTTTCTTTTTTCTTCCCTTCTTTCAACAAAGCCATTACTGCAAGAGAGGTTGTTTCCACAAATAATGATTGTCCGGTAGAACAAGTGATAGAGTGAATTGAGCCAGGCCAGCTTCCATCCTTCAATTGCAATGCTTCCAACAGAGCTATAGCTCTTTCAGCTTTCTTAACTTCATTCAGGTTAAACATTGTATTGGCAGCTAAAGCAAGTTGGTATGCGTCTTTAGATTTCAATGCGATATCATATGCATGGTCCGCTTCTTTCATGATATCCTTATAACCTGCTTCAGATAAAGCATACACGATATAGGCATTGGTGATATCATCAGTAGCTCTTCCAAACTGATCCAGTGCCTGAGCACTTTTCTTAAACCCTCCTTTGCCATCTCTTCTGCTCATCAACCAATTGGCTGTTCTGTCAATCATAACCTGATCCACTTTATTATACACCTGTTTCATATCATTAAACTGCATCAATCCATAAGCAGTAAGTGCTTCATGAGCAGGTGTACTTCCAAACCACTCATATCCTTTTTCCTGTGTTTCGTAAGAAATAAGTTTGGCATATCCTTTCTCAAGGTTAGCTTCCAGATTTGCCGGCGCTTTCAATCTTTTAACACTTGCTTCAGAACCCTGATTCATTTCCATCAGATATCTTTTTATCAAAAGATTAGGATAGTTGCTTGTAGATGTTTGTTCAAAACATCCGTAAGGCTCTCTGATGATGGATTCAATTCCTTTGAGCAAGTCTGTCATCAAGGATGGATAAGCAACCAGCTGTGCTTTCATTGATCCAGGAATCATGTGCTTCACTGCCACATTAAATTCTTTCTCTGTTTCTTTTCCCGATAAAGAGATGGTCATTGGAAAACCTTTAGAATGAACATTGATTTCCTGCTCGAAAGCATCTTTAAATCCATTGCCAGCAAAGGCTATGATGAGTTTATCTTTCCCTGTATTAGAAAGTACTTCAAACTCCAGTTCTATCGTCTTTGCTGTATTGGCAGCAATAGTAACATCTGAGTTAAGTCCGGTATTTAATTTTAAGTTTGAAGGCACCTCTACCTTTAATAAACCTTTAAGATTTGCCATGGTATTATTCTTCAGAGTCACAGGAATATTTACCTTATCACCACTTATCAGATCTGCAGGGCATTTGGTAGTCATGCTGAATGGCATTTGGGTGTAATATAGCTGCTCACCTCTACCTGATGTACCATCATCAGAAATTCCTTCCAGTGTAATTCTATAAGAACTTACCTCATCACTGTTGAAGAATTCTACTGTTGCTTTACCATTTCTGTCTGTTTCTACCATTCCGTTCCAGTAGATGGTACTTCTGAAGTCCGTTCTTATTTCCGGTATTGACTGGTTTTGATAAACAACAGCGGGAAATTGTCTTGCTCTGTAATACTTCGCTACCAAAGGCAGTGGCTGAGGCATTGCTCTTTTCTTCATTGCATCAAAATTTCCATTATTAAAAATATCTTCTGCAAATTCAACAGCCACCTCTTGTATCTCATTCAATGCGCCCTCCAAAATTTCCTCCTGAATAGCATTTCCAACTAAATCCATATCTGCCATTACTACCTTCTCCTCCATTTGCATTTCTTCTGCCCTAACAATTTCTTTCTCCACGAAATCATCTGCTACACCCTTTACTCTTCTCGGACGCTCAGCCTTCCGTATCTCTAAATTACCTGCTGCGGCTGGTACTTGATTATAATAAAGCTGACGACCATTATAAAGATGACAGCGAATTTGATCACTATACTGGCTTACCTGCATTACAAATGGTGCATAGTTATTGGCGTTAACCTTCAGAGTAACTATTTCACTCAAATCAACAAAAGGAAGTATAAACCTTCCGCTGCTATCTGAAGTTGTACGGATCGATTTCCCTTGTATTTCAATAGTAGCATTGGCCAATGCTGTTCCGGTATAGGCATCAACAATGTTTCCTGCAAGTATTGCTTTTTCAGCCTGGAAATTTATCTCAGGAAGTTCGTTGCTTACAATTTGTTTCCAGGTAAATCTTCTGTAACCAGAAGTAAGCATCAGATAGTCCAGGGCCTGCTCTGACTTCGCTTCCTTATTGTTAAAGTAAAATGCAGGTTCTTCTACTTTGCCTTTGATGTCTGCTTCAAGGAATAATCTTGAAAGCAAATTACCTGAACAATCATCAGCAAAAGAAAGTAATTTTTCATCTACCACAGAGACAGAAAAGTTGCCCGGCATAGCGATTCCTCTTTCATCTGTCACTTTAACATTCAACTTAACCTTTTCTCGTGGAAGGTATTTTTCTTTATCGGTTGTAAGAGAAATTTTCAGTTGCTTGTCTCTGTTCACAAATGCCAGTCTCTCTGCTCTTTCAAATCCCTTACTATCAAACAAAGTAAAACGAATGACTCCCATCGGAAAATCATTTGTAGCAACAGGCAGCTTGCAAACAGCAGCACCGTTGGATTTCCCATTGTACACTACTTTATCCCGGATAGTACCGATAACTGTCAACACCTCCTTCTCAGTAGATGATAATTCCAGAGTGATCCTATCCTTTATATTTTCAGATATACTTAAAGCATATCCCCTGTGTGCAGCTTCAGGCAACTGATAAGTTGTTTTGATCCCTGAAGGTTTAGTAATATGCGCTGTGTAAACTTCCCCTTCTTCAGGCTTCAGATAAAAGGCTCCCATGCCCTGATGAAAGCTGCTGAAGGATGCAATCTTTCTTCCTTTAGTATCAATTACATACCCTTCCACATCAGCAGGCTTCTGAAAACTATTAAGCCCTTTGAATGCAATTTTTGAATTGAACCCTGTAAGCATGTCTCCTCCCTCAGGATAGAAACTAAGGTCGATCGTATTTAACTCAATCGGAATGGATCTGGAAATAGATTCTGTTTTACCCTCGTGTTCCAGAAGGATATTCAGCAATCCATCATTGCTGGTGAGGTCTTTCGGCAGCCTGAAAGAAAGAGTTAGTACACCTTCTTCATCTGTCCTGCCTTTGGCTTCTAAAAAATTTTTACCGTCGATCTGCACAACGTACTTCAAATCTTTCAGTGCCACAGGAGTATTGTTTAAAGATTTTATTTCCGCTGTAACACTCACAAGGTCTCCGGGGCCAAATGCTTTTTTATCATAGTCGAGTTTTAAAAGCACAGATGGAAGGATTACATTCTGCACCGTGAGCTCCTTTTCAAACAACAAAGCCTCTGTTTCATTCTTTTGCCAGTTTGTATAGGCCTTTATTTTATAAATGCCACCTGCTGCATTTTCTCCTAATTGAAAGTCTCCCAGCACACTACCGTTTTTGCAGATAAGCTCCAGATGCTTTTCTATACTACCTTTAGGATTGATCAATTCTACATGTAAAATATCACTGACATTGCTGGCAGTCATATCAGCGCCTCTTCGAACATATCCTTTAAACCAGATACTTTCTCCCGGTTTATAGAAAGGCTTATCAATATGTAAATACACTCTTTCTTCCGGATGACTGGAGTTAAAAGTTTCTATCCTTTGCATTAAACGCTCCATCCATCCGTTAAAATTAAGAGGCTTGTTTAATGAAGATCCAATGGCATAACCAGTAAAACCTAATCCGGCAATAAGGCTGAATAGCGGTATTAATTTTAGATACTTTGGGTTCATAGAGTTTATCCTTAAAAGTTAAATTTCTCTATAGATGCAGAGGCTGGAAAAATTCCATAAACGTGAAGCAAAAATTTTTAAAATAATTAACATACTGAATTTAAAGGAAATAAACTTTATGGAATCAAAACGTAATAAGCTAAAGACCATTAAATATTAAAGTCCTCTTTCTGAAGAGGGGCAGCTTAACAAAATAAAGATCCTTTAAGTTGAGCATGGCCGAGGGACAGGCAAGATTTCTATTAATACGGTAAAATCAAGGCTAAGAAAAGTCATGACCTCGAAGAGGTCACATGTTTATAGATAAGAGCAGACAAATAACATACGACCCTGTAGGGGTCGCACCAAGGCAATGACGAACTATCTATAAATATTCAATCCCTTCAGGATTGTGAAATTGTCAGAATCAGGATTTACAAGATTTTAGAAAAATGAAACATAGACATTAAAGCCTCTCTCTTTTAAGAGAATTTCAGCTTAACAAAATAAAGATTCTTTAAGTTCAGCATGGTCGAGGGACAGGCAAGATTTCTATTAATACGGTAAAGTCATAAAGTCTAAGAAAAGTCATGACCTCAAAGAGGTCACATGTTTATAGATAAGAGCAGACAAATAACATACGACCCTGTAGGGGTCGCACCAAGGCAATGACGAACTATCTATAAATATTCAATCCCTTCAGGATTGTGAAATTGTCAGAATCAGGATTTACAAGATTTTAGAATTAACAGGATCTTGATTATCTCAATGCCTGGACTTCCCAGACCACATAAAGTAAAAATTATTAAGTTGACCATGTCTTTAAGGAGAAGGATTTAGAGTGAGGTCGTTAACCAATTCAGAAAGACAACTTTAAAACCCAAAACTTGGTATTTGAAAATTTATAAAGTTATTTTGTTACATGCGTATCGGTGATAAAGAAATGCGTTCAGAGCTAAACGATCAGGAATTGCTCCTTTTATATAAGGAGTCAACTGATATGTCTCTGGCTGCTGCTTTATTCAGCCGGTATACCCACCTGGTGTTTGGTCTGTGTATGAAGTACCTCAAGGATGAGGAAGACAGCAGAGATGCCGTCATGACCATTTTTGAGAAACTTATAGAAGACCTTAAAAAGCACGAAATAAGCAACTTCAAGTCTTGGCTGTATTCAGTTTCAAAAAATCATTGTTTGATGGTTTTAAGAAAAAAAACCTCAGAAAATGAAAAAATTCCTGATCTGATTATGAAAAACGAGTACGTTTTGCATCTATCATCAGAAGAGGATAAAGAACTAAACCTTTTGAAACTGGATAACTGTATGGAAAAACTGGTGGAACAACAGCGCAAATGCATTGACTTGTTTTTCCTGCAGGAGAAATGTTATAGAGAGATTGAAGCGAGCACTGGCTATTCCTCTAACGAGGTCAAAAGCTTTATTCAGAATGGAAAACGCAATCTGAAGAATTGCATGGAAAGGAGTACAGATGACTGATCCAACCAAAATATTTCCTAAAGAAGATAAATGCCTCCCATTGGAGGTTATGATGGACTACCTGCATGATCGTCTTTCCAATAAAGAAAGAAACCATGTAGAAAGGCATACGCTTCATTGTGAATTTTGTAGTGAAGCTATGGAAGGCTTGGCAATGAGCAAAGAGGACCCTATAAAAGATATTATTGCTTCTATCAATGAAGTCAATCATCTGGAGTCACAGATTCTGTTAAGTGCGAGCTTAGAGGAGCCAGTAAGTGAAATCGGCATGGATGAAGATGTTGACTTCAGCAAGAAAGAAGTGATGATGGAGGAAGCAGTCTTTTCTATGACTCCGGCTGCTGCTGCTGCACCTATGCGTCGCAAAGAAATATCCATTGAGGCAGAAGCTAAGCCTTTTGTATTAAAAGATAATCAGACGAAGTTTAACTGGACAAAGATAGCTGCAGCAATTACAGGATTCCTGTTGCTTGGAGGAAGTTTGTTCGTTATACTAAAGAAGAACTGGACGAAGGACCAGCCTGTTGCTTCCGTCAAAAAATCTGAAACAAATTCTGAAGATGACAATGCTTTTATAAATGCTGATAGCACCATCGCTATAGTACCTCTGCAAAAAGAACCTCTGCAAAGAAATCAAACCTACTCAGATGGTGTTCTGATCCCTGAAAAATCTGAGAATGAAAAAGCAGAAGAGGTTCAACAAGAAGCAAGAGTAAGCGAAATACAGGAGCATTTGGTAATCACAGAGCAAGCTAAAGAACTTTCTGCCCCGGCGACACAAGAGGAAAATCAATTATCTAAAGAAGTAGACAACAACTTTGCTTACAAATCAGAAACTACTGAAGAGATTACACTGAAAACCAGCAAATCAAGGAAGGTAGAAGCGAAAAAGAAAGCAGCTATCCCGGCAGCAGCAGATGTTGCAAGGAAAGATTCTGCTTTAAAAGCAAACGGTAACAGCATACAATCTACCAGCTTTGCTATTGGACTGAACTTATACAACAAAGGTGAATACAAGAAAGCCATTGTACAATTACTGAATGCAAAGAAGACAGATCCTGACTATGAAGTAGCACTTTGGTTTCTTGCAAAGAGCTATGAAGCTCTTGATGAGACAGAGAAATCTGAGGAAGTATATCATGAGCTTATTAAAATAAATGGAGAATTTAAAGAGAGGGCGGAGGAAGAGTTGAGGAAGTAGGAAGGATATTCCAAAATGAAAGAACAGAATCTATGAATATCAAAATTGCAGTTAACATCTTATTAGGATTGCTTGCAACAGTAATACTCTTTCACTTGACTATAATGTTCAAGGTTATTCCTTATGACATTGCCTGGGGAGGACGACTGAAAAGTGATTCTGAGATGTACGTATTTGAAACTATTTCAATCCTCGTTAATTTATTTCTGGGACTTGTTATACTTATAAAAGGAGACTATATAAGAACTTCATTCAATAAGAAGGTAATTGACATAATACTGTGGGCTTTCATTGTTAATTTTATTCTGAATACGATTGGCAATCTATTCGCAAAAACAATTCTTGAGAAATCATTTGCCGTATTGACCCTTGGTTCTGCAATACTTATCTGGACAATTTTGAGAAAGAAAAAGTTAAACCAATAGGTCTTTTTTATCAAAGATAACTTTAGCATGGCGGATTGAACCAGTAGGATTTTCCATTACATGCTTTGGGGAAAGATGAATGTCAGGTATTTTGTAATGATCTCTTCAGATTGATGCGGTTAAACAATTTGCGCTTCATGCTTTAGGTTGGGTACTGCTTCAAATAGTCATAAAATAAATGGAAAAACTATGAAAAAAGATAAAATTACTTTAAAGTTCACATTACTAGTTATTCTAATAATACTTTTAAATTTTCAATCTAAAGCGACATCTACATTAGATAGTCTCAAGGCTGAAATAAATAAAGACCTAAAATGGTTTAACAACACTCGTGACCACGAACTTGTTGACAGTATTATTATGGATGATTTGGAGGAAAGACTAAAAAAAAACCTTCTTAAATTATTAACCTTTAAGGAGATGGCTAACCTTAATTTGAAGGAATTTCCCAATCTTAAATTAGATGCCTCTACAAATGACAGCTTAAAAATTCGTTTCTATTCTTTCGGTTATTTATCCGGTGCAACAGGCTATGAATATAAGACTACTATTATTCAATGGCAAAATAAAAACGGAAAGCTATTTTCATACGCCATATCTTCTAAAATAGGTGGGACAATTGGTCAAATTTCCAAATTAAAACCTAATTTATATTTACTGAGAGCACAAGACTCGTCCACTACAAACCTATATGTTATACAATTTAAAGGCGACTTCTTAATTTTGAATTATCCAGCATTTATTCGCAGTCCTAATATTAAATTAGATCATATGGATATAACTTTTAATCCTAAAACACAGACATTATTAATTGCTAGTTACCCAGAAGTTGGATTAAATACTTACGATCTTCTTCAGTCTATGAGGTACCATTCAGAAACCAATCCTTCATATAAAAAAATAATAACCATGTTTGAAAATTTTTTTAACAATTGTAAAGATGAATATAATTGTTCCCTTAGATTAAAATTTACCGGACTGAAATTTATTGAATGACTTTGCCAAAAGTTCTCAATAATAATTTAAAGACAAATTAGCACGAGTTTACAACATTGTATATAAAATATACAAGCTTATATGTGAAAGTTGAGAGTACTATGTCAGATCACCGAACTGCATCCGTAAACTCCTTAGGCTATCTATGCCGTGTTCACTGTTGAAGACATTGAAGAAATTGTATCCAGAGACTGGCAGAAGTTTGCAATAAATTAACACAATGAATTCATAACAGCGGCTCAAGACCATGGCTCGTGATCACTAAATTTACGAATGTTCTGTTTTTTGATCTGTAAGACCGTCCAAATCCGGTCAACAGGACTTAAAATGCAGAGCATTTCTTTTCCCATCTACTTCTTAGGAACAGCAAACTGAAATTTAGTTTCTTTTCCTAATTTACTGTCCACCCAAATATTACCACCGTTTTCTTCTACAAGCTGTTTTACAATTGTTAATCCGATTCCGTGACTTTCTATGTCATACTTGCCGGAATGAGCTATCTCAAATAAATTGAATATTTCTTTCAATCTTCTCATGCCCTTATCCGCCACGAATTTTGAAAGGTCCGTTTATTCTGTTAATTTGAAATAAAAGCAGACATCTGTTTGCAAGTAAGAACCAAGGGTGTAAGATACTTTTCACAGACGTAGGCAGATAAAAAATTCAAAGTGAATGAGCCAAATTTTAAGACAGCAGATAGAAAAAATAACAAAATTAACTGATGAAGAATTTGAATATATTTTGTCACACTTTGTTAGTAAGAAATATAAAAAGCATCAGTTTATAATCCAGGAAGGAGAAGATGTTACCAACGACTTTTTCATTTTAAATGGTTGTTTGAAATCATACTTTACAGATAAAAACGGCAAGGAGCACATATTGCAGTTTGGAATGCAAGACTGGTGGATTACTGACTATCAGGCTTATTATAGCCAGACAAAAGCAACCATAAACATGGACTGTATTGAGGATAGTGAAGTACTTTGTCTATCGTATCATAATAGAGAAAAACTCTGTGCTGAAATTCACAAAATAGAACACTTTTTCAGAAAGAAGACTAATAAAAGAAACGTTGCGCTGCAACAAAGAATTCTTTCATTACTAAGCAACAATGCTAAAGAAAAATACGATCAATTATTACAACTATATCCTCAGCTTTCTCAAAAAGTACCCAAACACCTTATAGCCTCTTATTTAGGTGTTACAAGAGAAACGTTAAGCCGGCTTAACTCTCCTTCAAATTAGTGTGACATACATCACAAAAAACTCGTGATGTATGTCCTTTACCAATTGTCCATTCCAATAGAACTTTGTGCCATAAACTTTTAATTAAAAATCATATGGCAAAATTTCAAATGCAACAAGCAAGTTGCAATGTAAACTGGACAGGCAAGAAGGTATTAGGCTTACACACTGGCAGTATCAATGTCGCAAATGGCTTTATTGAATTTAAAGACAATACTGTTTCAGGAGGTGAAATACAAATTGATATGACATCAATTACAATCACCGATATTGAAGACTCAAAGACACACGATGAATTTTTAGCCCACCTTACAAATGATGATTTTTTTGCGGTAGATAAATTCAGGACTTCAAAACTCGTAATTACTAATGCAACACAAATTGAGTTGAACAAATATAAGATTAGCGGAATACTAACGATCAAAGATATTTCACATCCGGTTACCTTTTTTTCCACGATCGAAATATTTACAGACTTCCTTCATTCATTAGGCGAAATAGTTATTGACAGAACATTATACAACATTCGATATGGATCTGGAAAATTTATTGACAATCTGGGCGATAAATTAATTTATGATGACTTTGTTTTACAATTCAAACTTGTCGGAAAGCTATAATAGTGCGATCATATAAAAGACCAATTTGACCAAAACAGATCCTTTGACAGATGTTTCAGGAACTACCTTTCAGCACTTGTTAATCAATCAACATTTAACCTATCAAGACAATGTGGAATAAAACAAAATTTACAACCCTATCAGGTATCGATTATCCAATAGTACAAGGACCCTTTGGAGGAGGCCTTTCATCTGTTAAACTTACAAGTACAGTTTCAAATGCAGGCGGATTAGGTTCTTTCGGAGGTCAGCCTTTTTCAGCTAAAGAAATAATTGAAACTTGTAACGAAATAAGAAAATTCACCAATAAACCATTCAACATTAATTTATGGGTAAGTGACAGAGATGAAGGCCTGGAAAATTATACTGATGATGATTATGCCCAATTATGCGCATTATTTAAACCATATTTCAATGAATTAGAGTTACCCATACCAGAAAGGCCAAGCAATCTGGGACCTAAATTTGAAGAACAGGTAGAAGCTATCTTTGAGGTTAAGCCAGCTGTATTTAGTTTCGTTTATGGCATTCCGTCCGATATCATAATAGAAAAGTGTAAGTCATTGAACATAAAAACAGTGGGAACCGCCACCACTGTTGACGAAGCTATTGCTTTAGAGAATGCTGGAGTGGATGCAATAATTGCCACAGGCTTTGAAGCTGGCGGACATCGCGTTTCATTTTTAAGTTCTGCAGAAAATTCCTTAACGGGGACATTTTCACTTATTCCACAGGTTGCAGACAATGTTAAAATTCCTGTCATTGCCGCTGGTGGCATTGCTGATGCCCGGGGAGTAAAAGCGGCATTAATATTAGGAGCAGATGCTGTTCAAATGGGCACCGCCTTTTTAGCTACATCACAATCAAACGCTTCACAAGACCATAAAGACAAATTATTTACGGAAAATGCAAAGTACACCACTCTTACAAAAATCTTTACAGGAAGGCTTTCGAGAGGAATACGCAATAGACTAACAGGCGAGTTAAAACAAAATGAACATTTATTAGCTCCTTATCCATTACAGGGAAAATTTATGAGTCATTTAAAAGCATATCCACCAGGAGCAGACAACAATCCTGACTTTAAATCTTATTGGGCAGGACAATCAGCATCGTTATTAAAATACCGAGACGCCCAAATTCTGATTGAAACTATAGTTAAAGAAATGAATGAAATCAAATGATGAAGGTGTCACTGATTATAATAGCATTCAGGGTCTGAAATGGGCCATCTTAGCAGTGCCCCAAAGAAAGGCTTAAAATGTCACAGTATTTCTTTCTTCGCTTTGTAGACACTTTAATTTCCATATGGTAGGAAGGCTTTTCCATCAAAATCCAGTTGCTTAGAAATCTTTACCTTAAAAGGCAGGATGCTATGTTCTCAATATGCATTAAGGAAGGCCTTCCGACTATTGAAAAAATTTACTTCTTAGGAATAGTAAATTGAAATTTAGTTTCTTCCCCCAATGTACTATCAACCCATATATTACCCCCGTTTTCTTCTACAAGTTGTTTTACAATTGTTAATCCGATGCCATGACTTTCTATATCATACCTACCGGAATGAGCAATTTCAAATAAATTGAATATTTCTTTCAATCTTTCCTGAGGTATTCCTATGCCGTTATCAGCAACACAAATGGTGTAATAACTTTCTTTTTCAAAATAGGAAATGGTTATTAATGGATTAGCCTTATCCATATATTTAATGGAGTTGCTCAACAGGTTCTGTAATATCTGTACAATGGATGCACGAGGATATTTAATCTGTGGAAGGCCTTGTTGAATAAAAAAGTGAAAATGAGAAGGAGGATTTAAAGTTTCAACTATTTCATGCACAGTTTTCTCCAAATTGATGATTTCCCTACTCCTGATCGCATCTTTAGCTGACTGCAATACATTTTCAATAATGTCGCGCATGTCATTGATCTTAGCCGTCATCATTTCAAGCATTTCATTCCCTTCATCATCTAAAGGGATTCCGGCATAATCAGCCTTTAAAGAAGATGCAAGCCCTTCTATATTTGCAAGCGGAGCTTTTAAATCGTGAGAGATCATATATGCATATCGATCAAGTTTCTCATTGATACTTCTGAGCTTTTCATTTGATTTTAACAATTCCAGAGTACTGTCCTCAGCCCTTTGTTCCAGTTCCTGGTTAGTCTCTTTTAATTTTTCCTCAGCTTGTTTGGAGAGGGATATATCGTCGAAGGTGAGTAAAATTCCATCATCTACTCTTATAAAGTTTGCTTTGTACCAGACTGACTTTTCCTTTCTCTTTGATTGAAATTCATGAACTTCTGTATCACCCTGTTCAGCGACCCGAATCATGATTTTGAGAATATCAGAATCCTTTATCCAGGGATTGAGTTCAATGATTGTCTTACCGATCATCTCTTCCTCTGTTCTCTCTGTCAGCTCCAAAGCTCTTTTATTTGCTACTACATATTTAAAATCGACGAGTTCGCCTTTTTCATTTCTAATGTTTTCATATTTCACTATCCCATTAAGAGAAGACTCAAAGATTTTGTGAAAAATTTCCTGAGTGCTTTTCAGTTCTTCTTTTACCCTGACAGCTTCTGTAATATCCCGAATGGCAGAGATAATGACGACTCCATATGGATCCGATTCTAAGGAACTTAAATTTATTGCCACATTAAACTTCGCACCGTCCTTTCTTATACCTATGAGCCTGACACCTGGATGTATTGCAGATTGAGTGAAATGGTGATCCAAAAAATCCTTTCGATACTCATCAAGTATGTTATGATAGTCTTCGGGTATAAGTATATCAGTAGGTTTCCCTAAAAGTTCTTCCCTTTTGTAATTAAAAAGTGCTTCAATCTGGGCATTAGCAAAGATGATCTCCCCATCCTTATTAGTAACCAATATTCCGTCAGGCAGACACTCCAATATTTTTCGGACATTTTCTTCTCTGTTCATCTGAATAAGCCATCTTAGGGAAAATTCCCACTTAATAACCTTTTAGATAACGAATAGTTTAGAACTATTTGGGAACAGACTAATTCAATGAGGATCAGAGGATATAAAAAGATTACATTATTGCTAATTGAAGTCTCTGACTTTAATCTATTAATTGAGAGCAATCCTGTTACCTTGGCGACTAAGAGCAATAAACTCAGCCCTTCTTAGAACTTCCTCGTTTGATTCATTATAGAGCAGAAAATGTGAATCATTACTTTTTTACACAATCCTAAAGTAAAGCTTCATACCAACATATCTATATATCTATATATATATATATATATATAGAGAGAGAGAGAGAGAGATCACTCCAATTTGCTTTTGCTCCTCAACAATATTAAATGGTTAACAACCATAATTCCATTTTTTATAAATTGACACAGGACAATCATCTGTAAAAATTCTTTTTAGTGCTGCAATATCAAAACCCATCCGCATAGTGGTAAATCCAATTAAAACTGAATTACAGATACCAATAACTGATGCATAAAACCCAATAAGCACAACTTTAAAATTAAGCTTTAGCATTCCTTTTTTTAAATTCCGTTTATAACTTATACCTTTAAACGATTAACATTCACTTTTTTTAAAATAAAATTTCAACTATGAAAAAAATCATTTTTACAATTCTTTTAGCAGTTTTAGCATTAGACCCGATCTATAGTCAGGTAAGCCTGGGGCTCGATTATCAAAGTAAGTTTGCTATCATGGAGCTCACTCCCCAGGAATACAATGCCTGGATTACAGAAGACGGGTTTAGCGATGATGCCATCCGTCAGACTATGACAAAAAGAATATACAAGAAATTTAAAGATGACTTCGATTTCATTTTCTTCATATCAAATGAGCAAAGCCGTCCTACCACCATATCTTACTATGGAAAATTTGCAGGCATATCCAACAATACTTTAGGAATCGGCAGGTTCATTTATTCTACTTCGAGCAATTATGGTTCATCAGGAAAACTGCAAGGGATAATGCACATACCATACAGATCCGGGCTTATGTACGGACCTACTTTACATGAGTTCATGCATAACTGGGGCAATTATGCTCTACAAACAGGTATATACGACCCTGCTTCCGGACCTGACAACAACTTTGATGGTCATTGGGGGTTTACAGGAGGATCAAGTCCCGGGCAATTAGGAGGTTTTGATCAAAGTACATTAAAAACAAATGTAAACGGAGATCCAAAGAGATACAGCGTAAAACAATTCGGAGTAAACGTTAATGGTGGGAATTCACAACCATATAGTAAACTGGAACTTTACCTTATGGGTATGATCCCGGCTAGCGAAGTTCCTACCTTTGATCTGTTCAGAGATATTACCTCTGTGACTCCAGTAGGTGAGAACTTTGAATTTGTAGCTGGAACAAGAGAGACATATAACGGCAGTAGTCTTGTTGCTAAACTAGGGGCTAGAAACCCAGATTATTTAAGCTCCCAGAAAGATTTTAAGGTTTTGTTTGTGCTCATCTCGAATGATCAACTCAATGAAACGGAATGGAAGGATATCAGTGATCAGGTGATGTGGTTTGCCGGAAATACTAATGACGATAAGAGTATTTACAACTTTTACGAAGCTACAGAAGGTAAAGGCACAATCAACATCAGTAACCTGGCTTCTTCTCTCAAAGCAAACACTTCCGGAAATATCACATTGAACTCTCCCGCAAGCTCTGTGAAATTCGGAATAGCCTCTAACATCAGCTGGCAAACTAACATTAGCGGTAACGTTAAATTAGAACTTTTCCAAAATGGAGTATTAAAGGAAACTTTGACATCCGATATTGCAGCATCCTCACAAACATTTTCATGGACACCAACAGAATCAATGTTAGGAGATCTGTACAGGCTAAAGATAACAAGTCTATCTGATCCTTCAGTTTATGATTTTACTGACAACATATTCAAAATCGATTACCATTATTATAAAATTAGCGGAACCGTCAAAGACGAAACAGGAAAACCTCTTGCCAATGCTATTCTTAAATTGGGAGAAACAATTGTGCCGGACCAGGTACAAACTGAGGATAACTTTTCAATTTCGCTAAGCCTGGCTCCGAAAAAACAATCTTTTAAACCTTCGGGAAACTTTCTGGGTAAGATAGATCTGATGCTTAATAAATCTGCCGGTTCCACAAAAGATGTATATGTAGAGATAACCGATAACACAGGAACAGTGATAGGAAGAGATACAATTCCCAATGCGGAAATTAAAAGTAAAAGTTCCTTTGTATCAGCCTCATTTTTTCCCATCATTAAAGTCAGTCCGGAAAAAGAATATACAATCCTCGTAAGTGCAGATGACTCGGAAATATCCTGGTCGCTAGGTTTTCCTTCCGCCTATACCAAAGGTGAATCTGACATATTGGAGAATGCAGATTATACATTCATAACCTACAAAGGAAATGGCACTGAATTAAAATCTGATGAAAACGGATACTATGAATGTTGGATCAATGCCGGCTATTCAGGTGAACTCTCGTTAACAAGTCTCAATACTTTATATCAACCATCACCTTCCAAAATATTGAACTCTGTTGCAGATAATCTCCCGAATCAGAATTTTGTACTTTACTCACCCGTTAAAGTGTCAGGTTATGTTTATTCCACTAATAACGTCCCCTTGACTAATGCAACGGTAAACTGGGGAGAGCCTTTAACAGTTGATCAAAGTCAGACCTCAACTAAAATTGGCTATGGGATTAGAAAGGAATATGAGTTATCCCAAACATTCATTCCCACAGCAAGCACTCTTTCCCAGGTTCAGTTAGCTCTGATTAAAAATGGTACTCCTACACAATCGATTAACGTTCAAATAAAAAAGGAAAACGAAATTATAGGTACACAGACAATTGTTCCTTCTTCCATTAGCAAAGCTACAAATTGGGTAAGTGCACCTTTTATACCTGCCTTGAATCTGATACCTGGACAGGAATATACCATCTCTGTAACAGCTTCAGGATCCGGAGAATACTACTGGTTTTGTGACTCAGCTAAATACAACAATGGAACAGCAATTGGTATAGATAAAACCAATTATGATTTTAGTTTTATTACCAACCAAGGTAACGGGGGACAATTCCTGACAGATGCATCCGGTTATTATGAATTCAGATATCCAAGAGGTTGGAATGGGGTAATTCAGGCATCAAGGGCCGGCTACACTTTCTTTCCAATTCAGTTTTCTAACATTACAACAAGCCTGACTGAGCAGAACTTCAAAGATGGCATAAATACTTCCATTAATAATTTAGAAGAAGCTGAGGCAAAAGTAAAAATTTATCCTAACCCTGCATCTGACATGATCTTTATTGAATCCGGATTTGCAAATGAATCGATCTTATCGGTGGAAATATTGAACGATAAAGGTGAGTCTTTAAAAACATTATCTGAATCTTTCACAGGAACCCGATCCTATTCCATATCTGAAGTTAGCAGTGGATTGTATTTCCTTAAAATCTCAAACTCCAAAGGGACATATATTCATAAACTAACAAAGTTGTAAGATTCTTAATTTTCTTTAACCAAAGACATAAAAAAGAAGCGTCCCGGATATTCTCTGAGACGCTTCTTTTTATTTTAAATTATACAGGATTTTCTATATTCCATGGAGTCTTAAATGGACCATTCAAGCAACCAATTGTTTCATTTGTAATCAAACAGTCAGCCAATCTCATCTCCAACTTGCCTTAGCGCTATGTTACAAGAAACACATCATACTTTCCTCTATCAGGTTGTCAAAGATGCTTTTTAGATACACTACCACAATTTTGTGATGCAAAAAATCTTATTTCTACGGGCTTCAACTAAACACTAAGTTCACACCTACCATAGTCAAGTGAGTAAAAGCATGTGCCATAAAAGCACTCTCCAGTCCTCTTTTCCAATAAGCATAACCAAATAACAAGCCACCAATGCTATTCCCCAGGATGACATAAGCATAAACAGGAAACGACACATCAGTAACCAACTGAAATACCATAGGCAGATGTCCCACCGCAAATAAAACTGCCGACAGGAAATTAGCAGACCAAAAAACTGCTGCATTCAGGCTCTTAAAAATCTTATAAAGTACCCAGACAAATAAAGTCATCAGACCGAAGCGGCACAACAGCTCTTCCGTAACACCTCCATATAAAAGCTTTGTGATCAGATTTAATCTCGCATTATCGCTGGAGTCCAACAAGACCTGAGGCAGATAGGGCTTAAAGAAATAAGCAACAGCGAGGATTGCTATTCCTGCTAAAACTCCCAGAACAATACCCTCTACAATAATTCCTTTTAAGCTAAAAGAAGAAGTTCCTCTTTTATCAAATAGTTTTTCAAATAGAGGCACGGATAGATTTACCTTATCGTAAAGAATGGTTCCGATAGTTGTAGCAATCAGTACTAAAACTGCAGGGTTTATCAGCATAAGAAACTTCAGAGTCTCCATCGGGATTTGCTCTGTTACCTCAGGGGGTAAATTTCCTAATGACAAATCAGATAAGAGTAGTGATGCTACACCTGTCAATCCAATAAATGCGAGGATTAACCAAAGTTTAAACTTAAAATTGCGCATTAACTTAGAACTTAATTGATATAACGCTAATGTACTCCTTTTTCAACAAAAAAGCCGAAGGCTAAAAATCACCTCCGGCTTTTTGTATTTAAATTTAATAATGCCAACTGATTAGCTACCGCAGGCCTCACAACCTTCAGGGTTGTCTAGGGAACAAGCCATATCGCTTGCTTTCTGTGCATATGCTGCATCCTGTGCTTCTTTGTTTACAACAGGCTCAAGAGCAACATCTGCCTGTTTCTCCACCGTAAACTTGATAGCATCTGCAGCAGCTTTTGTTCTAAGGTAATACATACCTGTTTTAAGCCCTTTCTTCCATGCATAGAAGTGCATTGAAGTAAGTTTTCCGAAATTAGGATCCTGCATGTGTACGTTAAAGCTCTGGCTTTGGCAGATGTAAGCCCCTCTGTCTGCAGCCATATCGATAAGCGTCTTTTGTTTGATCTCCCAGACAGTTTTGTAAAGATCTTTAATATGCTGAGGAATCTCTTTGATGTTCTGTACAGATCCGTTTGCTTCGATAAGTTTGTTTTTCATCTTATCGTTCCACAGACCTTGTTTGATAAGATCTCTCATCAAATGTTTGTTCACTACAACAAACTCTCCTGAAAGTACTCTTCTGGTATAGATGTTTGAAGTATATGGTTCAAAACACTCGTTATTTCCAAGGATTTGAGAAGTAGAAGCTGTCGGCATCGGAGCAACAAGCAGAGAGTTTCTCACGCCATGTTGTTTTGCTTCCTTCTTCAAAGAATCCCAATCCCATCTGTTAGATGAAGGAGTTACGCCCCACATATCAAACTGGAAGATACCTTTAGAAACAGGAGATCCTTTGAATGTCTCGTACGGACCATGTTTCTTAGCCAGATCTTTTGAAGCGGTCATGGCTGCGAAATAGATCGTTTCGAAGATATCTGTGTTCAATGCTTTTGCTTCTTCAGATTCAAATGGCATTCTCAACATAATGAACACATCCGCTAAGCCTTGAACCCCTAATCCGATAGGTCTGTGTCTCAGATTTGACTTTCTTGCTTCCTCTACAGGATAATAGTTGATATCAATAATCCTGTTAAGGTTTTTCGTTGCTACATAAGTAACATCGTATAATTTCTGATGGTCAAATTTACCGTCAATAACAAATTTAGGTAAAGCCAGAGAAGCCAGGTTACATACAGCTACTTCATCAGGAGCAGTATACTCTATAATTTCAGTGCAAAGGTTGCTTGATTTTATAGTGCCAAGGTTTTTCTGATTTGATTTTTTGTTTGCAGCATCTTTGTACAACATATAAGGAGTACCAGTCTCAGTCTGAGACTCCAGGATTGCAAACCAAAGTTCCTGAGCTTTTACAGTTTTTCTGGCTCTTCCTTCTTTCTCATATTTTTCGTAAAGTGTTTCGAACTCTTTACCATATGTCTCATCAAGGTTAGGAGCCTCGTTCGGACAGAACAATGACCATTCACCGTTTTCTTCAACACGTTTCATGAAAAGATCCGGAATCCATAGCGCATAGAACAGATCTCTGGCTCTAAGCTCTTCTTTACCGTGGTTTTTCTTCAGATCCAGGAATTCGAAGATATCAGCATGCCAAGGCTCAAGATAAATTGCGAATGCACCTTTTCTTTTTCCACCTCCCTGATCAACGTATCTAGCTGTGTCATTAAACACACGAAGCATAGGAATGATACCGTTAGAAGTACCATTGGTTCCTTTAATATAAGATCCTGTAGCCCTTACACCATGTACGCTCAATCCGATCCCCCCGGCAGATTGTGAAATTTTAGCGCATTGTTTCAGAGTGTCATAAATACCTTCTATGCTGTCATCCTTCATTGTTAACAGGAAACATGAAGACAACTGAGCCTTCGGAGTTCCAGCGTTAAATAATGTAGGGGTTGCATGCGTAAACCACTTCTCAGAAAGAAGATTGTAGGTTTCTATCGCAGCATCAATATCGTTTGTATGAATACCTATAGCAACACGCATCAACATGTGCTGAGGTCTTTCAACTATTTTTCCGTCTAATTTAAGAAGATACGATTTTTCAAGGGTTTTGAAACCGAAGTAATCGTAATTATAGTCTCTGTCATAGATAATGCTTGAATCCAGAACAGATGCATTTTTTCTGATTGCTTCATAAACTTCTTTAGAAAGAAGAGAAGCATTTTCACCTGTTTTCGGATCTTCATAAGTATAAAGCCTTTTCATTGTGTTCGAGAAAGACTTGCTTGTGACTTTATGAAGATTAGAGATAGCAATTCTTGCGGCAAGAATGGCGTAATCAGGATGTTTAGTTGTCAGAGAAGCAGCGATTTCAGCAGCAAGATTATCCAACTCTACGGTTGTTACCCCGTCATAAATTCCATCAATTACTTTTTTTGCTACATCAATCGGGTTGACATAATTTATGTCAAGACCATAGCACAGCTTCTCTATCCTCGCCGTGACTTTGTCAAATTTTACAGACTCTCGTCTGCCATCTCGTTTAATTACTAGCATATCAGGGGGTAAAGGTTATTAGTTTTTTGACTGTTTTAAATTATACATTTTAAATTTAAATCCAGTATTTTTTCGATCAATTTCTTTATTTATTCAACTACTTTCTGCTTTTGTAATTTGCAAGCGGAAATCTTACCTCTAAAAATCCTCATCCAGAGAGAATTTGTGGTTGTCTTTCTCATTCATTACTCCAGCTTTTTGATATTCGGCAACTCTCTTTTCGAAGAAGTTGGTTTTACCCTGAAGAGATATCATTTCCATAAAGTCAAACGGATTGGTTACGTTATAAACTTTATTACATCCCAGAGCAACCAAAAGTCTGTCGGCAACAAACTCTATATATTGAGACATCAACCTTGAGTTCATTCCTATAAGATCTACAGGAAGCGCTTCTGTAATGAACTCCTGCTCGATTTTTACAGCATCAGTTATCAGAGCTACCACCTGCTCTTCAGGAAGTTTATTAACGATATATTTAGTATATAACAGACATGCAAAATCGCAGTGTAAGCCTTCGTCTCTTGAAATCAATTCATTAGAGAAGCTCAAACCCGGCATCAGTCCCCTTTTCTTTAACCAGAAAATAGAACAGAAACTACCAGAGAAGAAAATCCCTTCAACCGCTGCAAAAGCAAGTAATCTCTCCACGAAAGACCCCTGACTAATCCATCTCATTGCCCATTCAGCTTTTTTCGCTACACATGGAACAGTCTCCAGCGCATTGAAAAGCTTACTTTTCTCTTTTGGATCTTTAACATAAGTATCAATCAGCAAAGAGTATGTTTCAGAATGGATATTTTCCATCATGATCTGGAAACCATAGAAACATTTAGCTTCAGGATATTGAACCATTTCCAGGAAGCTTGTTGCCAGGTTTTCATTTACAATACCATCACTAGCTGCAAAAAAAGCAAGTACGTGAGTGATAAAGTGTTTTTCACCTTCATTAAGCTTCTCCCAATCAGCGAGATCAGGGGTAAGATCTATTTCCTCTGCAGTCCAGAAGCTGGCTTCTTCTTTTTTATACATCTGCCAGATGTCGTCATGAACGATAGGAAAAAGGACAAACCTGTTTTTATTTTCCTCTAGTAATGGTTCTTTTTTTTCCATGTTACTATATCTAATTTCTTTTAATCAAAACATTTAGAGATTCTTCCCTGTTCATACTGAGAAAAACCTGACAAACTTTATTATCCTGCCCTGTATTATTTAAGGAAAAAAATCCCCTGTTCCTGTTTATTAAAAGAAAGGAACTCTCAGAGATGAAATAAGGATTTTGGAAAAGTTGTGTTACAAATATGATAAAAACGACTTGAAAAATCAAAGGAAAGAAGACCTGGACCGGAGATAGTAAAATCATGTTAGTAAATATAACAAAACCTATTAAAATACAATAAAATACAGGTTATTTTTTAGTTACATTTTGTACTTTTTCAATAGCCTTCAGGCGTAATAATCCAGAAAAATAGTTTTCCACATAGATATTTTAAAAAATGATTTGTTTTTTCAATTCTGTCTCCCTATATTTGCAGTCCGTTTTTAAAAAGATATAATACTGTTATGTACGCAATTGTCGATATAGCCGGAAAACAATATAAGGCAGAAGAAAATAAATTTATCTATACAGATAGATTAGAAGGAACTGAGGGTTCTAAAGTAGAATTTACACAAGTTCTTTTGGTTTCTGACGGAGCAAATACTCAGGTTGGTCTTCCTGTAGTAAGTGGAGTTAAAATTTCCGGAAAAATCCTTTCTCAGGAGAAAGCAGACAAAGTGATCGTTTTCAAAAAGAAGAGAAGAAAAGGTTTCAGAAAGAAAAACGGCCACAGAGCACAATTAACTAAAGTTTTAATCGAAAAAATTTCTAAATAAAGTAACACAATGGCACACAAGAAAGGGGCCGGTAGTTCCAAAAACGGTCGTGAATCACATAGTAAGAGACTTGGCGTTAAAGTTTTTGGTGGCCAGGTTGCAATAGCAGGAAATATCCTTGTTAGACAAAGAGGTACAGCTCACCACCCAGGCAAAAACGTGGGTATCGGTAAAGATCATACTCTCTTCGCTTTAGCTGCAGGTACTGTAGTATTTAAAAAAGGTAGAAACAACAGATCTTACGTTTCTGTTGAACCTTTCGCAAACGCTTAATATTTTTCCAAATAAAATAATTATTAAAAAGCCTCTTTTTCATTTAAAGAGGCTTTTTTTATCTATATACTATTCTCCAGTGTTATTTTATATTATTCTCTGATATGCCCTAAAGCATCATGATACTGCAGGGCTCCCTTTTCAATAATCATCCTTCGCTATTTCTCTTATTTAATTGACACATCCATCTTCAACTTAATGTAAAGTAAAAATCCCATCCTGTTTAACAGCAATGGGATATAATATTATATTTATACCTGTAACTTTTCTATTCTGTTAAAACAATCCGGGCCAACGAACAATCTCCTGAAAAAAGTTCTGAAGAATATTACCGTCTCCTTCTAACAACACAAATACCACCCCGAATAATGCTCCATAAAGGTGAGCATCATGATTGATATGATCTCCTGCTCTTTTGCCCATAAAATAGGAATAGATAAGAAATAAAATCGCATATATAAACCCAGGCATACAGAGTGCAAAGAATATACATATATTCATTCCGACAGGCTCATACAAAATACAACCGAATATAACAGCTGACACACCTCCTGATGCTCCCAATGAATTATACCTATGATTATTTCTATTTTTAAAATAAGATGGCAAATCTGAAACTACTATAGCTGAAAGATATAAAAGAACAAATTCAACTACCCCCATCTTTGCTGCCAATAAATCTCCAAAAAAGAATAAAGACAACATATTAAAAAACAAATGCATATAATCTGCATGAATAAAACCTGAAGTGATGAACCGGTAGTACTGCTTTTTATTGCTGATCATGTAAGGATTTAACATCCATCCGGAATACACTGATTCATTATTCCATGCATAAAGACTGCATGCAACAGTAATAATTATTAAAATAATAGTGATAGACATACTTTAACTTTCTCTTTTCATAAGCCCGTTCGCAAAACGGAGCAGATGCGATTTCCTTATTAAGGGGGCTTTAACTTTTTCTAACTTTTGAATACCTGCGTTATAGTATTCAGACATTTTTGCTTCAGTTAGTTCCTTTATCTTCAGAGAATCATAAATTTCTTTTACTTTTTTTACCTTTTCATCATCTTTCAATGACTGACTTTCCAGAACTGAAATAAGCTTTTTCTTACCAGCTTCATTACTCTTTTCCAAAGCAGTTATCAAAAGATAAGTTTTCTTTTTCGCTACAATATCCCCCCCAACTTTCTTTCCAAATTTTTCCTGATCTGCATATACATCCAGAAGATCATCCATCAACTGAAATGCCAGACCTATATTTTCACCGAATTCTTTAAGCAATTCCAGATCCTTTTCTTCTGCTCCTCCAATAATTCCTCCAAGCTTAAGACTGAATCCAAGAAGGACTGCTGTTTTCTTACGAATCATATCGACATAAGCAGGAATTGACACGTTCTCCGTTCCTTCGTAATTCATATCCAGCTGTTGGCCTTCACAGACTTTAGCTGCACAATCATTGAATGCCCTTATGATTTCACGAAGTTTTGAACCTTCGGATTCCAATAAAAGATCATAAGCTTTTACAAGCATTACATCACCGGAAAGTATTGCGGTATTGATATTCCACTTTTCGTGAACGGTAGGTTTTCCTCTTCTCAGAGGTGCTTTATCCATAATATCATCATGTATTAAGGTGAAATTATGGAAATACTCTACAGCCATGGCTGGCTTAATAGCCCTATCCCACTCCTCAGAAAATAAATTTGCGGCCATAAGCGTAAGCAATGGCCGCAATCTTTTTCCACCAAGGGATATAATGTAGTTTATAGGTTCGTAAAGTTCAACGGGAGAATCACCCGGACTGTGCGCATTGAATGCAGCTTCAAGCTTATTTAAAGCTCTTTCTTGACTGAAAATCATTTTCCGGCAAAAGCAAGATCTATACTTCGTTTTTCAAGGTTGGTGTTCATCACCTTCACCTTTACATGATCTCCCAAAGTAAATATTTTTTTATTTCTTTTGCCTATTACTCTATAATTTTCTGCATCAAGCTCATAAAAATCATCTTCCAGTTCGCTCAGACGAATCATTCCTTCGCATTTTGTTTCAACGAGCTCTACAAACATTCCAAACTCTACCACTCCACTGATGATACCTTCAAACTCCTGACCAATCATGGTCTCCATAAATTCTACCTGCTTATACTTGATGGAAGCTCTTTCCGCTTCTGCGGCTACCTTTTCCATATCAGAAGAGTGCTCACAAAGATCTTCATAATAAGTCTTATTCTCAGACTTGCCTCCATTAAGATAATGTTCCAATAGTCTGTGAACCATTACGTCCGGATACCTTCTTATCGGAGAAGTGAAATGGGTATAGTGCTTATATGCCAGACCAAAGTGCTTTTCCGGATCTGTCGTGTATTTTGCTTTTGCCATAGATCTTATGGCTAGACTTTGTAATACATTTTGCTCCGGAGTATTTTCGACATCTGTTACAAGTTTGTTTAATGCATTGGATAGATCTTTATCTTTCAGATCCAGGTTATGGCCGAATTTTCTTGCAAAAATGGCAAGTGAATTAAGCTTTTCAGGATCCGGATGATCGTGAATACGATAGACAAATGTATTTTTCTCATCACCTTTTTTCATAAAATAGACATACTCAGCTACTTTACGATTAGCAAGAAGCATCCAATCCTCTATAAGTTTATGGGCATCCTTCCTGACTTTCGGATATACGCCAAGTGGCTTGCCCTTTTCATCTAGTTTGAATTTTACTTCTACAGTTTCAAATGCAATTGCACCTCTTCTGAAACGATCCGCTCTCATTATTTTGGCCAACTCATCAAGGGCAAAGATCTCCTCTTTAAAATCCCCGTCCTTCCCTTCCAGAATTTCCTGTACCTCTTCATAAGCAAATCTTCTGTCCGAATGAATAATGGTTTTACCAAACCATTCGTCCAATATTTTACCCTGATGATTCATCTCAAAGACTGCCGAGAATGTCAGTTTATCTTCATGAGGTCTTAAAGAACAAAGGTTGTTGGAAAGTTTTTCCGGAAGCATCGGAACTACACGATCCACAAGGTAAACAGAAGTCGCTCTTTTGTACGCCTCCTTCTCGAGCGGTGTTCCTGGTCTTACATAGTGTGTCACATCAGCTATGTGTACTCCTACCTCCCAGTTCCCGTTTTCTAGTTTCCTGATAGATAGTGCATCATCAAAGTCTTTTGCATCAACCGGGTCAATTGTAAAAGTTGTAATCGATCTGAAATCTCGTCTTTTCTTTATTTCACTTTCCGGTATTTCTACCGGAATTTTATCTGCATCCCTTTCTACAGTTTCAGGAAACTCCCAAGGCAGACCGTATTCAGCCATAATAGAGTGCATTTCTACATCATTTTCACCTGCATTTCCTAACACTTCTATTACCTCTCCTACAGGATTATGATTTTTATCCGGCCATTCAACAATTCTGGCTACTACTTTTTGTCCTTCTTTGGCGTCTTTGATTTTATCTAAAGGAATAAAAATATCGTAGAAAATCTTCCTGCTGTTTGGAATTACGAAAGCAAAACGTGGTGATAGTTCTATTTTTCCGACAAAATCGGTTCTCTTTCTTTCAAGTATTTCAACTACTTCCCCTTCCGGGCTGCGACCTCTATCCCTCTTACCTTTCAGAAGTACTTTTACGATATCTCCATCAAATGCAAATTTGAGATTATTCGCACTCACCCAGATATCTTCTTTAGAATCTTCTGAAATGACATAGGCAAATCGCTGATTGACATGATCTACTCGACCGACAATATGATTACCGTCTGATTTATAATTGATTTTGTAGGTACCGCTCTGTGTTCTTGCTACCTGACCTGACCTGACAAGATTATCAAGTTCCGTGGCAAACTGGCCTTTTACAGCCTGATCTTTTAAGCCTACTTTTTTTATAATCTCTTTAAAAGAATATGCTTTTGATTTTGCCCTGCTAAGCAAACTCAAAAGCTTATCTTTTATATTATTTTCATGTCCTGGCTTATCCTTCTTATTTTTGCTTTTTGTCATGACTATTGAGGTTACCGACCCTGACTCCTCTTCAACATAGCATTCCTGATGGCGGCAAGGTCTCCTTTTGGAATTGAATTTATCAATTTCTTTGTATATTCTGACTGAGGGTTGTTATATATTTCTTCAGCATATCCTATTTCTTCTATTTTTCCTTTATTCATCACCAGAATTCTGTCTGACATGAACTTCACAACCGACAAGTCATGAGAGATAAAAATAGAGGTAAAGTTAAAATCCTCTTTAAGCTTATTTAACAAGTTAAGCACCTGAGCCTGAACCGAAACATCCAATGCCGAGACCGATTCATCGCATATTATAAATTTAGGATTTAATGCTAAAGCACGGGCAATACATATCCTTTGTCTTTGTCCACCCGAAAATTCATGTGGATATCTTTCAAATTGTTTTGCACTTAAACTTACTGTCTCCAGAAGCTCTACTGCTCTCCTCCTTCTTTGAAAGTCACTTTCCAATACTCCATTTATACGCATTGGTTCTATGATGGCTTGTCCAACCGTCATTCTTGGATTAAGAGAAGAATACGGATCCTGAAAAATGATCTGCATATCTTTACGCAACTTTCTCAACTCTTCCCCCTGAACATCTTTTATGCTCTTTCCTTCAAAATAAATATCCCCGCCAGTTGGTTCAATTAGTCTTAAAATTGTCCTTCCAAGTGTAGTTTTTCCACAACCGGATTCACCTACAAGTCCTAAGGTTTCACCGGGATAAACGTCAAATGAAACATTATCTACTGCTTTTACATAATCAGTAACTTTTCCGAATAAACCTTTAGAGATTGGAAAATAAGTCTGCAGGTCTTTAACTTTAAGATGGGGCTCCTTTTTCTTAAGGTCATCCTGGCGCTCTTTGATTTCGTCTTCAGAAACAAAGTTGTAAAGTAAAGCATGGCCAACAGACGAAAACTTATGATCTTTTTTTTCAACAATATTACCAGACTCATCTCTTTCCATAAAATCAGAGACTACAGGTAGAACCCTTAATTTCATATTCAGTCGAGGGCGACAAGCTAGGAGACCTTTTGTATAAGGGTGTTGAGGATTATTAAATATATCATACGTTGTGCCAGACTCGACAACCTTTCCATGATACATCACCATTACCCTATCGGCAATTTCTGCTATTACCCCAAGATCATGTGTAATAAAAATAATAGACATATTATTTTCATCTCTGAGCTGACTCATCAGCTCCAGAATTCTTGCCTGCACTGTGACATCCAAAGCAGTAGTAGGCTCATCTGCTATAAGCACCGACGGGTTACAGCTCATAGCCATTGCAATCATTACCCTTTGTTTTTGTCCACCAGAAATCTGATGTGGGTAGGCATAGAATATATCGTTGGGTCTTGGGAGTTTTACCTTTTCAAAAAGTTCTATTGTTTTTTTTCTGGCTTCTGCTTTGGAAAGTTTTTGATGCAGCAAAATAGCCTCCATCACCTGATCTCCGCAGGAGTATACAGGATTAAGAGATGTCATAGGCTCCTGAAAGATCATGGAAATATCATTGCCTCTTTCCTGCTGCATCTCTCGCTCGCTTATTTTCGTCAGATCAAGAATTCCTTTATCGGGCGAATTAAATAAAATACTTCCACCAACAATTTGTCCTATAGGTTTTGGGACAAGTTGCATAATCGAAAGGGCTGTTACAGATTTTCCGGAACCAGATTCTCCAACAATGCCAAGAGTTTCCCCTCTTTTGAGTTGAAAGCTAACATCATCTACAGCTTTGACAATATTATCTTCTGATTTAAAGTATGTCTTTAAATTTCGAACATCTAGCAAAAACTCATCTTTTTTCCCGCCGTTAGCAGACATCTGTGTAATATTCTGATCTCAAATAAATTAACCGAAACAAAAGAAATTATTCATCAATTGCAAAACAAAATATTTTTTTCCCTGACCAGCTCAAGACAATGTAACCTCAGAAAAACCTGAGCAGTGACGAGCACATCCTTCTCACAATAAGTTCTGATAGCATCAAGACCATCTTCCTTGTAGTAAGACACATTGACATAACTTCCGTCCATCTGATCCTTACTTGTCGGGATATCGAATACTGTGGCTAAAGTTTCCAGAGAGGTATAGTTTTTCCTATCTCCAAACTTCCACATTTCCAATGTATCATAGTGCAGGATTTCCCAAGGCTTTTTTCCTGATATGTTTAATGCTTCAGGAATTGGGATAGAATTTATAAGCATTCTGCGACATAAATAAGGAAAATCAAATTCTTTCCCATTGTGCGCACAAAGTCTTAGTTTTCTGGGATCAAATTTTTCAAGCAGGCGTTTAAAATCTTCTAAAAGTTCTTTTTCATTATGCCCCCAGAAAGATTTTATTTTAAGAGATAACTCCCCCTGCTGAAAAAAGAAAAAACCTACTGAAATGGTGATTACTTTTCCAAACTCGGAAAATATAGCTCCTTTTTCAAAATAAAGTTCGTCGGGTTCTTTCTGATCATCAATCATCCCTGACTTTTTCGTCCAGAGATGCTTCAGCCTGTCACTAAGCTCATGATACGAGGCCGTACCTGTGACAGTTTCAATATCCAGGAATAAAATGTCCCCGGCATTTTTCAGTATGTCCATTTCTAAAAAGCTGATTGTTTCCCTAAATTTTAGAGATAAAAATCCTTTTTCCAAATATACACTGTAAATCAGGTATCAGGTATGTAAAATTCCCTGAAGTTCAAGTTGAGGAATAAACACCAGATTCTCTTCTATAATACTTTCCGGTACGAAAATAAATTTCTTATCGAAAATCTGATTATTGACATAGTAACTGATCCAGTATTCATTATATAAATGAAATACAGCCGGATCTATAGGTTCAATCTTAAGTGTGCTTTCAGATTGAAGTAACTGAATATGATGCCTTAATGTTGATGTAATCTGCTGTTCACCCTCCTTTGGTCCATAACCCTTTGAACGGATGGTTATATCTTTTAAATCGAATTTATTTTCATTAATCATGAAAACATTCCAACTGTATTCTCCGGTTTCACCTTCTCTGACTACAGCCACAGAAACACCTTCTACCTGGGGGAATAAAATATCCTTTTTCATTGATTTTGAAATTTACTTTTGAACAATTGTCATTTCAAATAAAGCTGTCAGCTTTTCTTTCAAAATAACTTCTACTTCTTCCATATTAACTTTCTTTCCAATTTCTGCTTCAATTGAAGTAACTGCCTTATCTGAAATACCACAAGGTACTATATTATTAAAATAATTTAGATCCGCATTCACATTTATAGCAAATCCGTGCATGGCCACCCATCTGCTGGTTTTTACGCCTAAAGCACAAATTTTTCGTCCTTTTTCAGGAATATCCGAATTAATCCAGACACCGGTAAGTCCTTCAATTCTCCCTCCTTTAATACCAAATTCTGCAATAGTCTGAATGACTCCTTCTTCCAGTAATCTCAGGTATTTATGAATATCGGTAAAATAATTTTCCATATCTATCACCGGATAACCAACTAACTGCCCTGGTCCATGATAGGTGATATCACCACCTCTGTTGATATGGTAAAATTCAATCCCTTTCTTTTTAAGCTGATCTTCCTGTAAAAGCAAATGAGTAGCATCTCCGCTTTTGCCCAGAGTATAAACATGGGGATGCTGACAAAACAACAAGTAATTAGGTGTAGGCATTTGGTCTTCCGCAGGAATTCCTCTGTTTGAAAGTTTAACAGATACAATTTCATCAAAAAGCTTAGTTTGATAGTCCCAGGCTTCTTTGTAACTTATAAGACCAAGATTTTCAAAAAAGACTTTTTTATTAATTACTTCATTCACAACTTTATAGCTTTACACCTGAATTTCAGGGTACCAAGATACTTCATTAACGCATCAACGACAAAAAGCTAATGGGAAACAATGTAATTTCGGGGAAAAACGGGGAGGACATAGCAGGAAAATTCCTGGAGACAAAAGGTTACTCTATACTCTTTCGGAATTACCGCTATAAAAAGCTTGAGATCGATATAATAGTCCGTAAAGAAAATTTGCTGGTTTTTGTTGAGGTCAAAAAAAGAAAAAATTCAAAATTCGGCTTTCCGGAAGCTTCTGTCTCCGAAAGAAAAGCTTCACTGGTTATGACTGCCGCTGAGAACTTTATTTTTGAAAATGACTGGAAAGGCCCGATTCGGTTTGATATCGTTGCAATAACCGGACAAGAGATTGTCCATTTTGAGGACGCATTTCATTAGGAGTGAACAGTAAACAGGATTTGTTGCTCTCTCTGTTTTCTGTTACTGTTTTCTGTTCCTGTTACTATTAGGAGGTCGTTGAGCCTGCTTCTTACCCGAAGGATCTTTTCCACCGGTTTTGGTAACTGGCACAGCCTTACCGTTCTGGACAATCAAATTCCCTTCATTATCCCATTCAGTAAGTACATAAGGCTCAAACTGTTCATCTTTGTATGGACTCGCCGGATATTGAGTTTCTTTTCTGCGCTTGTTCTTTTCTGTAAAATACTCCACCCAGATCCCAACCTTAATACCATCGATATATTTTCCCTGAATCAGGGTCCAGCCTTTTTCATTGAACAGACAATAAGTGCCATTAAGCTGCTTATTAACCAGCGGCTTTACTTCTTTTACCTTTGTCCTTTCATTGTCAAAGTAGGTAATTTCTGATTCTTTTGGCCAGCCTTTGTAAAACTTGACTTTATCAATCAGAATATTATTCTTTCCATAACGTTCCCATCTTGCATGCTTTGTACCGACATAAAAAACTCCAGACTCTACTACCTCTCCACCTACAGTTTTCTTATAGGGGCCATGCAGTATTCTATAATTAAGAAGTTCTTTTTGATTAATTGAGGTAACTTTTAAAACCTTTCTTTTACGGGCATCAAAAACATAATATTCTCCCACATATGGATTCGGCTCTTTATAGGTTTTCAGCAAATGAAAAGTTTCTATGGTAACCTGCTTCCCTCTTCCCATTTTTGTAAATCCTTTGCGGGTTTTTATTCCGTAGAAAACGTTTTTTTTCCTTTTCTTTTTCTTTGCTTTATTGGGAATACTATCAGCGGCTACCAATATATCTGGGATAGAATCAGTAGCAAACGAGTCAGACGGACCATCATTTTGAGCAAATGAAGGAGCGGCTATTCCCATTAAAATAAAAAGCCATAAAGAAAGCTTACGGAAGTTTAAAAAAGCCATTCCAGTTTATTTTCTACCCGTTAGAAACGTTTGATGAGCAAAAATAATATATCAAAACAAAAATTCATTCTGCAGATTGATCTTCCTGATTAAATAAGATTTTGATTACAACATAAATTAATTGCTTTCCTTCAAATCTTTGATGAGTTGCTGTTCTTCAAACTTGTGAGGAATAGTTACATCGAAATAAAGTTTTTCCAACTTCTGCTTATTCTTTCCCAGAATCCAGACATCATAAAAACGGTTGTCCTTCAAAATAGTCTGACGCTCTAAAATTCTAAACCCAAGGGCGCTGAGAACTTCCATTTCATCTCCAAAAAAAACAACCTGATAAGCTGTTTCCGGAGATTTACCATCTCCAGAAGCAAGCACAGCTTTAAGTAAAACATTGTATTTGCTTCTGACAATTACTTCTTCTTTTTTAGCCAAAGATCTTAATGCATAGGACTTTTCAAAAAGAACTGTCAGGTCGGTTGGCACAGAATGACCAATGCTATCAGCCAGATCGATTACATCTTCAAACTTTTTTGCATAATTCAAGTCCTTCAATCTTTTTTCCAGCTCATCCATTTCAAAAGGAAAGTAGTTTTCCCGAAATGCAAATCCATAATAAAGGTGTTTAAAATCTTCCTTCTTTAAGGTTGTATCAAGAGAATTAAACCGTTTGAGCAATAAAGGATAGAAAAATCTGCTTTCAGGATTTTTAATAGCCAGCTCTATTTCCTTTACATCAATTTGTTGCCCTTGAATAGACAAAACACCAAACAATAGCAAAAAACAAATGATTAACCCTGATTTCATTTATTTAAGCTCCGGCTTTTTCTACTCTTAATCCAAATGAATAAATCTGAGGAAGAGGATTTTGTCTCATGTATTGCCTTACTTTCAATTTGTATTTTCCTGAATAAGGGAAAACATAACTAGGTAACGCTAATACCCTGAAATCGTAAACACCACCTACTCCTTTACCAAAAGGTTTTCCGGTTTTAGAATCCATCAGATCCATTCCCTGAAGCTTTTGATTAAGCTCTCTGCCCGCTGAATCCAATAAATTGTATTTTACATAGAGATTATAAAAAGGATAATCAACCGAATACCTCACATTATACAATACATTGTACATCTGTCTGTGATCCGGCACCTCAAAATCAAAGATAAGTTCCTTATCCTCATCCCATTTATTATCAGGCAAATCAAAATTCTGTTCGTATATCCTCGATTTGTCGCAAGAGCTTAAAATAAATAAAATCAGGACTAGAAAAGTCGAAATTCTGTTTTTCGTCATACTTGTTTGTCCGGCGTAGTATTCGGATTAATATTTGTATTTTTCTGATCAGATCCCTGTCTGTTAGGATTCCCTCCTCTAGGATGATTTGGATTGCCCTTAGGTTGATTAGGATTGCCCTTAGGTTGATTAGGATTGCCCTTGTGCTGTTGATTAGGATTGCCTTTGGGCCTGTTTTGATTTTCCCTCGGCACGTTTTGACCTCCTTTGTTCTGATTATCCCTAGGAGTATTCTCTCTCTGCTGTTGTTTTTCCCTTGGATTATTCTGAGAAGAAGGTCCTTTTTCCCTGTTAGGTTGATTGCTCCTCTCTCTATTCGGGTGCTGGTGTTGTTTCTGAGCCTGAGGCCTTCTTTCCTGCTGCGGTTTCCTTTCCTGGTCAGAACCAGAAGTTTCCCCCTGAACATTTCCAGAAGCAATCACAGTATTAGGACCTTTTGATTTCTTCTTCTTCTTTTTCTTCTTTTTATACTTCTCATCCAGACGTTTCAATTCATTCAAATCGTCTTCTGCCTTTTTCTCTTCATCCTGGAGTGAAGTATCGTGTTCATCCAAAGAAGCAGGAGTAACACCCTTCTTATTCAATTCAAGAATTGCATTAACCCTTTCAACAGAAAGCGGGTACCAAGTGGTATCCTCTCTGTATCCAAACCACATTATTTTCTTGAAGATATCAGTTTTTTGCAAATATGCTTCACCTCTTTCAGTAAGTAGTGGATCTTCAACAGTAGGAATATCTTTTAATGCATCCACATAGGTGTCAAGCTCATAATTGAGACAGCACTTCAATCTTCCGCATTGACCTGAAAGTTTACTTGGATTCAAAGAAAGATTTTGATACCTGGCGGCAGAAGTAGAAACACTTTTAAAATCCGAAAGCCATGTTGAACAGCAAAGTTCCCTTCCGCATGAACCAATCCCACCTAGACGACCGGCTTCCTGTCTAAGGCTGATCTGCCTCATTTCTACCCTGATTTTAAATTCAGTAGCTAGACATTTAATCAGTTCACGAAAATCTACTCTGTCGTCAGCAGAATAATAAAAGGTAGCTTTAGTATTATCGGCCTGATACTCAACATCTGTCAGCTTCATGTCAAGCTTCAGCTCGTTGATTATTTCACGGGTACGGAAAAGTGTCGGAAGCTCTCTTTTCTGAGTGCTTTCAAATTTCTCCAGATCCTTTGCATTGGCAATGCGGTAGATATCACGAATCTGATCATCGTCAACGATACTCTTTTTTTTCATCTGAAGACGCACCAATTCACCTTGCAGAGAGACAAAGCCTAAGTGATGTCCATTAGGGACATTAACTATGACCGGATCTCCATTATTAAGTTCAATGTCATTGACATTTCTGAAATATTCTTTTCTTCCGCCCTTAAAACGTATTTCGGCTATTTTAAATGAAGATATTCTGGTAGGCTCCATATTTCCGAGCCAGTCAAAAGTATTCATTTTATTGCATCCGCCAGACGAGCATCCTCCGCTTTTTCCGCAACCACCTGTGCTACACCCGCCTCCGGAACTACAAGAACTGCATCCCATCTCCTATATATATTTATATGTATGTAAAAATTGTAAATCAATCCATCTAAAATGATGATTTACAAATATATTCTTTATTTTTCAATTAAAGCCAAAAGGTCGAGTCCGATGTCTCTTCTATAATACCTTTTCTCCCAGATTATATTTTCTGCGGCTTTATTTGATTTTGCAAGAGCTTCCTGAATGTCCGATCCTAATCCTGTTAGTGCTATAACCCGTCCTCCATTTGTCACCATCTTGTTATCTTTCAATGCAGTTCCTGCATGAAATGCCAATACTTCCTCAACCTTATCCAGACCGGAAATAACTTTTCCCTTCTCATAATCTTCCGGATATCCTCCTGCTACCAGCATTACTGTAGTTGCTGTCTGATCTGACACTTCCAGATTTACCTGGTGAAGTTTTTTCTCAGCTACTTTTGCTAATACCTCTAAAAAGTCATTTTTGATTCGCGGAATTACCACTTCAGTTTCCGGGTCTCCCATTCGGGCATTATACTCAATAACGAAAGGTTCCCCATTAACATTCATGAGGCCGAAAAAAATAAATCCTACATAATCAATCCCCTCTGCTTTCAAGCCATTTATAGTTGGGATAATTACCTTTTTTTCCACCTTTTCCATAAATGCCTTATCTGCAAAAGGAACCGGCGAAACAGCACCCATTCCTCCAGTATTCAGGCCGGTATCTTTTTCACCTATTCTTTTATAATCTTTAGCTTCGGGAAGAATTTTATAGGTAGAGCCATCAGAAATAGTAAACACTGATAGTTCGACACCATCAAGATATTGTTCTATAACTACTTTGGCACTTGCTTCTCCGAATTTCTTATCTTCCAGCATCTCTCTCAATGCTGTCTTTGCTTCGTCCTGTGATTGAGCAATGATAACGCCTTTACCAGCAGCCAGACCGTCAGCTTTCAGCACTATAGGAAGACTTTGCGTCTCAATGTATTCAAGACCACGATTAAGCTCATTCGCAGTAAATGTCTTAGAGGCAGCAGTAGGAATCCCATATTTCACCATAAAGCTTTTGGAGAAATCCTTACTTCCTTCCAATTGAGCTCCTTCTTTAGAAGGGCCAATGACAGGTATTTGTTTTAAGGAATCTGTACTTCTGAAATAATCAACGATCCCCTCAACCAGTGGCACTTCCGGACCGACAAGCACAAGACCAACCTGATTATCCAAACAAAACTTACCTAGTTTTTCAAACTCAGTAACCTGAATAGGCACATTGGTTGCGATTTCCTCTGTTCCTCCATTTCCAGGAGCTACGAAAAGTTTTTTACAAAGCGGACTTTGTTTTATTTTCCAAGCGAAGGTATGTTCTCTTCCTCCCGACCCAACAATTAGAATATTCATTTATATTATAATGCGTATATTTTTGCGTATTGTGATACAAGTTTAGTTTGCAAGTTCTGACAGAAACTTAATTCTCATCAGACGAATTTCTTCTTCAGAATAGTCTCCTCCCAGGGTTTTCATTGCCAGTGCAATGTTATCATTTTCTGCACCCATAAAATAATCATAGATTTCATCCTGTTTATCTCCATCCATGATTTGATCGATATAATAATCCAGAGTAAGCTTGGTTCCTGAATAACAGATATGTTCTATTTCTTCTGTCAGTTCCGCCAGTGTAAGACCTTTGGCTTCTGCAATTTCATCCAGGTCTATTTTCCTGTCAATCTGCTGAATAATAAAAATTTTGATTTTGGATTTATTTACAGAAGATTTTACAACGACATCAGAAGCAGTCTCAATATCATTATCCTCAACATACTTCTTAATCAGCTCAATAAAAGGTCTTCCGAACTTCTGCACCTTTCCCATTCCCACACCATTGATATGGCTTAGTTCATCATTCGTTGTAGGAAAAGTAGTAGCCATTTCTTCTAGAGATGGATCCTGAAAAATCACATAAGGAGGTAAACCTTTGTCTTTTGCTATTTTCTTTCTTAGAGCCTTTAAAGAGTCAAAAAGTGCAGGATCATAAGACTTAGCTGTCGATGCCTGCTTTTCAATTTCCTCTTCCGAAGTCTCTCCTGAAAAATCATGATCCTTACTGAATAACAATGGCACAGGGTTTTCTAGGTATGCCAGGCCTTTTTCAGTAGCTTTAAGAATTCCGAAATTATCTATATCTTTCTCAAGTAACTCCTGCAATACAATTTGTCTGTATAGAGAGTTCCAATATTCTATGGTCTGATCTTTTCCTTTGCCAAAAACTTCCAACTCATTATGATTGTAGCTTTTGACATATTCATTTTCCATTCCTGCTAGTACCAGACTTAAATGACTTGCATCAAATCTTTCCTCTGTCTGCATTACTGCTTTAACTGCCAGCACTACTTCATCCTGCGCTTCGAATTTCTCCTTAGGCTTAATGCAGTTATCACAAAACCCGCAATCTTTTTCTACAGTTTCACCAAAGTAGTGTAATAGCTGCTTTCTTCTGCAAACAGAAGACTCAGCGTAAGCAGCCATCTCTTGGAGCAGATGTTTGGCATTATCACGCTCTGTTACTGATTTATCTTTGTTAAACTTCTCAAGTTTCAGTATATCCTCGTAAGTATAAAACATGATACAGTTTCCTTCAAGTCCATCCCTTCCGGCTCTTCCTGTTTCCTGATAATATCCTTCCAGAGATTTGGGGGCATCATAATGAATCACATAGCGAACATCCGGTTTGTCGATTCCCATCCCAAAGGCAATAGTAGCAACAATTACATCCGCATCCTCATTCAGGAAGGCATCCTGATTGTTCATTCTTATACTTGCATCCAGACCTGCGTGATATGGCAATGCCTTAATGCCATTGACTTTTAGCAGTTCTGCGATCTCTTCTACTTTTTTTCTGCTAAGGCAATAGACAATACCTGACTTCCCTTTATTGTCAAGGACGTATTTAATCAGCTGTTTTTTGGTATTGTGTTTTTTACGGACTTCATAGTAAAGATTCTTCCTGTTAAATGAAGACTTAAATAAAGCCGCTTCCTCCATATGGAGGTTCTTTTGAATATCTATTTGAACTTTAGGAGTTGCAGTAGCAGTAAGCGCTATGATAGGTAAGCCAGGACCAAGCTGGTCGATAATGTTTTTTATTTTCCTGTATTCTGGTCTGAAGTCATGCCCCCATTCAGAAATACAATGAGCTTCGTCAATTGCGACAAAAGAGATATTTCCCTTTTTAAGGAATTCAATATTTTCTTCTTTAGTCAGAGACTCCGGCGCTACATAAAGCAGTTTGATATCACCACTCAGTGTTTCTTTTTTTACTTTGTTAATCTCGACTTTTGTCAGTGTTGAATTTAAAAACTGTGCATTGACTCCCAGTGCATTTAACTGGTCAACCTGGTTTTTCATCAAAGCGATAAGAGGGGAGATAACTATGGCCGTACCTTTTGTCATGATTGCCGGCAACTGATAGCAAAGAGATTTTCCGGCCCCTGTAGGCATTATAACAAAAGTGTTTTTTCCGGCTAAAACATTGCTAATGATTTCCTCCTGATATCCTCTAAATTGATTGTAACCAAATACAGCCTTAAGCTGGCCGATTACCTCAACTTCATTTTCGACTAACATTTTCTCATCTAACATCATTAAATCTTAAAACCTTTATATATTTGTCAGGTAAACAATCGAATGATTCCTTACCTTGAAATTAGTAAAAAATATTAGAAATACAGCAATAAATGTTTTATTGAGTGAAGCAGATGCAATAAAAAAGCTGACAGACTTCATCAATGAAGATTTTGAGAAAACTGTAGAAGCGATCCTTAAGATCAAGGGTAGAGTTGTTGTAACAGGTATTGGGAAAAGTGCAATTATAGGAAGTAAAATTGTTGCCACGCTTAACTCTACAGGAACCCCTGCAGTGTTTATGCATGCAGCAGACGCCATCCATGGTGATCTTGGAATGATACAAAAGGATGACATTGTTATCTGCCTTTCCAAAAGCGGTAATACTCCAGAAATAAAAGTGCTCGTACCTCTGATTAAAAGAACTGGATGTCAAATGATTGCACTAGTAGGCAACACTGAGTCATTTCTTGCTAAAGAAGCTGATTTTATTTTGAATGCCACAGTAGAAAAAGAAGCCTGCCCAAACAATCTGGCTCCAACTACAAGTACAACAGCTACGCTGGCAATTGGAGACGCTTTGGCTGTCTGTTTATTGGAAATGAAAAACTTTTCCAGCAGCGATTTTGCATTATATCATCCGGGGGGATCGCTGGGAAAAAGATTATATTTAAGAGTGGGGGATATTTTTCCTCACAATAGCAGGCCAGTAATAAAAGAAAATGCTGGGATCAAAGAAGTGATTTTCGAAATTTCATCGAAAAGACTCGGAGCTACTGCCGTTGTCAATAAGAATGAAGAACTTATCGGTATAGTTACTGATGGAGATATACGAAGAATGCTTGATAAATTTGGGACAATAGAAGGTATCAGCGCAATTGATATCATGAGCCCGAATCCTAAAACCATAGAAAGCGAGGAATATGCCGTCAATGCTTTAAATATCATGCAGGAAAATAACATTACCCAATTGGTAGTTGTTAACGGGAGAAAAGTAGAGGGTTTTATACATCTCCATGATTTATTAAAAGAAGGGCTTGTCTAATCTTAATTAAGATCAATTTTTAAATTAAAAACATAATGAATAAAGACTATTATGTGGTGATTATGGCCGGTGGGATCGGAAGCAGATTTTGGCCTTTCAGCAGAGAAAAATTCCCAAAACAGTTTCACGATGTATTAGGTACCGGAAAAACTCTTTTGCAACAAACCGCTGAGAGGTATTTCAATATTCTTCCCAAAGAGAATATACTGGTTGTTACAAACAAAATATATGCTGACTTGGTGAAGCAACAACTGCCATTCATGAAAGATGAGCAGATACTGAGCGAGCCTATAGCCAGAAATACTGCACCTTGTGTCGCATATGCATGTTATAAGATAAAACAAAGCAATCCTAATGCAACAATGGTAGTTGCACCTTCAGACCATGTTATTCTTAAGGAAACTGAGTTTGAGTCTACCATAAAAATAGCAATGGATGCCGCTGCGAAAAGTGAAAAGCTTATTACTTTAGGCATTAAACCAAGCAGGCCTGATACGGGATATGGTTATATTCAATATATTGAAGAAAACCCGGACAGAATAAAAAAGGTAAAAACTTTTACTGAGAAACCCCAGCTTGAACTTGCTCAGAAATTCCTGGAAAGTGGTGACTTTGTATGGAACGCAGGAATTTTCATCTGGAATGTAAACGCTATCATAAAGAACTTCCAGAAACACTTGCCTGAAATGGCAGAAATCTTCGAAGAAGGCAGTGGTAAATATTGGTCAAAAGAAGAAGAAACCTTTATTAGTACAGCTTATTCTCAATGCAAGAATGTCTCTATTGACATTGGCATCATGGAGAAAGCAGAAGAAGTGTTTGTAATGCTTAGTGACTTTGGCTGGAGTGACCTTGGCACCTGGAAATCATTGTATGAGCTATCCAATAAAGATGAGAACAGTAATGTGATAGAAGGCAATACGATGCTTTATGATGTTAAAAACTGTATTGTTAAAGTACCAAAAGAAAAATTAGTAGTAGTAGAAGGCCTTGAAGACTTCATCATTGCAGAATTTAATGATGTTCTTATGATCTGCAAAAAAGATCATGAGCAAAGAGTTAAAGACTTTGTTTCAGACACCAAGAATAAGAAAGACGCAAGGTTTATTTAATATAAAAGCCCCGACTCTTCGGGGCTTTCTTTTTTTATAGTCTAGCCCCCTCTTTGACGAACTGCTTCATACAATATCATTCCAGCCGCAACTGATACGTTCAAAGACCCTATTTTTCCAGTCATTGGTATCCTTACAATTTCATCCGCCTTTTTAATGATCTCATCAGAAATACCATCTTCTTCCGACCCCACCACAATTGCAACCGGATCATTGTAAGCCGCCTGGGCTATTGTTTTCTGAGCCTTCTCCGTACATGCTATTACAGACAGCCCGCTTTCTTTAAGGTATTTTATGGTTTTAATAAGGCTTTCCTCTCTGCAGACTGGAATATGATTCAATGCTCCTGCAGAAGTTTTAACTGCATCACTGTTAATCTGAGCAGCCCCTTTCGCAGGGATAACAATAGCATGAACCCCCATACATTCCGCTGTCCTTGCAATAGCCCCAAAATTTCTAACATCAGTAATTCTGTCAAGCACCAAAATCATTGGAACTGTGCCTGACTGAAAGCAATCAGAAATTACATTATCCAAAGAAGCATAGACAATAGAGGACATAAAGCAAATCGCTCCCTGATGATTCTTCTTGGTTATGCGATTAAGCTTTTCTACCGGCACTCTTTGAACCGGCACCTTATGATGAAATGCAGCCTGTAACAATTCATTCATTAAAGGAGAAGACTGTTCCTTCTGAACAAGAATCTTATCAATTTCTTTACCTGCTTCTATGGCTTCAATGATCGGTCTTATACCGAAAAGCAATTCAGATTTATTATGCGGGGAATTTCTCTCCATTTGGTATTCGTTTAAATCACAATGCCAGGACAAGCCTGGCATTGTGATGGTTGTATTTCTTTAATTTACTTTTACTGATTAAATAGATAAGAGTAAGACATTAACACTTCTTCAAACTTAGCCGCTTCTTTGGCTTTGCCACCCTCTTTCAGTGCTCTTATGATTGAATCGAGAATGTAGAAGTTCAGCTCATAATCTCTTCCATATGGTATCCTTTCCTTCTTGTAATACTCAAGATTTTCAATAGCTCTGTTCCCCATTTTATTAGCAATGTCCATAGCCATTTTCTCATTTCCTGTTTTAAAGAAAATTTGAATAAAAGGAGGTGTTGCAATATCATAAGTAATAGGATCATCAGGCATTACTTTAAAACAATGTTCTGCTACTTCTTTTGCCTTTTCTGTTTCTCCGTTATTATAAAGTGTTGACGCAAGACGGTAGAACTGAGATCTTGAATTTACAGTCATTCTGAAATAATTTTCATCATAGTAAACTTTAGGATTATCAAGTTCTCTCCAGAAAAAGTTTTTCATCATGTTATCATACATCACCTTATCATAAACATAGCCCTGGGAAGCGTTCGGATATTTTATCGGCATTAATCTATGAGCCAAACCTTCTAATTGAGTATAATCTTTAAGGTTTAGGAAATTAGAACCAGACAATGTAGTAGAGAAATAAATCGGCCTTTTCCAATTGTTGGTAACGATCATATCAAGAATGATAAGATCTTTCTTCTCCAATGTATTTGTTCCGATATTCCATGCAAGTCTGTCAAGAACCTGACCTCTAAGTGTATCAGGCACTGCACCTGTTGCCAGCACAGCATTTTTATCTATATTCAAGTACAGATTTTTCGAAGGAAGTGTTGTATAGTAATCGCCTCTTCCGCTTTCCTGTCTGATTTCCGGATTATCAGTTCTTACAAGTTGAATATAACCAGCAAGATTGATTCCATTTTTATACTGAGGCTTTTCCACAAAATAAATCTGATCATTCTTTCCCTGAATATAATTTTCAAAATTCAAGGATATTGGCAATGGTGCTGATTCATAAGCCTGTTGCTTCATCTGCTTAATATACCAGTCTGTATTCAAAAGACTTAGATTACATACACGTACATCAGTACGGAAACCTTCTACTTCCTGAACATACCAGAGAGGGAAAGTATCATTGTCTCCACCAGTGAACAGTATTGCATTTGGAGCACATGAGTTCAAAAGATTTTTTGCAGAATCTACAGAATAGAATCTGTTTGATCTGTCATGATCATCCCAACCTTGCTGCCCCATTATAGCAGGTACAGAAAGACATAATATAAAGGATATACCAGATCTTGTAGATTCACTTTTTACAATTTTCTCCAATAGATCTGCGATGAAAAACACTCCCAATCCAATCCATATAGCAAAAGCATAAAATGATCCGGCAAAGGTATAGTCTCTTTCTCTTGGTTCTATCGGAGGTTGGTTTAGATATACTACAATTGCAAGTCCGGTAAAGATAAATAACAGAGAAACAATTATTCCATCCTTTCTATTTTTGCTAAAAAGGTAGACGAAACCTACAACACCCAATATAAATGGCAACATGAAGAAGTTATTCCTTGCCTTGTTATTTTTCAGGTATTCCGGTAAATCCTTTTTAAAGTAATCCCATGGCCATAACACATCGCTATCCTGGATATCACTTTCCCTTCCGATAAAGTTCCAACCAAGATAACGCATGTACATATGTCCAATCTGATAGCTAAACATATAACCCTTATCCTGCCAGAAAGAAGGTTTTTTCCCCTCTCTCAAATTCATCCTGCTTCGATAAGCCTCAACATGATGAGACTGGGTACTATAGGCTCTCGGGAATAATGTGACATGTTTCGGATCATAGATATAATTCATCTTGTAATCATAAACAACATATCGACCACTTGCACTGTCTTTTCTATAAAGCGCCCCACCTTTTTCTACGTCAATCGGATAGCCTGCTGTAAATAAAGGACCTTTGAAGATCGGTCTATCACCATATTGTTCACGTTTAAGGTAAGAAACAAAGCTTATTACGTTTTCAGGATCATTTTCATCTATCGGAGGATCGAAGTTTGATCTGACAAGGATAATACCATAAGATGCATATCCTATAAGAATAAAAGTCAATCCTAAAAGGCTAAGATTTAAAATATACTTTTGATTTTTAATAGAATAAACTATTCCTAAGATTAAACAGCTAAGGAAAAGAATGCCGAAGAATATGATACCGGAATTAAAAGGAAGGCCGAGATTATTCACAAAGAAAATCTCAAAAGTTCCTGCAAGTGAAGGTAAGCCGGGAATAATTCCTGATAATACCACTACAATGATTACACCACTCAAAAGGAATGTTGCTATTACACCCACCTTTGTGATATCGTATTTTTTAAAGTAGTATACAAAAGCGAGTGCCGGAATTGCAAGCAAATTTAATAAGTGAACTCCTATTGAAAGACCGATTGTGTAAGCAATAAGAAGCAACCATTTGTCAGCTCCCGTTTCTTCGGCTTTTGTTTCCCATTTTAAAATTGCCCAGAATACAAATGCTGTAAAGAACTGAGACATTGCATATACTTCTGCTTCAACAGCCGAGAACCAGAATGAATCTGAAAAAGTAAATGCAAGGCTACCAACTACCCCGCTTCCAAATATTGCTATTTTCTCACCAAGAGTTGGATTCACATAATCCTTTGCAAATTTTCTTGCAATTAGAGTGATAGTCCAAAAGAGAAATAATACCGAGAAACTACTAGATATGGCAGAAACCATATTGATCCAGAAAGCCACCTGAGTTACATCAGAAGCCAATAAAGAAAATATTCTTCCTATTAATAAAAAGAAAGGGGCTCCCGGAGGGTGTGGTACTTGTAATTTGTAGGAGCAGGCGATAAACTCACCACAATCCCAAAAGCTTGCCGTAGGCTCAATGGTAAGCACATAAACAGCTGTTGCAAAAATGAAAACCAACCACCCCAAGAGGTTATTTAGTTTTGAGTAATTTGAATTATACATCTTTACCAATTAAAAATTTATGGAAGGCGAAATTAGCAAAATTCTGTCAATTGACTATTAATTACCCATCCTTTATTGAATTTCAAAAATACTTGGCAGAACATATGAATTAGTTAAGGCACTTTGTGGTATAAAACAAAAAAAGAGACCCCATAGGAATCTCATTCTTAAATATTATGAAGAAACAGTTAAAACATTAAGATCTGTTTCTCAAAACTTTTCTGGTTTCTATAATACCCTTATCTGAATATACATTGCAGAAGTAAAGTCCTGGCCTGAGATTGGAAAAATCAACTTTATAAGCTGAAGGCCCAACCTTGTTACTTAAATCTATGGATGCTACCTCTTTTCCTATGATATCAAAAATCTTAATAAATTTGACATTTTTATTTCCTGGGAAAATGGTAAGATTCAATTCATCATCAAATGGATTAGGAGAGATATGAAATTCATATTTAGATTCTCGAAGATCTGCCAAACTAGATGTAACCGAAACATTTATAACCCCTTGCATGGAAGAATGAGCAGTACAAATATATGAATAGTTGGCTCCGGGAGTCAGATTTTTTGCGAACACTTTATAAGAGGTTACACTCCCCTGAGCTGGAGAAGCAAATGAATTATCGTTTGCTTTTACAGGATGTGAACTTGAAGAATTTCCATTTCCCTGCCAGATAAATTCTATGGTATCGTTCGGGCCTACATTCAAAACTTCCGGATCAAAACGAGAACTAACAACAGCAATCTGATGTGTCTGGGCTACTGAAACCGCAAGGCCCCAGAGTACCATAAAGACTATAAAAAACAATTTTTGTATATGTTTCTTCATATTGCTGAATATTAATTGTGAAGTTAACCAATTTAAGGATAAAAACCATGCCAAATATTCTGGAAATTATTGGGTTTAAAGGAGAAACATGAAATTGCTCCTGAAAGCATAATTTAATAAGAACAAATAAAGTTCCTGAATGTATATAAAAATTAACCTGCCCAACCGTCCCTGTCGAGACTTCGATATTGAATTGCTTCTGCCAAATGTTCCACTTTAATTTCTTCGCTTTCAGCCAAATCCGCAATAGTCCTTGAAACTCTTAATATTCTATCATAAGCTCTGGCAGAAAGACCTAATTTTTCCATAGCACTTTTAAGCAGATTTTTTCCTGGTTCAGAAATAATACAAATTTCTTTAACCATCTGGGAGGGCATCATTGCATTTGAATGAATGGGATTATCACCAGTCGGCAATTCCTCAAATCTTTTTTGTTGAATTTCTCTCGCCTTAATTACACGCTCCCTGATTTCGCCGCTACTTTCTGTTTTCCGTATCGAAGACATCTCATCAAAACCAACAGGAGTCACTTCTACATGAAGGTCTATTCGGTCTAACAAAGGACCGCTCACTTTATTGAGATATTTTTGCACTACGCCAGGCCCACATACACATTCTTTTTCAGGATGGTTGTAATATCCACATGGGCATGGATTCATACTGGCGATCAACATAAAATTTGATGGAAACTCTACCGAAATCTTTGCTCTTGAAATACATACTTTCCTTTCTTCAAGCGGTTGCCGCATTACCTCAAGTACAGTCCTTTTAAATTCCGGCAACTCATCCAAAAAAAGAACACCATTATGTGCAAGAGAAATTTCACCTGGTTGCGGATGTCCTCCACCACCAACCAGAGCTACATCACTTACTGTATGGTGAGGCGATCTGAAGGGACGAGTGGAAATCAATGCTCCTGCCCCTTTTAATTTTCCTGCAACAGAGTGAATCTTGGTTGTTTCAAGTGCTTCATTTAAAGTAAGAGGAGGCAAAATAGTGGGAAGCCTTTTGGCCAACATGGTCTTTCCTGCCCCAGGAGGGCCAATCATGATTACATTGTGCCCACCTGCCGCTGCAATCTCCAATGCCCTTTTAATATTTTCCTGCCCTTGTACATGAGCAAAATCGGCATCATAATTATTAATCTGATTAAAGAAAATCGAACGTGTATCAAGCCTTAATGGTCTTAACTGAACCTTTCCTTCAAAAAAATCAATGGCCTCCTGAAGATCTGAAATCCCGTATATGTCAAGATTATTAACTATTGCTGCTTCTGCTTCATTTTCCTTGGGCAGTAAAAAACCTTTAAAACCTTGTTTTCTGGCCTCAATTGCAATGGGAAGAACTCCTTTAATAGGTCTCAGTTTTCCATCTAAGGACAATTCGCCCATAATCACGTATTGATCAAAATCCTCTGCTATAATCTGTTCAGATGCTAAAAGTGTTCCCAAAGCAATTGGAAGATCATAAGCAGATCCTTCCTTTTTAATATCCGCAGGAGCGAGGTTTACCACCACTTTTTGCCTTGGCATAGCATAACCTAGGTTTTTAATTGCAGATTCCACCCGATGTTCACTTTCCTTAACAGCACTGTCAGGAAGACCTACGATAAAAAATTTAGTTCCTTGACCTATATTTACTTCAATGGTAACAGTATAGGCATTCACGCCATAGACGGCGCTTCCAAAAGTTTTGGCAACCATAGCTTAGCAAGTTGAAAGAGTTTAAAAAAGGGCTTACTTAGCCAGCCCTTTTTCGATTAATAAAATTAATATATGAATAATTTTTATGTGTACTTCCTGAATTCTGTCTGCAAATCCCTGATGAGTAACATTAACAACCACATCCGACAGTCCTGCGAGTTTTCCCCCATTTTTTCCAGTCAGGCCAACTACCTTCATTCCTTTACCTTTTGCCTCTTCAGCAGCCTTTAATACATTTTCAGAATTTCCGCTAGTACTGATTGCAAGTAGCACATCTCCAGGTCTGCCTAATGCACCAACATATCTTGAAAAAACGAATGCATAACCATAATCATTAGCCGTACAAGTAATATGGCTAGGGTCAGAAATGGATATAGCAGCAATAGGCTCTCTGTTTTCTCTGTATCTGCCAGTCAGCTCTTCTGCGAAATGCATGGCATCGCAGGAAGAACCTCCATTACCGCAGCTTATGATTTTACCACCATTTTTCAGTGAGTGTATCATTAACTCTGCTGCAGCTTCTATAGCTTGTATATTTTGTTCTGAACTGATAAAATTATTCAAAACCTCTGCTGCACTATTTAACTCTGCAAGGATTGTATTTCTATTCATTTTAAATTCCTTTATCTTAGAAAAACGTAAAGGAAATAAAAAGTCCATAAATATAAAAGCCCCGAAGGTCGGGGCTTATTATAATAATATTATTATTATTTTTTAATTAATATCTGTCCTCCCATCCGGCGGCGCCAGCATCATCATCATCCCAGCTTCCTTCTTCATCAAAGTTTTCTTCTTTCCAATTAGAATCATCATCAAAATCCGCATCATCGTCATCTGCATTTTCCCACTCATCTTTGAAGTCATACTCATCTTCTTCTTCCATTGTCTTTTCTTCATCCTCCAGGTCTTTAACAATCTGTGCTGTCAGACCTGTTCTGGAAAGGGCTTGATCCTTTGATAGTCCGGCATCCAGCAATGCTTTATAAGCTTCAAAACTAGCATAAAGCTCATCGTCGCTTAGGTCGTCAAGATTATTGTTTTTCATAAGCTCAAATTAATTCCTTTTTAAAATTTTAGATTCTAATAACGAAGTTAAATATGAATAGTTTGTTGCTCCAAGAATTTTAATAAAAAAATTTTCTTATGCTTTTAAACTACTTAAACTCTGCAATTACAGTCGACCCACCTTTCACTTTTTCACCAATTGCTACTTTAACTTTAGCATCCAGCGGAAGAAAAACATCTACTCTTGATCCGAACTTAATAAAACCCAATTCTTCACCTTGTTTCACTTCTTCTCCAGCTTGCAGATACCACACAATTCTTTTAGCAAGAGCTCCTGCAATTTGTCTTAACAATATGCTTGTTCCGTTTTTTGCAGTTACAACAATCGTGGTCCTTTCATTTTCTGTGCTGGACTTTGGGTGCCATGCAACAAGATATTTACCAGGGTGGTACTTAAAATATGTTACCATTCCGGAAATAGGATTTCTATTAATATGGACATTAACAGGTGACATAAAAATTGATACCTGTTTTCTTTTCTCATTAAAAAACTCAGGTTCGTCAACCTCTTCAATTACAACCACTTTACCATCTGCAGGAGCAATAACATGATTGTCATTTGTTATAATCAATCTGCGAGGGCTTCTGAAAAACTGCAAGATCATTATATAAATAAATGCAGATATTCCCCAAACTGTCCAACGGAAGGCTGTGCTTTCCGGCAATAAATAATATACTGCAAGGTTAACAATCAAAAGAACTACAAAAAGATACGTAAGGATTTTATATCCTTCTTTATGAATTACCATATTTTGAATAAATGAAGCAGCAAATATAATAAAAGATTAAAATCCTCCTCTGAATTTGTACGTTTTTGCTACTTTATCTATGGCAACTATGTAAGCGGCAATTCTCATTGGCACATTAAATTCGAGTGAAGTACTGTAAACCTTTTCAAAAGCTTCTTTCATGATCCTGTCACACCTTCTGTTTACTCTTTCCAAAGGCCATCTTAGCCCAAGGCGATTTTGTACCCATTCGAAATAAGAAACAGTAACCCCACCGGCATTTGCCAGTATATCCGGAACGACCATTATTCCTTTTTCATTAATGATATCATCTGCACTTGCGCTTGTAGGACCATTTGCTCCCTCCACTATAAGCCTCGCTTTTATATCAGGTGCATTATAAATATTAATTACGTCCTCTTTGGCAGCAGGTACTAAAAGATCAACCTGGCAAGTAATGATCCCTTCCGGATCTTGCATTTTGTCCGCATTGGGATATCCTTCAAGTATTCCGTTATTTTTATCTCTATACCTCAAAGCATCCTGAATATCAATTCCTTTATCACTCCAAAAAGCTCCACTTACATCACTTAATGCTTTAATTTTAACACCTCTTTCTTCCAGAAGTCTGGCTGTATTTGACCCCACATTACCAAATCCCTGAATAGCACAACTAGTCTGACTTGGATTCATCTTTAACCTTTGCATTGCAGCAAGTGCACTTACCATAACCCCTCTGCCAGTTGCTTCTACACGACCTAATGACCCTCCAAGTACCAGTGGTTTTCCGGTAACTACGGCATTTACAGTCATTCCTTTTGCTTTAGAATATTCATCCATAAGCCAGGCCATTTCCTGCTGACTAGTCCCCATATCAGGAGCTGGGATGTCTTTATCAGGCCCAAATACATCCATCATTGATAAAGTATAAGCCCTTGTAAGTCGTTCTATTTCCCCTTTAGACATGGCTCTCGGATTGCACATAATACCACCTTTTGCTCCGCCATAAGGAATATCAACCACAGCACATTTCCAGGTCATCCAGGCTGCAAGAGCCTTTACCTCATCCAAGGTAACTCCCATATCATATCTGATTCCTCCTTTTGAGGGGCCAAGTATTGTATTATGAATAACCCTGTAGCCGGAAAACACTTTAATCCTGCCATCATCCATGGTGATTGGCAAAGAGACAATCACTTGTTTATCAGGATTTTTTAAAACATTATAGGTTTCATTATCAAGCCCTAACTTTTGCGCAGCCAGATCAAATCTGGACATCATGGATTCTAAAGGGTTGTCTTTATCCTTAATTGGTGCTGGTTCTATATATGACATAGCCGCTTTTTCTTGTTTTGTCGAAACGTTTACGGAGAAGAAGCCTTATTGTTTATGAAAAAATCTTTAAAAAGGCTGCTATAAAAGGTGATGAGAGCAATAGCCCGTCAAACCGATCCAAAAAACCTCCGTGACCAGGAATTGTTTGTGCGGAATCTTTAATTGCAAGACTTCTTTTCAACAACGATTCAACAAGATCACCATAACTGCCAACTACAACTATTATAGTTGCCAAAATCAGCCAGTGAAGTGTGTCAAGTTCTTTCCAGAACAATGATAATGAAAATCCAATTGCAAGTGCAAATAAACCTCCACCGATACTACCTTCCCATGTTTTTTTAGGAGAAATTCTGAAAAATAATTTTGTCTTACCCAATGCCATTCCCGCAACATACCCGCCGATATCATTTGCCCAAAGAATGAGGAGAATACCTAAAATTATATGAAAATTATAATCCTGAAGGTAAAATGCGCATACATTAAGTAAACCAAATGGAAGAGCTATGTATATATTTCCTAAGAAAGTAAAAGCTATGTTAAAAAAAGGTTTATCGTTCTTCCTGAAAAGCTCCATCAGAAAAAGAAGAAACAGAAACGGAAACAACAAAAAATAACATTCAAAAGTCAGCACCTGCTTTTCTATCAGAAAAATAAGTGTAAAAATCATCATTCCAGAAACTACTCCGAATATTTTATTTGGTTTAATTTCAGCCACCTCTATCAGATTATAGAATTCAATTAATGATAGCAGACATATTATAAACAATAAAGCGAAGTAGCTCCATTCATTAAAACATATTGCACTGATCATAATAAATGCTCCTGCCAAACCGGCAATAATCCGCTGGGTGAGGTTTCCCATATTACGGATCTTAGTAACTAATTTCATTTCCCTTAATTTATGATTATTAAAAACCTGGCGGTTTTCAATTCAAGTTTAGCAAAAAAATGCTATTAAGCCGAAATTATTTTGTTATTCCTGCCTCCTTCGAAATCCTTTTGTATAAATAAATAAAAAAAGAAAAGATAATGACCGAAATTATTACGGAATAAAAAGGTATGGATTCTGAAGAATCCGGATTAAAGCTAATATTCTTTTGTTTGTACATATTTGCGAGAACAAGAGTAAGTGCATTGTTCATAAAATGGACAAACATGGAAACATATATATTACCTGACCAATAATATAAGTATCCAAATAGGACCCCCAGAAACATTCTTGGAAAAAAACCAAAGAACTGAAAGTGAATAAAACTAAACAAAAATCCTGTGGTCCATATGGCCCATGTAGGGGATTTAAGAATATTATTTAGCTCATTCTGAACAACGCCTCTGAAAACCAACTCTTCACCAATACCCGGAATCAGAGCTACAACCAGAAGTGTTAGCAAAAACGATGTGCTGTCTTTATAATAAATAATAGTTTCGGTAAGTACTTTGGCCAGATTTTCATTTTTCTCCATCCACTCCTGAAGTGGTTTCAGGCTAGATGGTAATTGCATATTTTTATTCCAATCTACCATGTAAGCTAGAAGAGGCATTCCCATAAAAAAAATAATGATTGCTAAAAAAAGAAAAAACGGAAGTCTTTTTGTGGCAGGATTAAGTTTTTTAAAATATGATTTCCTGAATATTGCCATATATAAAATCGGCAAAACCAAAAAAGTGATAACAGCATTTACAGCCTGACTTTTCAAAATCAATGCCTGAGGATTCGGGGAACTTTTTATAAGATTTAGTAATTCAGTTTCAGAATTATAACTGATACCAAAAACCTCTTTAAGAAGAATGTGACCTAATCCACTGCCAACTAGCATACTTCCGAGAACTGCTAGGAATACTACAAGGACACCAAGTGTTTTTTCCGGTATTCCGCTTCCTGAACTATTAATATTTTCCATAAAAGTTGGTAAATTTACTTTATTGCCCCGACATATTCCGGGACCATTCCAAAAAAAGATATAATTGCTCTTAATAATTAAAATAATACAACTTTGGTTAAAATTGGTCAGATAGAACTTGGAGAATTCCCTCTCTTACTTGCTCCTATGGAAGACGTCAGTGATCCTCCTTTTAGGGCTGTTTGCAAGGAAAATGGTGCGGATATGATGTATACTGAGTTCATTGCAGCAGATGGACTGATCCGTGATGCTGAAAAAAGTCTCCAAAAACTTGATATTTATGACTATGAACGTCCAATAGGAATTCAGATCTTCGGAGACAAAATTGAGGCTATGAGAGAAGCTGCTGCTATCGCTGAAGAGGCAGGACCAGAGTTGGTTGACATTAATTACGGCTGCCCTGTAAACAAGGTAGCCTGTAAAGGAGCCGGGGCAGGTATTTTGCTTGACCTGCCTAAAATGCAGAAAATGTCTGAAGAAATTGTCAAAAGATGTAAAGTGCCGGTTACTGTAAAAACAAGACTTGGATGGGATGAAAAAAACATCAAAATTCTTGAAGTAGCTCAGAGGCTTCAGGATGTTGGTGTTCAGGCTTTAACCATTCACGCCCGTACCAGATATCAGATGTATAAAGGAGAAGCAGACTGGAGCTGGATTGCTAAAGTTAAAGAAATGCAAAGCATTCATATTCCGATCTTTGGAAATGGTGACATAGATTCTCCGGAAAAAGCCCTTGAATATAAAAACAGATTTGGTCCGGACGGAATAATGATCGGAAGAGCTGCTATAGGAAACCCCTGGATATTTAATCAGATCAAACACTATTTTAAAACCGGAGAAAAGCTGCCTGAACCTGATATTTCAGAAAGGATAAGAGTGTGCAAACAACATCTGATAAGATCGGTAGAATGGAAGGGGCCGAAAACCGGAATTTTTGAGATGAGACCGCATTACACTAATTATTTCAGAGGTTTCCCCAATTTTAAACCTTTCAGACAAAGAATAGTAACAGCAGGAAGTGTTGAAGAAGTATCTGATATTCTGGATGAAGTTGAAAAAACCTATAGTGCAGGCATAGACGTACTAAATTAATTTACAAAAAAAGAGAACCCGATACAACGTTTTTAAAGATCCTGAAGTCTTACGTTTGATTAATTATCGGGAAAAAGTTAATCAATTAGGGAAGTTTTAAGCTCTGGAATTTAACACCAGAGCTTATTTTTTCTTAAACAGGTTGAAATAAAAAAGAGCCCCTGAGAGCTCCTTTTCACTGACACTTCAATATTTTTTTATTAAGCATTTTCCGCAACAACTTCCTGCACTTCCGGAATCATCTTTTTAAGAAGATTTTCAATACCAGCCTTCAATGTGATTGTAGAAGAAGGGCAACCGCTACAAGAACCTTGTAAAATCACTTTAACCACACCATCATTAAAAGAGCTAAAAGTAATAGCTCCTCCATCCTGCTCTACTGCAGGCCTGATATATTCATCAAGAATTACTTTTATTTTCCCTACAATTTCAGAATCTCCTGCGGTTGGAGACAAATTTTCAGGAACAAACTTTTCATTGAAAAGTGGCTTTCCTTCCTCCAGATAACCTTTAATCAAAGATTTAATCATTGGAGTAACTTCAATCCACTCAATATCGTCTGATTTTGTGACGGTAATAAAATTAGAAGAGAAAAATACTCTCTTTACAAAACTAAAACGAAAAAGATCCTGAGCAAGAGGACAATTTGCTGTGCTAACAGGGCTAGGAAAATCAACACTTTCCGATACGAGAAGAAAATCCGTCACAAACTTCAGAGAATTAGGATTCGGATTTGATTCTGTATAAATATTTATAACTCTTTTTTCTGTAGACTCCATGATTTTGATTGATAAAATGGGAGAACAATTTAAAACTTAACTTAATTCATTTCAATGAAACAAACTTCTTAGCAATTGTATTCTATACAAAATAAGAAATGTTCGTTACAACGAATCAAATTTACGAAATTATATTAAGAATTTTCCTCTGATTTTTCGGATCCTGCAACAACTACTGCAGCCATTGCATCGCCAGCAACATTTATTAAAGTGCGACACATATCAAGGATTCTGTCAGGCGCTAGGATCAATGCTATACCTTCTATTGGGATATCGGTACTTTTCAGAACTGCAATTAAAGTAATCATTCCGGCTCCGGGAATTCCTGCTGCCCCTACAGCAGCCAGTGTAGCTGTAAAGACAATAGTGACCTGCTGAAAAAAAGTAAGCTCCAGGCCAAACGCTTGTGCAATAAAAACTGCTGCAATACTTTGATAAAGAGCAGTTCCATCCATATTTACAGTAGTACCGAAAGGCAAAACAAAACCAGTAATTTCTGCAGGCACCTTTAAATGATGCTCTACCCTTTCCATAGTAACAGGAAGGGTTGCATTGCTTGAACTTGAGGTGAAAGCAAGTAAAAATGCTGGTCTCATTCCTTTAAAAAACTGACCATATTTAACATCGGAAAAAAAAGTAAATATGGCAGGATAAAGGATAAACAGAATAATTGCCAGTCCGATTAATACCGAAATAGCATACCAAAGAAGCGAATATAAAAGCTGAACCATCTGACTGCCATTCCCTGCCAGTTCCACAAGTACAGAAGCCATCAATGCAAATACGCCTACAGGTGCAACAGCCATGATCATCATGACCATTTTCAAAAGGGCCTCATTGACTGCTTCAAGAAAATCTACAACTGTAGCAGATTTATCCGAGGAGATTCTGGTAAGTGCTATTCCGAAAAGCAAACCGAAAAATACTACCTGAAGCATACGGGTATTGTCTGATGCAGCGCCAAAGAAGTTTGGAGGAATCATTTCTACTAGTGGAGAAAGAGGACTTTCCTGAACCTTTTCAAATGCTGAAATACTTTTCTCTGTCACTTCCTGGTATTGAGAAATCATCTGACTTCTGGTTTCCTCAGAAATTACTTTTCCTGGCTTGATAAAACCGGCAACTGTAACCCCTAGAAAAGTGGCAATAATAGCAGTACAAAAAAATAAAAGGATCGTTTTTCCTCCGATCCTTCCGACTTTTGCGAAGTCTTTTAAGTTTGCAATTCCTGAAATTAATGATGTGAGAATTAAAGGAATTGCAATCATTTGAAGCAGCCTAAGGAAGATAGTTCCGAATGGCTTTACATAATCTACAGTAACCTTTGCTCCTTCTTGAAACTCTGGTGCATAAATTCCCCAGAGTATTCCGGCAATCATTCCCAGAAGGATCTGCAAATAAAGAGGAAAGCTTTTCTTTGGCTTTTCGTCCATTTATAGTTTTATTACTTTATTCCTTAAAAGTGAATCAGCAAGCACTAATGCGGTCATCGCTTCTACGATAGGTACAGCTCTTGGAACTACACAAGGATCATGTCTTCCCTTACCTGAAACGGTTACAGCTTCCCCTTCCTGGTTGATACTCTCCTGATCCTTCATTAAAGTAGCTACAGGTTTGAATGCCACCCTGAAATAAATATCCTCTCCGTTGGAAATTCCGCCTTGAATCCCACCTGAATAATTCGTTTTGGTTCTTATTCTATCTCCTTCAACATAGAAGGCATCATTATGCTGAGACCCCAGCATCTTCACACCTTCAAAACCACTCCCATATTCAAACCCTTTTACTGCATTGATTCCAAGCATAGCTTTCCCCAGTTCCGCATGTAATTTATCAAAAACCGGTTCTCCAAGTCCTACCGGAGTGCCTTGAACAACGCATGATACGACACCACCTATTGTATCACAGTCTTTCCGGACACTATCGATGAGACTGATCATTTCCTCTGCCATTACAGGATCAGGGCAACGAACAATGTTATTTTCAGTCTCCTCAAGGTTTAATTCTTTATAACTTTTCTGGAGTGAAAGACCACCTACCTGAGAAACATAGGCATTGATTTTAATACCATATTTTGCTAGGAATAATTTTGCTATTGCTCCGGCTGCAACTCTTGCAAGAGTTTCTCTTGCCGAACTTCTACCGCCACCTCTGTAATCACGCACCCCATACTTTTCCTGATAAGTAAAGTCAGCATGAGAAGGTCTGTACCTGTCAGCAATATGTGAATAGTCCTTACTTCTTGCATCGGCATTCCAGACCAGCATTGCGATAGGTGTGCCGGTAGATTTTCCTTCGAATATTCCGGAAACGATTTCTATCTTATCTTCTTCTTTTCTTTGTGTGGTGATTTTGGATTGCCCAGGCTTTCTTCTGTCCAATTCATTTTGAATGAATTCCAGATCCAGATCAAGACCTGCAGGACATCCATCAAGGACAACACCTACTGCACGGCCATGAGACTCGCCGAACGTACTGATTTTAAATAACTTTCCGTAACTATTACTCATCGTTTGATAATTAAAATAATGGTTGTTACCAGCATAAACAGAATGATAATATTGGTTAAAACCTTTGTAAGATCATCCCTTTCTCCTTGTCTGAGTCTGTTGCTTGACTTATCGATGAGCTGGTAAAAGCCGTCTTCGTGACTTGAAATATACTCACTTTTTCTTTCTCCTTTTACATAAATCATAAATTTTGGAGTGAGTGTATCATAAGTTTTGCTTGAAGTATTGAAATAAATAAGGGAGAAACAATCTGCAAGCTTAATATTTCCGGAATTCTTGGGAAGAAATTCATAATTAAAAACTTTGGTAAATTGAATATCACTCCCCCTCTCATCTTTTTTCAGATCTTCTTTTTCAGGATAAATTTCAAAATCACGAGATTCTTTTACATTCATTTCAGCCAGGGCAGGATTAAACATTCCTGTAAGCTTCAAAGAAACTTTAAGCGGCTCATTCACTTCCAGCACTTTCTTCCAGATATTTGTCTGCAGTTCGGCTGTGCCGACAGCTACAGAATCCATTAATGGATGCTCGGGCAATGGTAATACCTGGATTGCAATTCCTCCGGACTTAAACATTTTGAATTCATCTTTTCTTTCAATTTCATTTTTAGTCCTTAAAGTAGCGTAGGTCAAAATCTTAAAACCGGTTGAAGGAATGTTTATAGTCCCGGCACCCAGTGGAAAAAGGCAGACCTTGTATAAGCGATACCTGTTATAGACTTTATTATGGAATTTTACAGTATCCTTTTTGAGTTCGCCGGGAGATGTGATTTCTTCAATCCAACAGTCGGCAGGCTTCAAATCCTGGATGATATAAGTTACCTGCTTGTTCAGATCGACAAAATTGTATTCGGAAGGGTTATCTTTTGCTACTAGAAAACTTGCTGACAGCACAAAACCTTCATTGACGAAAACCGATTTTTGGTTGCTCTCCACCAGAAACATTGCATCCAACTCAGAAGGAGAGAACTCTTCTTTTTTCCCAGCTTTATCTTCTGAGATCTGCTCAAGAGATTTTTTACCAGGAGCTACTGTAATTTTAGTACCATTAAAGCGATAAGTCTGACCGTTAACCGAAATTGTAAAAGAAGGAAGCGTAAAGACTCCGGGCTTAGAAGGTAAGTATTCCTGTTCGGCGATAAAAATATCTTCTTTTCTTTCCCTGTGAAAAATTGTTCTCTTTTTTGAAAAATCTTCAATTTCGGGAAATGGACTGATTTCTTTTACTTTTTTAGTAGGAACTGTAAGCGTAATGGTAAAAATTTCTCCCTCCTGGATGGAACGGTCTGAGAATTTAATTTTTAAATCCTGGGCTGAAAGATTACATGTTAAAAAAACAAGACTGCAGCATACACATAAAAGTAATTTTTCAACCATTTTTAAAACACATTTCAGATGAATATCAACCCTGGCACATTTCTCTGATTCATAACTCTAAGGGATAAAATTAGAGAAATGTGAAAAAACTTAAAACATTTTACAACATAAAGGCGTTAATAAGGTTAGTAAAGTAAGTCAAATCTAATGTAAGATTTGGTTTCAAATTAATAACTTAAAAAAAACCTAACAACCAAAAACTATTTAAATCAAATGCTTGAATACGTAAAATTAATTCTAGAGAAAGTAAGTTTTGACAAACAACTTTTTGAAAAAGAATTAAAAAAAAGTATCAGAGATTTAATGAAAGAAGAGTTAATTGATCTGAAGAAGTGGTGCTACGAAAATTTTTCCAAAGAGCACGAAATTCTTAACAGATGCTTTGTTTAACCTAATTAAAGCCTGATTTTCAACAATCAATCTTATTGGAAATCAGGCTAAAAATTTTATATTTCTTTGAAGTCCCTCAAATTTTGTTCGCTTTATAGCTGTTTTTTTAAATATTTCATCAAATAATTCTGACGTAAGCTCTGTCCATTCTTTAAGGCTCTTAAATTCTTCAGAAGGTAAAAACTGGGGTTCATTATGAGCTTTAGAAAATCTGTTCCACGGACAAACGTCCTGACAAACATCGCAGCCAAAAATCCAGTTGTCCATCTTTCCTTTAAAATCTGAAGGAATATTATTTTTCAGTTCTATAGTAAGATAGGAAATACATTTACTTCCATCAACCACATATGCTTGAGAAATAGCATCTGTTGGGCAGGCATCTATACATCTGGTGCAGGTACCGCAATAATCTTTCATTGGTCCATCATACTCCAGATCCAGATCAGTAATAAGTTCTGCAATAAAAAAGAAACTTCCGGATTTAGGGTTAATGAGATTGCTGTTTTTTCCCCTCCAGCCTAAACCTCCCCTTTCGGCCCAGGTTTTGTCCATAACAGGAGCAGAATCAACGAAGGCCCTGCCATTAAAATCGCCGATTTCCTGCTTCATATGAAGCATTAATTCTTTAAGTTTATCCTTTATTACAGTGTGATAATCCCTTCCGTAAGCATACTTGGAAATTTTTAACTGGTGATCAACGGTCTCTTCAGGAAAATAATTTAACAGGAATGAGATCACAGACTTTGAGCCTTCTACCAGTTTACGTGGATCAAGACGCTTATCAAAGTGGTTTTCCATCCACTTCATTTCCCCATGATAATTATTTTTTAGCCAGTTTTCCAGTCTTGGAGCTTCCTCTTCCAAAAAATCAGCTCTAGATATGCCACAGTAATCAAAGCCCAGTTCTTTTGCTTTATTCTTAATGAGCAGGGTATGTTTGGATTTTGATGAAAACATAAGCTTAGAAATCCAGATCAAACAGCGTTCCTGTACGGTTGTTTGGCTTTATTTTCAAATGTTTATAAGCCAGTTCTGTAGCTTCCCGGCCCCTGGAAGTTCTTTTAATGTAGCCTTCCTGGATCAGGAAAGGTTCGTACACTTCTTCAATGGTTTCTGCCTCCTCCCCGCATGCTGTAGCGATAGTAGAAATACCAACAGGGCCACCTTTAAATTTTTCTATGATGGTCATTAAAATCCTGTTATCCATTTCATCCAGTCCATTCTGATCAACATTCAGGGCAGTAAGAGCCATCCGGGCGATTTCAATGGTAATTCTCCCCTTGCCTTTTATCTGGGCAAAATCACGAGTTCTTCTTAATAGATTATTAGATATACGAGGCGTTCCACGACTTCTTCTTGCTATTTCATAAGCAGCGACTTCATCGATAGGAGTATTGATAATGCCTGCAGAACGCTCTACAATGCTTGTAAGCAATTTTGCATCATAGTACTCCAGACGTGCATTGATACCAAATCTGGCTCTTAAAGGAGATGTCAGGAGGCCGGCTCTTGTAGTTGCTCCGATAAGTGTAAAAGGATTTAATCCGATTTGAACTGTACGCGCATTCGGCCCGGAATCAAGCATAATGTCTATTCTGTAATCCTCCATGGCAGAATAAAGATATTCTTCCACTACCGGATTCAGACGATGTATTTCATCAATAAAGAGGACATCATTGGCTTCCAGATTGGTTAAAAGCCCTGCAAGGTCACCAGGCTTTTCGAGGACCGGTCCGGAAGTTATTTTAATCCCTGAACCTAATTCATTTGCTATAATATTTGAAAGAGTGGTTTTACCTAAGCCCGGAGGGCCATGAAGCAATACGTGATCCAATGCCTCTTCCCTTTGCTTTGCAGCTTCGACAAATATTCGAAGATTTTCAACTATTTTATCCTGACCTGTAAAATCCTCAAAGCTTAGCGGACGCAAGGCTTTTTCAAATTCCCTTTCTCCCGAATTAAAATTTTGGTTATCACCTTTTAAATAGTCTTCGCGCATTTCAAAAAGAATACTTTAACACAATTTTCTTCTAATTTACGATATTTTAACTGTCCAGCATCAGCTATAGATATATTTTGCGAATAATCTTAGCAATACATGACACTCTGACTATCAAGCTACTTAAAGTTTCTTAAAATCTAAAACCTTGACCTTAAGCAGATGTCATTATTTTTCAACCAGGTAAAAAAGCTAGGGATCACTACTGAATTTTAATGTAAATTTGCAGATTCAATTTTATGGCACTAGCAAAAAAAGAGTGGTTTAGTGAATGGTTTAACTCTCCTTACTACCATATATTATATAAGCACAGAGATTTCGAAGAGGCAGAAAACTTTATTGATAATCTTCAGGAAACACTTAAGTTTGTTGAAGGTCAGACAGCGTTGGACCTTGGCTGTGGAAGAGGGAGACATGCATTTTACATGCATAAAAAGGGATTGAATGTAACAGGTATCGATTTATCGGAAGAAAACATTGCCTTTGCATCAAAATCAGAAGATGAAACGCTGCATTTTTTTGTACATGATATGAGGAATGTATTTGCGGAAAATCACTTCGACTATATCTTCAACCTTTTTACCAGTTTCGGATATTTTGACGAAGAAAATGATAATATCCAGGCAATAAAAGCAGCATCTACAGCTCTTCGTCCAAAGGGGCGTATGGTACTCGATTTTTTCAATACAGAAAAAGTAATCCGCAATCTTCAGCAAAAAAATGAGGCTATCATTGATGGTATTCAATTTAATATAAGCAGAATGGTATATGAAGGCTGGATTATAAAAGATATCAAGATAAAGGACGGTTCATCCGAATTACATTTTCAGGAAAGAGTAAAAGGTGTAAAGCGAGAAGAATTCGAAAACTATTTTAAATTTGCGGGCCTCAAAATTCTGAATTTATATGGAAACTACGAACTTCAGCCATTTGAGTCAGAAAGTGACCGCATGATCTTTATTCTGGAGAAAGAAAATTATAATTAAAGAATGGTAATATCACTACTGCTCCTATTTAGTTCGGCTTTGCTGGCAGGCTTAGCTGTGTTTTTCATTCCAAATCTAAATCTCCAAAGATTTAAGGTTGTATTGTCTTTTAGTGGTGCTTATCTGTTCAGCATTACTGTGATGCATATCCTTCCTGAGCTCTTCCTGGAATCAGGAGATATACGCTTTGCGGGAATTGCAGTGCTTACAGGCTTCTTTTTCCAAATGGTACTTGAATACTTTTCTTCAGGGGTAGAGCATGGGCATATTCATATCCATGATCATGAGCTTGGACATTCTCAAATTCCATACTCACTTTTAATCTCAATTTGTATTCATGCCTTTCTGGAAGGAACCCTTGTTGCTCATCCTTCGCACGGCCATAGCCATGGAGAATCACATACCTTGTTGTACGGATTGCTATTACATAAAATTCCGGAAGCTTTTGCGCTTATGTCAGTGCTTGTATTCTCTATGAGAAACAAGGTTATTGCAGTATTATTATTAGTGCTTTTTGCATTGGCCTCTCCGATGGGATTATTACTCAGTCATTGGGCCTTTGATCATGAATTCTTCGAACTGAACTGGTTTATCTTTTTATTTGGGGTAATCGCAGGTAACTTTCTTTATATATCTACCACGATCTTCTTTGAGACAAGCCCTAATCACAAGTTTAAAGCGAACAGACTTCTTGTTTCTGTGCTTGGTGCAGTTTCAGCAATAATTGCAGAATACCTTTTGTAAGCAAGACGTTGAACAAGAGCAAGAGAACTAATCATATTTCTAAAGATATATTTTCTTGCTCTTGCGGTTGCTTTCTTACTGAATATCGATATCAAGGTTTCCGTTCATCAGATCCTCGTCTTTTCCATTTACACTTGCCGGTACTTCTTTTGCCAAATCATCATCCAATTGCCGATCCGATGGTTTTCCGCTTGTCATTTGTTGCTCTTCCGCAGTAAAGCTAGCATCCATTGGAGCCTTTGCTTTGTTCTCTGCTATTACTTCATTTGCTAAAACGCGTGCTCTGTAAGAGTGATACAACGCCTTCTCCAGTTGATTTTCATTATAGTATTTTTTAGCAAGTCTTTCATGATTAACGGACTTACTTAGATTTCCATTAAATACTTTTGTCTTTTTTACAACCATGTGTGCAAAACCAATTGTGCGATTCGTCTTCAACAGGTAGTTTTTGACCTTCACTTTATCAACTGCAGGATTAGCAATAACTGAAGCCAATGTAAACAATGACAGAACTAAGCTGAAATACAATTGTCTGAACTGAATCATAGTCTTTTATTTTGTTTGGGAGATTAATACGAAAAAAAATAGAGGTAGATTCAAAAACAATAATTCGTTTTTCGAAAAACAAATCTCATAAACAATGAAAACCAGGCACATAAACCTAAAGAGAAAGTTTTTTTTATTCTGAAACTTATTCAGCCTTAAATTTAATCCCCTGAAGATCTGTCAGATTACAATAGATTTAACAAAACGACACTTCACCTCCAGTTCTTAAACACTAAATACCAACACCTTACATTCCCATCATGTAAATGGAACCCTCAGTAGCAAAATACGGTTTAAGTACTATATGCAATTCCTTAAATTTTTCAGAGAACAACTAGATACCTAAAGTCCCCTAATTAAACGGGACAAGGAAATTGCATTTTCCTTCTTTTCAAAACTCCCGATACAAATCAATGATAATAAAATCAATTATGAGCTTGTCTCAAAGGAATTCTATTGCCTGATGAGAAAGTGAAACTTGATTCAAATTCCATCCTCTTTCACTTATTCATCCGACAATAGCTTTTGAGGCAGCTTTCACCTCTAAATATATATTGTTATGAACTGGATATACCTTTCTCTCGCAATCGTGACAGAAGTTGTAGGCACAGTGATGATCCGATTTTCGAATAGTTTTTCGAAGATCATACCTACTATCTTAATGATAGCTTTTTATATCATTAGTTATTATTTCTTTAACCTGTCCATTAAAAAAATTGAGCTTGGAACTGCTTATGCTGTGTGGTCAGGCGTTGGCACTGCATTACTTACAGCAGTGGGGATGCTTGTTTTTAATGAAAGTATTTCTCTGAGCAGAGTTATAGCTATTGCACTTATTCTTATTGGAGTACTAATACTGAATTTATCACAATCCTCTTCTCAAGCTTAAATCGAGATAAGCATTAAAAAACACCTTTGATAATCAATCTATCAATAGATCTTAACCAAGATTAATATAGTGATTAACCGGATTTTTCAATGACTAATTCTAATTAGTCTTAAAAAAATGAAAGCACAACAATAAAAAAGCAGCTGTCAAAAGCTGCTTTTTTATTATCCCTAATATTTTAAGTATTAATTAAATCATTAAACTACTTTCAGCTTAACTATTTAGCCTAAAAAAGTAAACTGCTTCAGGAATCTCACGTCGTTCTCTGTGAACAAACGAAGGTCTTTGATCTGGTACTTAAGCATGGTAATTCTTTCAATACCCATACCGAAAGCATAACCTGAATATTTCTTTGAATCTATTTTTGCATTCTCAAGTACATTGGGATCTACCATTCCAGAGCCACCAATTTCCACCCAACCGGAATGCTTGCAGATATTGCAGCCCTCTCCTTTACAAATCAGACAACTGATGTCAATTTCCGCGCTAGGCTCCGTGAAAGGAAAGAATGAAGGCCTGAACCTAAGTTTGGTATCTTTCCCGAACATCTCTTTCACAAAGTGATAAAGGGTTTGCTTCAAATCTGCAAAGCTTACATTTTCATCTATATACAAACCTTCTACCTGATGAAATACACAATGCGCTCTCGCAGAGATTGCTTCATTTCTATATACTCTTCCCGGAGATAAAGTCCTGATAGGAGGCTTCTGACTTTCCATCACTCTTACCTGCACAGATGAAGTATGTGTTCTTAAAGCAATGTCAGGATTTTTCTCAATGAAAAAAGTATCCTGCATTTCTCTGGCTGGATGGTTAAGAGGAAAGTTCAGGGCAGTAAAGTTATGCCAGTCATCTTCAATCTCAGGACCTTCGGAAAGATTGAAGCCCATACGTTCGAATATCTGGGTAATTTCTTCACGCACCATAGAAAGAGGGTGACGCGTACCATTCAGATCAGGTATTCCAGGGAGTGTAAGATCCTTTCCTGAAGAAGCATTTTGAGAAGCTGCCTGTTCAAACACCTCTGTAAAGTGTAAAAGCTTGGCCTGAGCTGCATTTTTCAAAACATTCAGCTCAGCTCCTACCGCTCTCTTTTCTTCATTAGGCACCTGCTTCAGTAGGTCAAACAATTCCGTAACCTTACCTTTTTTGCTAATAAACGTTAGTCTGAATTTCTCAAGACTATCTTTAGTATCTATCTGAAATTGCTCTATTTCTTCCGAAACACCTTTTATCTTGTCTAACATACTATCTTGTTAAGTTAAAAGTTGAAAGTTATAAGTTGAAAGTTATCGGCCTTTCCAACCTTAAACCTTATACATTAAACTTTATTCTTTTGCTTTCTTATATTATCAATTTCTTTTGTTGGGGTTGAAAATTAATGACTAGTCTTTTCAACTTTATAATTTAGTCTTTAAGCTCAAAGTTACTTCACCTTACGCTCTATCTCACGAAGATTTTCCATTTTCTTATTTCTCAAGAACCCGTTAATATCTTCGAAATGCTCTTTCACTCTTTTATTTCCGAACTCAAAAACCTTTGTAGCAAGGCCGCTAAGGAAATCTCTGTCGTGAGAAACAAGTATGATAGTACCATCAAATGCAAGAAGCGCCTCTTTAAGGATATCCTTGGTTTTCATATCCAGGTGGTTGGTAGGCTCATCGAGGATCAGGAGATTTACAGGCTCTAAGAGTAATTTAATCATTGCAAGCCTTGTCTTTTCTCCTCCCGACAATACCTTAACTTTCTTAGCAGAAGCATCACCACCAAACATGAAGGCTCCCAAAATATCTCTGATTTTTGTTCTGATATCACCAACAGCTATATTATCGATCGTCTGGAATACCGTCAGCTCTTCGTCAAGTAAGGATGCCTGATTCTGGGCGAAGTAACCTATCATTGCATTGTGGCCCACTTCAAGCTTTCCGTCAAAATCAATTTCCCCCATGATAGCTTTTATCATAGTAGACTTACCTTCACCATTCTTTCCTACAAAAGCAATCTTCTCGCCTCTTTCAATAGTGAAGGATGCATCTTTAAATACAACATGATCACCATAAGTTTTACCCATTTCATTGGCAATTACAGGATAGTTACCTGAACGTGGGGCTGGAGGGAACTTAAGATTTAAAGATGAAGTATCCACCTCATCCACCTCAATTGGTTCCAGCTTTTCAAGCATTTTTACGCGTGACTGAACCTGAAGTGTTTTTGAATAAGTGCCTTTAAAGCGATCGATAAACTCGGTCGTGTCCGCAATAAAACGTTGCTGTTCGTCAAACGCCTTCTGCTGATGCTGACGACGCTCTTCTCTTAATTGCAGATAGTGAGAATAATTTGTTTTGTAGTCATAAATACGGCCCATTGTCACTTCAATGGTACGATTGGTAATATTATCGACAAAGGCTCTGTCGTGAGAAATGACCATCACTGCCTTTGCGCTGTTTACCAGAAAATCTTCCAGCCATTGAATAGATTCTATATCCAGATGGTTGGTAGGCTCATCGAGCAATATAAGGTCCGGAGACTGTAAAAGGATTTTAGCAAGTTCAATACGCATCCGCCACCCGCCGCTGAACTCGCTGGTAGGTCTTGTAAAATTCTCTCTCACGAATCCCAAACCCAGCAAAGTCTTTTCTACTTCAGCGTCGAAATTAATTTCTTCTATGGAATAATACTGCTCACTGACTTCAGAGACGCGTTCAATAATTTTATAGTATTCTTCAGATTCGTAATCTGTCCTTGTTTCAAGTTCCTTATTCAGAGCATCAATTTCCTTTTTCATATTGAGGATAGAAGCAAATGCCTTGGAAGTTTCTTCAAAAACAGTGCTATCGTCATCCAGTAGCAGGTGCTGTGGCAGGTAAGCAATAACAGCTCCGTTGGGTGCAGTTATTTTTCCTTTTGTCGGTTTATCTACACCGGCAATAATTTTTAACATGGTAGATTTTCCTGCACCGTTTTTTCCCATAAGGGCTATTCTGTCATTATCATTGATATTGAAAGTAACATCGCTGAAAAGTGTTCTGCCGCCAAAAGCTACTGTAAGTCCGTCAACTGAAATCATGGAGATTTTATAATAAAATTAAGGGTGTAAAGATACGTATTTTTCAACGATACCCGGGAATGAAAAATTCCGAATTTAGTCTACCGTGAAGATTTTATATCGGAATATTCCTACTGATTTGATTTATCTGAATGTATTTAGCCTGAAAAATAAGATTTTAAAAAAATATTTCCGAGATCAGACATTTTTAGACTTTTGCACAAATTAAATTCTAAAATCAGCTTTAACAGGTATTTAAAATAAAAGGTAAGCTTCTGATCCTGAAAAATATCAGGACCAGAAGTAATAAATTATGATTGAGAAATTAAAAGAGGAATCGGGGGAGGCGTTTTTTAAAATTATTATAATTATAGAAGCTGAATCTCTCCAATACTCTTGTCTTTATATTAATACTCAGACTCAGCAAGGATCCCTAAAAACAAAATTACTGGTCATTTCCAGAATTTATTTTTTAGTAGATAATCTTCAAAAATTTCAGCTTTTGGACAATTATTATTAATAATATAATGAAATTATCAGAATTCCTATAATTAACCTAGAGTTATATTCTATTATGTTACAATGGAAACCAGGAGAAGTTCAATTATATCTATTGCTTCTTTCAGCAACAAAAGCACTATTCTGAATATTGCCATTTTCAGAATCATAGATTAACTTGTAGAACGGAAAGCCTGAACTAGAAAATGGAAGAGATATTTATGCGACGTGCTTTCGACCTTGCAGCAAATGGTCGTGGAAAGGTTAGCCCCAATCCGATGGTTGGATGTGTAATTGTAAAAGACGAAGTCGTGATTGGAGAAGGCTGGCATATGGAATATGGAGGACCACATGCTGAAGTAAATGCCATCTCATCTGTTTCTGACAAAAACATGCTTGACGGAGCTGATATTTACGTGACACTTGAGCCGTGTGCACACTATGGGAAAACACCTCCTTGTGCGGAATTGCTAATTAAATATCCTTTCAGGAAAGTCATTATTGCCAATACGGATCCTAACCCACTAGTTGCAGGTAAAGGAATTCAATTACTGAGGGATCATGGGATGGAAGTGGCAACTGGTATATTAAGTGCATATGGAGACAAGCTGAATGCTCGTTTTTTTACATTTATTCAGAAAAAAAGACCTTATATAATCCTGAAATGGGCAGAAACTTCTGATGGCTTCGTCGCGCGCAACGATTATTCATCCAAATGGATAAGCGGAAAGATTTCAAGGAAGTTGGTACACAAATGGAGAACAGAGGAGGACGCTATTGCGGTTGGGAAAAATACGGCATTGTATGACAATCCTCAACTAAATACCCGCAACTGGCCCGGCAAAAATCCGGTAAGAGTTTCTATTGACCGAAATCTTGAATTGCCTTCCAATCTTAACTTATTCGATGGCTCTCAAAAAACTTTCTGTTATAATCTTTTTAAAGATGAAGAAAGCAACAATGTCACCTACATAAAACTTCCTGAAGAGAATTTTATACGAGCTTTGCTTGACGATCTGCATAGACGTAAAATTCAATCGATTATTATTGAAGGAGGTTCTGTTCTTTTAAATCTGTTCATTTCAGAGGGACTTTATGATGAAATTAGAATATTTAAGTCTCCACATTCGTTTGAAAATGGTATACCTGCTCCGGGTATGAGAGGCAAACCTGAAGATATAATTAAGATTGAGGAAGATGAACTTTGGGTTTATTATAAAAGATAAATTACCTGAAGTATGCAGCAAGTTTTAAAATCATATCTTAAAAAGTTAACGAATCTTACCGGTCAGAACAAGTCATTGCTCATGCTCAGGCTTACAGCTTCAGACTTGGATCTGCATGATCTTGATTTTGTTTATCAGAAACCTTCATTTGATATCCTGGGCCAGCTTATTGCCGGAAAGACAGAAATAAATCTATGTGAAATTGCAGATAGCCGTAATGAAAAAATAAACGAAGCCAGCTCCAGACTTAAGAAGATACAAAGGCAAGATGCTTTGGTTTTTGAGGAACGCGGAGCTAAAGATCTTTATGTTGGTTATCCATTTGTAAAAGGGAAATTACTGGATGGAACTTTGGTTAGATGTCCTTTGCTTTTCTTTCCTGTTAATATCCTTCACAATGGATTTACATGGAAGCTTGAATTCAGGAAAGACCTGAACATATCTTTTAACAAAAGTCTACTGCTTGCTTATATACATTTCAATAAAATAGCTCTTAGCGATGAATTGATTGAAGAAGACTTTGATGATTTCAGCAGAGATCCCCTGGCCTTTCGCACAGCATTATATGAATTGCTTAAAGAGAGCCCAATCTCTTTAAACTTCAATCAGGACCTTATGGCTGATAAGCTTACTTCATTCAAAGAATATACAAGAGAGGACTTTGAAGAAAATCATTTTAACGGAGAGTTAAAACTATTTCCGGAAGCTGTTTTGGGAATGTTTCCTCAAGCGGGCTCCTACCTTGTTCCCGATTATGAATGTATTATAGACAGAAATGAATTCAAAGATTTAAATTCATTCTTTGATACAAAGGCTAATGTTTCAGATGAACTACCCGTTTCCAATGGAATAAAAATAAAAATAAAAGAAGAACAAACTTTTACACCTTTCCCGCTTGATGGGTCTCAGGAGAATGCTATCAAGACGGTAAAGTCCGGACGGTCTGTCGTTGTGCAAGGACCTCCGGGTACAGGTAAATCTCAGTTTATATGCAACCTCATCTGCGACTTTATTGCAAGAAGAAAAAAAGTATTGCTTGTTTCTCAGAAACGTGCAGCTCTTGATGTTGTTTATGAAAGACTCAGGCAAACTGGCATAGAGTCTTTTCTATGCCTTGTTCATGATTTTAAAAACGACAGAAAAACAATTTACTCTAAAATTGAATCACAGATTGACAGGCTTGATGAGTATAAAGTAGAAAACAGCAGTCTTGATGCAATGTCTCTTGAACGTAACTTTCTGCAAATAAGCAGAAGGATTGATCAGGTTTCTGAAGAACTGGAGAGTTATAAAAAAGCCCTGTTTGATGAAAAGGAATTTGGCATTTCCGTAAAACAATTATATCTCAAAAGTGATCCTGAAAAAGAATTAATAGATTTAAAGGATGAATACAAGTTCTTTACACAGCAAACTCTTGAGGCATTTTCAACAACATTAAAATTCTATTATCAATACAACTCTTTCAGACAAGATAATTATGTCTGGAAGGATCGGAAATCGTTTGCGAACCTGTCTAATACAGATCAAAGAGAGATTAAAAAACTTATTGATAGTATTCCTGTCTATGTTTCAGACCTGCTTGAAGAGGTTAAATCACTCACAGGACAATCCTTAACACTTTCCGATATAGTTGTGGTTTCAAATAACCAGAAAAGTATAGCCAAATTTCTGGAATTATTAAATGATAAGGACATTTTTGAATCTTTTATTTTTTTACAAAACAAAAAAACAGATGTAAGTTGGCTGAGACAAAAAGAGCAGGAAATTGAAAAATGTTTCTCTCAAGGTGAAATAGAAACCAGCTTACCTGATCAAAGACTTCATACTATCCTTCCAGTTATAGATAAAGCCCGAAAAGCACAACAGAACATCTTTACAAGAATCATCTGGAATGTTTTTTCGAAAAACAAAGCAGAAATAGTAAAAATTCTTGCTAACAATGGATTAAAGACTGACAGTTACGGATTGGAAGAACTATCCAAAAGAATTTATAATAAAATCCTATATAAAAAAATCATTGGCGAACTGAATGACTGTTCATGGGTTTCACATGTACCGGATTCTATCAATATTACGACTTTTAGAAATTGGTTCGACAATCTGTATAAAGCTATAAAGCTCCTGAAGAGCTTTAATATAGGAGGATTAAAAAAATATGTTTCTGTAAATTCTTCTCATGACGACTTCATTAGTAATTGGAAAAAGCTGATAGCAATAACCAATGCATATCAAAAAGAACAGAAAGTATGGTTAAACCACCTTACAATTTCGCAGATCGAAAGAATAATACAAGACAATACTTTTGCTGAAGCCCTGCAAATAAACTTGAAGAAGGATTTCGACTTTCTCAAGGAAATGGATGAACTTGAAAACACGCTCACTTCTCATGAGAAAACTTCTCTTCAAAAGCTTTTATCACAGGAACCTGAAGATGGTACTAAAGCACTTGAAATATTCAAGAATAGTCTTTACCTGGAATGGATAGATCATATAGAGAATAAGTATCCTGTATTAAAGGCAGCAGCCACTTTTAAGCTTGAACAGCTGGAAAATGAACTTATAAGCTCCATTGATTCAAAGTTAAAAATCAGCAAAGAAATACTGCTATTAAGAGCCAAAGAAAGAACATATAATGCAGTACAGTACAACAGATTAAGCAACAGGATAACATACAGAGAGCTTAAACATCAGGTCAGCAAGAAAAAGAAGATCTGGCCGTTGAGAAAACTAATTCAGGAATTTCATGAAGAATTGTTTGAACTGATCCCCTGCTGGATGGCTTCACCGGAATCTGTTTCAAGTATTTTTCCACTTGATCCATTATTTGATATAGTCATCTTTGATGAAGCGTCGCAGTGTTTTGCTGAGCGAGGTATACCTTCAATGTACAGAGGTAAACAGATTGTTATTGCCGGAGATGAAAAGCAGCTCAAGCCAGCAGATCTTTATCAGGTGAGGTTTGATGATGAAACGGATGATCATCCTGATGCAGAAGTTGAATCTCTTTTGCACCTTGGCCAGAATTACCTAATGCAGGTTTATCTCCAAGGACATTACAGAAGTAAAACAAATGCTTTAATTGAATTTTCCAACCATCATTTTTATAAGGGCAGACTAAAAATGATTCCGGATAAAAATGATATAAACAGTAATGATACTGCAATAAAATTCATTAAACTCGATGGTTTGTGGGAGAAACGTGCCAACATGGAAGAAGCATCACATATTGTTATGCTTGTTCAAAAACTGCTGAAAGAAAAGAAAAGCATTGGAGTCGTTACATTCAATTACACACAAGCTTCCTTAATTCAGGATTTATTTGATGAACAAACAACTTCTGGTGCAATGGCATTACCGGATGATTTCTTTGTTAAGAATATTGAAAATGTGCAGGGAGATGAAAGGGACATCATTATCTTTTCGATCGGTTATGCCAAGGACCAGAAAGGCCGACTGGCAATGCAGTTTGGCGCACTGAATATGGACGGAGGTGCCAACAGACTGAATGTTGCTATTACCAGAGCAAAGGAAAAGATTTATATTGTTTCAAGCATTTTGCCCTCTGAAATGGATGTGAGCACCACTAAACATGAAGGGCCTAAGTTACTGAAAGCATATCTGCAATATGCTCATACCATCTCCGAAGGTAAAGCGAAACAGAATATCTCAATGCCTGACAAAAACTCGGATATCTATCTTTCAGCTATAGTCAAGAGGCTGGCCGAGAAAGAGCTTAAGAACAAAACAATTACCAATGAATTTACATTTTCTGATCTTTTAATTGCAGAAAACAATCTATATCGTTCATTAGTATTAACAGATGATAATTTATACTTTCAATCTGTTTCGATAAAAGATTTTCATGCTTATCTGCCGATGACTTTGAAAAATAAAAACTGGAGTTATCTTAAGCTCAACAGCCGTCAGTACTGGTCAGACCGAAATCAATTCAAAGATAAAATAGTAACACACATCAAACATGATTAAATTAAGTATCATTGCAGGTCTGACTGCTATGACAAGCTTGGTTAGTCCAGCGGGGAAAGACTGCACGGGTTTTGGCTTTCAGGAAGTAGTTTATACTTTCAAACAAACAGGCACTATGCCTCCACAGGTGAATGAAAGTTCCAGCATCACCCATGGATCTGCCAAAGACTTATTTTATACTAATAACGATTCAGGAGGAAAACCTGTCGTGTATGAAATAGATAAAAAAGGTACACTAAAAGACTCTATAGTAATACCTGATGCAAACAATATAGACTGGGAAGATCTGACTAGAGATGGATCAGGAAATCTATGTATCGGAGATTTCGGCAACAATAACAATAAACGTAAGAATCTAAGGATTTATAAATACAATCCTGTTTCCAAGACTACGGATATTGTATTTTTCGCCTATGAAGACCAGGAAAGTTTTCCTCCATTAAAAGGTGAAAGAGACTTTGATTGTGAAGCATTTGTATGGTATAAAAACAACTTTTACCTATTCTCTAAAAACAGAACTAGTAACCCGGTAAAGGTTTATATGGTTCCCGATGAATCCGGAGAGCAGGTAGCAAAGAAAGTTGCCGAAATACCATTGGAAGGCATGATCACCAGTGCAGCTCTAAATAAAGATAACACTCAGCTTGCATTATTATCCTATGGAAGGATCTACATATTCAAATCAGAAAATCAAAAAGAGCATTTGAGTCTCACTCCCCAATATTGTACACCATTTGCAATGGGAATTCAGTCGGAAGGTCTAGAATATTTAGAAGGCAATAAGCTACTCATATCCAATGAACAGGGAGATATTATTGAAGCAGAGTTAAGTAAGCCTAAGGATACAGGGAAGACAAAAACAAGTAGTCAAAAGAAATAAAAAAATCTGGGTTAATAAATGAACCATAGCTCCATTTATTAACCCAGATGCAAAAGTTTTTTTAAAATTCTTATTAACTATAATAACTTAGAAATAATCTCATCAACAGAAACTCCGTCTGCCTCCGCTTTAAAGTTTCTGACTATTCTATGTCTTAATACAGAAGGGGCAATAGCCTTAACATCTTCTATATCCGGAGAATATTTATTATGCATCAAAGCATTGCATTTTGCAGCAATAACAAGGTATTGAGAGGCTCTTGGACCAGCACCCCACTCAAGATATTTTTTACTTATTTCAGGAGCATGCTCACTTTTTGCTCTTGTTTTATGAACCAGCTTTACGGCATACTCAATCACATTATCAGGTACCGGTACCTTTCTTACAAGATCCTGATAAGCAAGAATCTGATTTCTATCCAGAACTTTGTTAGCAATAGGGCGGTTTGCCGTTGTAGTATTTTTAACTATTGATAGTTCAGACTGATAAGAAGGATAGTCCAGAAACAGGTTAAACATAAACCTGTCAAGCTGGGCTTCAGGAAGAGGATACGTCCCCTCCTGCTCTATCGGGTTCTGGGTTGCAAGCACAAAAAACGGCTTCTCCAGATTATATATATTACCTGAAACAGTTACAGAAAACTCTTGCATAGACTCAAGCAATGCTGACTGAGTTTTAGGAGGAGTACGGTTTATTTCATCTGCCAGAATGATATTGGCAAAGATAGGTCCTTTTACAAACTTAAAGTTTCTGTTATTATCAAGCGTTTCAGAGCCTACGATATCCGAAGGCATCAAATCGGGAGTAAACTGAATACGTTTAAAATTCAGGTCTAGTACCGAAGCAATGGTATTGATAAGCAAAGTCTTTGCGAGACCTGGTACACCAACTAAAAGACAGTGCCCCTGACAAAAAATTGCTGTGAGAACAAGATTTACAACATCCTCCTGACCAATAATTACTTTAGATATTTCAGCTTTAAGCTTTTTACTCGTGTCAAAAAATTCATCTGCCAGAGCCACTTCAGATTTTTGCGCTTCCATGTTTATCTTTTTACTGGGTTATCATCAATTCACAGTCCTTAAAATCTTCATCGATATCAATAAATACTTCTCCTTTATTTTTATCAAACCATTTATTGACTGCATTATTCTTTTTCTCGGCAAGAGTAGCTTTCTGGATTTTCTGATAGTCGTCCTCAAGATTTGCCTGATGTGGTGGTGTTTTACTTTTGTAGTAAACTATTTTTAATGCTTCTGTCCCATCTTCCATATTGAAGGGAATAGGTTTGGTAATTGAACCTACTTTCATAGTGTCAACAAGGAAGAAAGTTACAGGATCAAGTTTTTCCATAGGAATATGTGAACTTCCTGTTTCCTGGTCAATAAAAAGACCTCCGGTTGAATTGGTACTTTTATCTTCTGAAAACTTCTTTGCAGCTTTTTCAAAACTAATACTATCATTTAAGATTGCAGTTCTCAAGCTATCCAGAAACATCACAGCAGTTGTCATGTCCTGTGAAGAGGAAGTAGGCTTAATAAGAATATGTCTGGTATTAAATTCATTACCTCTCCTTGCTATCATCTGAATCAGGTGAAATCCATATTCTGATTCAACTATTCCTGAAAGTTCTCCAGGTTTAAGTTTCAGAGCAGCTCCTTCATATTCAGGCACCAGTTCTCCTCTTTTAAAGAAACCTAATTCGCCACAATTTTTAGCTGAGCCCGGATCTTCAGAGAAAATACCTGCCATCTTACAGAAGTCTCCACCTTCCAGAATTTTTGCTTTAATTCGCTCCAATTGCTCCCGGGTTTCATTTTTTTTCTCTTTACTTATTTTAGGGATCACTACAATTTGTCCGATTTCTGCTTCTGTTGAAAAATAAGGAAGGCTATCCTTAGGTATTTCATTAAAAAACCTCTTCACTTCACCGGGGGTAACCTTTAAATCCTTGGTAATGTTATCCTGCATCTTTTGAATAATCAGCTGTTCCTTTACCTGTGAACGCAGTTCCTTTTTCAAATCGTCAATGCTTTTGTTATACATAGCAACAAGCTTTTCTTCTGATCCGATCTGACTGATAAAGTATGCCATTCTTCTGTCTAGCTGTTCATCAACCTGGGCTTTTTCAACAGTTACAGAATCTATTTCAGCTTTTGCAATCAGAAGTTTATTGATGATTAAGGTTTCCAGAACCTGACACTTGAGCTTTGCAGGATCGCTTACATTTTCCTGACTTGCCAAAACCTGAAGATAGTTCATCTCAAGTTCCGATTTCATTATAATCTCATTATCGACTTTTACAATTATTTTATCCAGAACCTGAGCGGCAGAGTATTCAGATATCAGAGTTAAAAGTATAAAAGTAAAAAATACGAAAAGCTTTATAGTGTTACTTGATTTTGATTTCATTGTTTTCCTTTGCCTGCTTATATAAATTTTCTTCAAGCGATTTAATAAGATTAATTTTTCTTTGATTCAGCAATGTTTCTCTGATTTGATTACGAGCAAATTCATAAGGTGAAATCTGCTCGCTGCTTTTATAATCTTTAATTTTAATGAGATACAAATTGCTGTCGTCAGCGCGCTCCCCTAAAACTGTTTTTTCCAGGAATTGTCTTTTTCCGGAGATTTCATCAAAGGGCGTATTTTTTATTGTCTCATCAAAATTATGCCAGAGCGAATCTTCCACAATATAAAAAGAAGCCAGACGAAGGCAAAGCAATCTGAGCTCTGTTTTATCTTTTTCGTTATTGGATGCCAGTAATGCTTTGATTTTATCGATTTTCGGAGCATCCTTAGGTATTTTAATAAAAGAACCTTTAAAAATATTCTCTCTTAGTTCGAACGATTTGATGTTCTTGTCATAAAAATCCTGGATTTCTTTCTCAGAAATCATAGTATCCAGCTTTTCACGGACATAGTGCTCCTTGAAAGTATGAATGAGTAAAGACTCTTTGTAGTCTTGTAATTTTTGATTGATTTCTTCATTGCTTTCATCTATAATAGACTCCGCATGACTTAAAAGTATTTTCTGAGTTGTCCATTTCCGGATATAAGCATCTGCCAGTGCTGCACTGTCGGGTCCATGCAAGCCAGATATAACGGATTCTAGTTCTGAGGGATAAAGAGCGTAATTATAAACGCGAGCAAGAGGTTTGTCTTCAAAGCTGTCAGAGTCCTGGTTTTTTGTAACGAAGAGCTGACAACTTTGAATGACAAATAATATTACAACTAAAAAGATTTTGAAGGGAATTCTCAATTCTTTGTCTTTACTAGTTTCTGAATCTCAGGTTCATTAATGGATACAGGATACTTTTTCTTCATATCTTTAATCCATTCCTGCTCAAGGTAAGTTTGGTAGTCAGAAATAGCCAGACCTCTTGATTCTTCAAAAGTTTTTGGTCTTGGCTCTTCTACTTTATTAATTTTGATAAAGTAGATTCTTCCATCCTTTTCAATCTGCGAAGTTCCTTCTTTCCACTCTATAGCGTTAAGGATTTCATTATCTCCTTTCTGGAATTTACCTTCTGTTACCTGAAGAGTTAACGGAGCATTTTGATTGAAAGTATTCTCAAGAACTTTCTTTGATGTAGAGTACACAACCAAGCCAACTTTTCTGTCAGCATTTTTCTCTGCTTCCGTTTTCTTAGGTGTTCCTTTTCCAAGATCTTTGATAATAATGCGGGTTGAATCTACACCTTTAGATTTGATATAGTTATAAACTCCTGCACCTCTCATAAGAGAAAGGGTAGCTGGTTCTTTCGCTTCAGCTGACGCAGAAAGTTCAAGCACCAAATTCTTATCTTTCTGTAACTGGCTTACCACTTTATCAAGTTCCTTTTTATATGAGTCTTCGATATCAGAATTATTAGCTTTATAGTTGACTGCTGAAAGTTTCTGATCTTTTACTTCAAATTTACCTTTTGCAAGTTCAGCCTTTAATTTCTCAAGTGTTGCTTTATCCTTAACATTGAAGATAACAGCGTCTACTCTTCTGTCCCACTTGAATTTATCTCTGTTCTGATTGAAATAACTTTTTAATCCAGTAGTGTCCTCAATTGCTTTTGACCATACTTTTTCGTCCATTAACTGGAATAAAAGGATACCATCTCTGTATTCTTTAACAAGCATTTTATAATCTACGTATTTATCAGCGAGGTGAGATTCTTCGTAGCCTAGTAACTGCTGATCAGCATACTCTTTGTAAAGTATTTTAACATACTGAGCGATTGATGAATTTTTTCTTGGTCTTTGTTTTTCTTTAACAAAAGTAAGAAAGTCATTCACAGTATAGTTTTGTTTTCCTACATTAAAAAGAACAGGATTATTTTTAGTATCAGGAGTAAAATTCCATTTACCTTCAAGAAGAGAAGAATCTGTTTTACTGATAGCAAGTTCAAGAGATTTAACATTTTCAGTGAAATTATTTTCTCTTTTCAGTCTTTCAATTAGTCTGGTTTTGTTAAGCTCCGATCTTGAATCTTTAGATACTTTTGCTTTTAAAGTTGGTTCAAGTTCTTCGAAAGGCTCAAGACCTTTTTTCTCAAGGAGCTTGATTACATGCCAGCCATAAGGAGTCTGAACAGGTTTGCTGACCTGATTTACTTCCAGACCGAAGGCTGCATCTTCAAAAGAGGGAATCATACGGCCTGTAGAGAACCAAGGAAGTTCTCCACCTTTTGATTTAGAGTTAACGTCATCAGAAAATTGATTCGCTAACTGATTCCAGTCTTCACCCTTTTGAACTTTAGTATAGATTTCGTCAATTTTCTGTTTCGCAGCCAAAGAGTCAGCTTCAGCTGTTCCGCTAGTAGCTCTGACCATAATATGTGCTACCCTAACCTGTCCCTGTGATTTTCTCTTGTCTTTAACCTGAATAATATGATATCCGAATCTCGTTTTTACAGGTTGAGAAATCTGACCAACCGGAGTTTTATAGGCAGCATCTTCAAAAGGATAAACCATTTGAAGTGCCGTAAAGTAACCAAGATCACCACCATTGGTTTTAGCTGAAGGATCCTGAGAATATTGCTTTGCAAGTTTTTCAAAGCTTTCGCCGCTTAGTGCCTTTTGTCTGATTTCGTTTATCTTATTAAAAGCTGCAAGTGTATCTTTAGGATCAGCATCAGGACTAACATTGATAAGAATGTGAGCCGCTTTTACTTCCTCCTTCATTCTCTCATAAGCCTCTTTAATAAGCTGTTCAGTTACCCCCTTTTCAGTCAGATAAGGCTGAGCAAGTTGCTTTCTATAGCCTTCAAGTTCCCTTTTGAAAGAAGTAGTTGTGTCTATTCCGAGAGATTCAGCTTCTTTAACCTTCAATTTAAAATTGATATAAAGATCCAGATACTCTTTGATACTTTTTTCCGTATATGCATCTGGAGCGCTTGAATTGTTTTTGTTGTAGACATAAACAAATTCGTTTTCATTTACCGGTTGACCACCGATAACAGCTACAGATGGGTCCGTAGCAGTTTTTGAAGTTTTTTCGGAAGTTTTACAACCTGATACAATCAGGGCAGCTGAAAGAAATGCTACAAAACTCTTTTTCATAAATTTTTGCGTCTTTTATAAGAATACTGGTTCCAGTAAATAAAAAATAACATTAAGAAATTGAAATTTTTCTGCTGAATTTTAGCTTAAACAACGCTTGAATCAGGTAAAAAATTTCAATCAATTCTTTTTACAGCCGCAATTTTAATGATTTTTTTTAATAAAAATTAGTCTGTAGCAGGATAAAGTAAATAAGATAGCCTTAAACTGGCTGAAAAACAACTAACAAATTGTTAATTTCTTAAAAAGGCGATATACGGTAAGGTCTTTTTCTTTAAAAACTTCAATAGAATCCATGATTCGGTTTACCAGCATCAGCCCTAATCCTCCCTTTTTCTTTTCTTTCACAAGCTGATTGATATCCGGTTCGCTATATTGAGTATGGTCAAACGGAGCACCTTGATCTGAAATCTCAAAAGTAAGACCGTCGCAATTTTCAGAGATAAGGAGATTAAGATGTTGGTTTTCGTCGCAGTTATTGGAATGGATTATACGATTTGCGCAAATTTCCTCAACAGCAAGCACAAGCATATTCACCTCAATTTCAGGCAAATGAAGATCAGTAAGGGTTTGAGTTACAAACTTTCTGATTTCTTTAAGGCTTTCTTTTGTACAAGCTATGCGCAATTTATGATTCATTTATTAATGTCTTCGCTGCTTCTTTCGAATCTACAATCTGTATCAGTTCATCGAGGCCCAGAATCTGAAATACATTTTTTACCTTCTTACTTAGATTAAACAGAACCATTGAGATTTTGTTATTTTCAAAGTCCTGTATGTAAGACATAAAGACTCCCAGTCCAGCTGAAGATATGTAATTAAGATTTGTACAATCGATAAGAATTTTCTTTTCTCCTGCAGAAACCGCCTCTGAAATTGCTTTGTCTAAATTGATACAAGAACTGGCATCAAGATCACCTTCAATTCCTATGAGGTAAATTTCCTCTTCTTTCCCAATTGAAATATTCATTGCTTTTTACGGTTATTCAATAAAGTTGGTTTTCAGCTTATACAAATTTGATTATTAAGAATGTATAATCGTCGTGAAGTGCTTGAGTTTCTGTGAATTCGTAGAACTTTTCGAGTATTAAGTTGCTGATTTCCTTGGTATTTAAGCTGTGGTGAAGATATAAAAGATTTTTTAATTTATCAAAACCGAACTCCTCTCCTAACTCATTGGTCGCTTCAATAATTCCATCTGTATACAGAATCAGAATATCCCCTTTATTATAACTTATTTTTTTCTTTTCTATGTGCTTGGAATAGTCCTTATTTCTGATAATTCCCAACCCTAAGCCTTTGCTTTTCAAATAACTTATCTCACCAGTTTGACTATTAAAGAATAAGGCGGGACAGTGACCTGCTCTGGCAATTTCAATCGTTTGGTTTTCTGTATCGATACTTAGAAAAGTAAGAGTAATAAAAGAAGACTTTTCCAACCCTCTGCCCAGGGCTTTATTTGCCTGGACCATGAATTCGTCAGGTGGAATTTCTGTCTGAACCAGACTTTGGAATACCCCTTTCATCTGGGCCATGGTAAATGCTGCTGAGGTTCCGTTACCGGAAACGTCTCCTATTACCATCGCTATTTTCTTATCAGAATATTCGTAAAAATCATAATAATCACCGCCCACTTCATCTGCAGCTTTTGTGAAAGCTGTAATTTGTAAGTTGATGTTAAAAATAAGACTTTGAGGCAAAAGGCTTTTTTGTACTTCTTTGGCAATTTTAAGTTCTTCCTGATATCTTTCTGTAGCAACAGCCTCATCGATTAATCTGAAGTTTTTGATGGCAATACTTGCCTGACTCACGAAACTGCAGATAATATCAACCATCTCTTTATCAAACCCATCCGTCTCATTTTTAAGTAAGACCAGAGTTCCAAGCTTCTGTTTGTGGCTATATAAAGGGATAATCAGCAGGGATTTGAAAGGAAGTTTCTGAATTCTTTCCGAATGCTCCAGACTTTTAGCATCCTTTATATATTGTGGTTGATTATCAATATTAAAGTGATTTTTCCTTAAGACTTTTTTAATCTCAAAAACATCAATTTCGCTTATCCCTTTGTTGATAAACGCCTTAAAATTACCTTTTTCATCCACAATCTCCAGCCAACCAGCATTTGCAAAAATGGTACTCAAACTACTGTCAATCAAAATTTCGTGTACTTCATCTTCCTTATTTCCCAGCTGAATTGACTGACTCAGCTTTTGAAAGATCATTACCTCGCCAAATTTCTGTTCGAAAACAGAGGATGTGGGAAGATTGAATAATAACACAAGCAGCGCTGAAAAGCAGTTTAATAGGATAAAGGAAGAAACGCCTCCAATAAACAGGTTCTGAGCAAGGTCTATAATAAGGATGGTCCCAAAATGCTGTTCATAAATCTGCTGCAAAAAGGTAAAACCAATTACAATGATCAGCACAATCAGCAAAATACTCTGCCATTTTTGCTTATAATTCAGGAATGCTACCCATTTAAGATTAAAAGAAAGTATCATTCCGAAAAGGAAAAGCGGAATTGCGTACAGGTATATCTTGAAATTAAAGATATCGAAATAGGCAAAATTGGAAAGCATGCTTAACAGAGCCAGCATTTCGAATACGAGCCATATCATATTGAGCTGTTTGCTCTTCTGATACAGAATCATTTTTTTCCATACATAAAATCCATTGGCAAGAAAAATTGTCACCAATGCTATGTTGAAATGGTATATGAGGTTATTGAACAGCAGGTTCTTCTTAAAAACAGGGGTGCCGAACAAAAACAGCATAAACTTGACCAGCAAACTAATAAGAATAGTTGTAGCTCCGAATATGAATACCTGCCAGAGCATCTCTATAAAATTAGAGCTCTTTTTCTGGCCAATATTTATCTTAAACAGAAGGAAAGTAAATAGAAAAAAACTTGTAAGAAGCACATTTCTCCAGAAGTCTGTCAGATAAAAATCAAAAACATGACTTAATGAATATAATGTCAGAAGGTCCCCTACAACCAAGGCTAACCAACTGACAATTGAAATTATCAGGTAAAGTTTAAAATAACCTTTAACAGACATTCGAAATCAGAGATCCTTTGAGTTTAAAAAAATTTCTTTTAATTCAACTTTTAATCCCTTTCAGGCAAATCACCTTTTGAATCATTATTAAAACAATGACACAAAAGGTGAAAATACTAAAAGGTTTACAAATTTTGTTTTTTTATCTGGAACTATAGTTCGGAGCCTCTCTGGTAATATGAACATCGTGAGGATGGCTTTCTTTAACTCCGGCAGCTGTAATTTTTACGAATTTGGCTTTCTTGAGTGCGTCTATATCTTTTGCTCCACAATATCCCATACCTGCTTTAAGACCACCAATCATCTGGTAAATAACTTCTGATACGAGGCCTTTGTATGGAACCCTTCCAACGATCCCCTCTGGAACAAGTTTTTTCACCGAATCTTCTGCATCCTGAAAATATCTGTCTTTTGATCCATCTTCCATAGCTTCCAGAGATCCCATACCTCTATAGGATTTGAATTTTCTTCCTTCGTATATGATTACTTCACCCGGTGCCTCTTCAGTTCCCGCCAGCAGAGAACCAACCATTACGCTGCTAGCACCACCGGCTATTGCTTTAGCAATGTCTCCTGAAAATCTTACACCTCCGTCAGCAATGATTGGCACATTCAATTTTTCAACTGCTTTTGCAGATTCATAAACTGCTGAAAGCTGAGGCATACCAACACCTGCAATAATACGTGTAGTACAGATACTACCAGGTCCTATCCCTACCTTCACGGCATCCGCTCCTGCCTCTGCAAGGCGAAGTGCCGCTTCCCCTGTTGCTACATTACCTGCAACCACTTCAAGGTTCGGAAACTCTGTTTTTATTTTTTCTACAGCCTGGATTACATATATTGAGTGTCCGTGTGCAGTATCAAGACTTATAAGATCCACTCCTGCTTTTACAAGAGCTTTAATTCTGTCTATAAGATCGGGAGTTACACCAACTGCGGCACCGCATCTTAATCTTCCTAACTGGTCCTTGCAAGCCTCTGGTCTTCCTTTTTTCTTAAGGATGTCTTTATATGTGATTAATCCTATTAACTTATAGTTTTTATCAACAACTGGCAATTTTTCGATTTTGAATTCCTGTAGAATTTCTTCAGCCTTTATAAGATCTATCCCTTCATTTGCAGTGATCAGATTTTCTTTGGTCATGATCTCACTGACCTTTTTACTTCTTGTCTTTTCGAATCTTAAATCTCTATTGGTTAAAATTCCAGCAAGAACTCCATCTCCCTTGATAACCGGAATACCTCCGATTTTAAACTCCTCCATGATCTGCAGAGCATCTCCAAGAGTAGCATCTTCACTTAAAGTGATAGGATCCAGAATCATACCGCTTTCTGAACGTTTTACTCTTTTTACCTGATCGGCCTGCTTTTCAATGGACATATTCTTGTGAATAAATCCAATACCTCCCAGGTGAGCCATAGCAATTGCCATTTCATATTCAGTGACTGTATCCATAGCGGAAGACACCAACGGAATATTGATTTGTATATTCTTGGTAAGTTGAGATACTGTACTTGTTTCGCGTGGAAGGATTTCCGAGAACGCAGGTAATAACAATACGTCGTCGTATGTTAAGGCCTCAAAAAGGAATTTAGAAGAATCTAGAGACATTGCAAATAAATTTAAAGTATCTATTTGCCGGCCAAAATTAATTTAATTTTTTCAATATAAAAAGCTATTTAACAATAAATAAATTGGATTTTTCCCCTTTTATAATTCATTTAAGCCGGAAACATATTAAGTATCAATTCTATCTTTTTAAGAATAGTTCAATACACAGGTACATTAGAATCAATTTGTTTGGACCACGCATGAATCCCTCCCTCCAGGTTGTATAAATTTTTAAAGCCAAATTCTTCCGTTAAAAACTTAACAACCATTGCGCTTCTCATTCCAAGATGACAATATACTACCACCGGTACATTATCCGGAATCTGATCTACCTGCTGTTGAATTCTATTTACGGGTATAAGCTTACCTCCCAGGTTACAGATCTCATATTCATATTCTTCCCGCACATCAAGCAAAAAGACCTGCTCTTTTTTATCCAGCTTTGCTTTAAGCTCCTGCACAGTCAGTTCTTTATAACCGGGTTCAAATTCAAGCTCAGGGATTTCGCAGTTGAAATCATAATTACCAAGACTAGTGATAGAGAAGTTCTCTTCATTTCTCTGAAATGCAATAGTCGAGGATCTTAAAGTGAGCAAATCGAAGATTAACAATTTCCCGGAAAGCGGCTCTCCTATTCCTGTGATAACTTTAATAACTTCATTGGCCTGTAAAGTACCCAATACTCCCGGCAGTACACCCACTACGCCCGCTTCTGAGCAGGATGGCATTTCACCAGGGCCAGGAGGTTCCGGGAAAAGGCAGCGATAGGATGGTCCGCCTTGATAATTATATACTGATAGCTGTCCTTCAAATTTAAAGATGGAAGCAGATACAAGCGGTTTATTCAGGATAACAGAAACATCATTGGAAAGATATCTCGTAGAAAAATTATCTGTTCCGTCTACTATGATATCGTAATTCCCAAGAATTGTTAATGCATTCTCAGAAGTAAGTGTTTCCTGAATCGCAATGACATTAATAAAAGGATTTGATTTTCTTAACTTTTCAGCAGCAGTTTCAACTTTAGACTTTCCAACATCTTCCTGATTGTAAAGCACCTGACGATGAAGATTACTTTCTTCTATGATATCACCATCAATAACACCTAACGTTCCTACACCTGCGGCTGCAAGATACATCAGAAGCGGACAACCAAGTCCACCTGCGCCGATAACTGCTACTTTTGCAGCCTTTAGCTTTTGCTGTCCTTCCATTCCCAACTCAGGCAGAATGATGTGCCTGTTATATCTTCTTAGTTCTTCGCTGCTGAACATCATTTCAATATTAATTATTGTTGTATCAGGTAATAAATAATCACAAGATCGTCGTCGCAATACTCTTGATTCAGAATAATTATCAGTTTTCGGCTTTTCAAGTTAAAAAAAAGCGTTCCAATCCTTTTCTCAGAAATCCTCGCTTCAAGCAAGGACTATATGAATGCTAGATCCAAATTATCATTCCGAGGAACGAGGAATCTGACTTTATTTAAAAACGCAGATCCTTCGCAAGCTCAGGATGACAAAGGAAAGCGTATCTTCCTCCACAAAACGCCAGCCAAGTACTTTAAGCTTTGTGCTTTCTGCTTTAACTTAAAACTTATCACTTATGACTTACAACTTACAAAGCCTGGTCCCAATCCTTCCAGACGACCTCATATCCCTGATCTTTAATCATCGAAGCGACTTCCTGAGGGGTCCTTTCATCAGAAATTTCAAATTGTTCCAAAGCATCGGTATTGGATGCATAACCTCCCGGATCTGTTTTAGAACCGGCACTCACAGTAGTGATTCCTAATTTAATGATGTTGTTTCTAAATTTCTCGCTTTCTCTTGTAGATATAGTCAACTCCAACTCTTCGTTAAAAATTCTATACGCACAGATCAGCTGCACGAGCTCTCTGTCAGACATGTCTACTTTCGGCTCTTTTCCTGCGTAAGGACGAAGACGCGGGAAAGAAACGCTGTATTTGGTTTTCCAGTAAGTCTTTTCGAGATAATCTAGATGAAGAGCATTAAAGAAAGAGTCTGTTCTCCAGTCTTCAAGACCAATCAATACACCAAGTCCGATTTTATGAACGCCTGCTCTTCCTAAGCGATCGGGAGTATCAAGTCTGTACTCGAAGTTTGATTTTTTTCCTTTTGGATGATGGAATTTATAATTTTCCTCGTGATAGGTCTCCTGATAAACCAATACCCCATGAATACCAAGAGGAAGAAGCTTTTCGTATTCGTCCTGATCCAGAGGTTGTACCTCCATAGAGATGTTGGCAAAGTGAGGTCTTATCTGCTTGATTGCTTTTTCAAAATAATCAACGCCTACCGTTTTGTTGGCTTCTCCTGTAACAAGAAGAATATGGTCGTATCCGTAGGATTTGATTACTTGAATTTCTTTCTCAATCTGTTTTTCCGTAAGGGTTGTCCTCCTCATGGGATTATCAAGACTGAAACCACAATAAGTGCAGATGTTCTGACATTCGTTTGAAAGATACATTGGCACGAACATCTGAATCGTATTTCCGAATCTTTTCAGCGTCAGTTCTCTGCTGAGCCTTGCCATTTCTTCAAGGAAAGGGACGGCAGAAGGAGATATCAATGCCTTGAAATCTTCAAGATCACGTTTCTTTTTCGTCAAAGCAATGCGCACATCTGCTTCTGTTTTAGCATAGATGCTTGTCTTCACCTCTTCCCATGAATATCTTTCAAAAACGTTGAGAAAGCTGTTCATATTTATAATTCGTCAAGAAATGCTGTAAGAGGACTGCTCGCTACTGCTTCCTTTACCGATTTGCCCATTTTGGCTTCAAAAGCCATTCTTCCCGCTTCCACAGCCATTTTAAATGCAACCGATATTTTCACAGGATCAGCTGAAACAGCCATGGCCGTGTTGATGAGAACAGCATCTGCTCCCATTTCAAGAGCTTCTGCAGCATGGCTCGGAGCGCCGATACCTGCATCGATTACAACCGGAACTTTACTTTGCTCAATGATAATTTCAAGCATAGCCTTCGTCTGCAGGCCGCTATTAGAGCCAATAGGAGAACCTAATGGCATTACCGCAGCAGTTCCGACTTCTTCCAACCTTTTACAAAGAACAGGATCTGCATTGATGTATGGTAATACGATAAACCCTTGTTTTACCAGTTCTTCCGCAGCTTTTAATGTTTCAATAGGATCCGGAAGAAGGTATTTAGGGTCAGGATGTATTTCAAGTTTAAGCCAGTTTGTTTCCAGAGCTTCTCTTGCCAGCTGAGCAGCAAAGATGGCTTCTTTAGCATTTCTGACTCCGGAAGTATTGGGTAATAAATTGAACTGACTATGATTCAGATAAGGAAGAATTTCATCTTCCTGTTTTTTCAAATCGACACGCTTTAAAGCAACAGTAACAAGTTCTGAGCCAGAGGCCAGCAGAGCATCCTGCATCAGCTTACCTGAAGAGAACTTACCTGTACCTGTAAAAAGCCTTGAGTTGAATGTTTTGCCTGCAATTACCAGTGGTTTCATATTATTAGTTATTGAAGCGACACTTTTTCTAAACGCTGAATAAAATTCTTCATTGCTGCAGCTTTGTTTTCAGCAGCATTGACAATTGAAGCGATAGCTACTCCATAAATGCCCGTTTGGAAAATTCCATCAAGATCATCTTCCTTTATTCCTCCGATAGCAATGATCGGAATATCTATCCCTGAACTCTTGCATGAACTAAGGATCTGCTTGTACCCCTCAGCACCAAGCACAGGACTAAGCTTTTCCTTTGTACTGGTGAAACGAAAAGGACCAAGTCCGATATAATCTGCAAACCGGAATTTGGATTCGAGGTGAAAGAAAGTATTGGCAGTTCCTCCTATGATAAACTTTTCCCCCAGCTTTTCCCTAGCTTCTTCAGGATGCATATCATCATTTCCCAAATGAACACCATCAGCACCTATCTCTTTCGCAATCCTCACATTATCATTAATGATGAGTTTTGCATTGTACTTCTGACAAACAGCAAGCGTCTCCTCCGCAATCTTTTTCCACTCCGATGTACCTTTACCCTTTACTCTCAACTGTACCCAGTCTGCACCACCCTTGCATGCCTCTTCAGCAAGTTGAGCATGAGTATAGCCTGGAATATTATCTTGTGTTATATAATGTAATCTTGAAATCCGCATGTTAGTTTAACCTTTATGATTCCCCAGCAAGGTTTGATTGCTTGCAAGGAACTTTGTAATGTAGTCTTTAGCTCTAATACAGGCCTTTATTAAAGGATAACCTTTGGACAGATTTGCTGTAAGGGCAGATGACAGCACACAACCGGAGCCATGTTTAGGATATTCAACTATCGTTTTAGGTTTAAAAGGAAAAACTTTTCCATCCATTGAAAACAGATAATCCCTTGCTTCATCTTTACTATTATGCCCCCCTTTAAGATAAACATTGCAAAATCTGCTAAGGTATTTGCCCGCTTCCATCGGATCTTTTTCAGGAACAAGGAATTGTATTTCCTGCCAGTTAGGTGTGATCATGTGCAGAGCCGAACACGCTTTACTTATTTTCTCTTGATTCTGATCTTCATGGAATGTAAAACCTGCACTGGCTTTTATCACAGGATCCCAGATAATTTTTATCTTGGGATTATAGCCTTTCAGCGCTTCAGTAAGCTTCAGAAGAACATCATAACTTTCTACCAATCCGATTTTGACAAACTCCACTTTGTGTTCTTTCAACAACACATCGATTTGCTGAAGTATTGCATCAACAGGAATCCATTGATTGGAAAGAAATTCTTTTTCATTCTGAACCGTCAAGGATGATACCACTCCAAAACCATAAACTTTATGCGATTCAAAAGTTTTGATATCCGCAAGAACTCCTGCTCCTGCACTTGGGTCAAATCCTGCAATGGAAAGAACTTTTGTTCTTATTCTGTTCATTCTTACTGAGCCACTTGGGCTATCGTTTCTCTAAGCAATATATATCTTTGAACTGCTTTTTTTACATCTGCATCTTCAGCAAACTGCTTCCAGATAATCCCCAATACAACAGCCCCGCTTAATCCTGTATTCTTAAGATGATGAATGGTTTGCTCATCCATTCCACCTAATCCGAATGTCGCAGTATTGTGTTCTGCCAGAAACCTGCTTAACTCATGGAGGTCTATTCCTGCCTTGTACCCTGTCTTTGAGATACTGTCAAACAGCGGACTGATGAACTGATAATCCGTTATTTCTTTAGCTGCTTTCAGATCTTCAACAGAATGACAGGAGCAACTGATCAAACGATGGTCTTGCCGGAGTTTATGTATCAGTTTTATATCTACATTGCTTTCTTTGAATGCATCGTAACTGAAATGATAACCTCGCAAAGGAAACCTTTCAACAATTTCAGGCATTCTATGAACAGAGATTCTATTGTAGTATACAGGATTTACCCGTTGTACATAAGACTCCACTTCATGAAGAGCGCTAAAGGGTTTTCTGATATGCAAAACTTCCAGACCTTCTTCAAAGAGAGCATGAAGTAAATCATGCTCCCTTCTTAAAGGTTGTTCATTCGTTATGACAATGAGTTGCATGCATTCAGGGAAATCTATATGTAGATTTCTCCTCCTGTTTTCGTGAACTCGGCTGACTTTTCCTTCATTCCGATTTCAAGTGCTTCCTGTTCTGATAACCCTTGTTTTTCTGCAAAATCACGAACATCCTGAGTAATTTTCATAGAGCAGAAGTTCGGTCCGCACATAGAGCAGAAGTGGGCAACTTTAGCACCTTCAGCAGGAAGTGTTTCATCATGGAATTCTCTTGCAGTATCCGGATCAAGAGAAAGGTTGAACTGATCTTCCCATCTGAATTCAAATCTTGCTTTGCTCAATGCATTATCGCGGTATTGAGCTCCCGGATGACCTTTGGCAAGGTCGGCAGCGTGTGCTGCAATTTTATAAGTAATTACACCGTCTTTAACGTCTTTCTTATTTGGAAGACCAAGGTGTTCTTTTGGGGTAACATAACAAAGCATTGCGCAGCCAAACCAGCCTATCATTGCAGCACCGATAGCTGAAGTGATATGATCATAACCCGGGGCAATATCTGTAGTTAATGGACCAAGCGTGTAGAAAGGCGCTTCATGGCATTCTTTCAACTGCTTATCCATGTTTTCTTTGATAAGGTGCATTGGCACGTGACCAGGACCTTCGATCATTACTTGTACATCATGCTTCCAGGCAATTTTTGTCAGCTCTCCAAGTGTTTCAAGTTCACCAAACTGAGCAGCATCGTTTGCATCAGCAATAGAGCCTGGACGCAGACCATCACCAAGAGAGAATGCAACATCATAAGCTTTCATGATTTCGCAGATCTCTTCGAAGTGGGTATATAAGAAGTTTTCTTTATGATGCGCAAGACACCATTTCGCCATAATAGAGCCACCTCTTGACACGATACCTGTTACTCTTTTGGCAGTAAGCGGCACATATCTTAAAAGTACACCTGCGTGAATAGTGAAGTAATCCACCCCTTGCTCAGCCTGCTCGATCAAAGTATCTCTGAAGATTTCCCAGGTAAGGTCTTCTGCTTTACCATTTACTTTTTCAAGTGCCTGGTAGATTGGTACAGTACCGATAGGTACAGGAGAATTTCTTATGATCCACTCTCTTGTTTCATGAATATTCTTTCCTGTAGAAAGGTCCATGATGGTATCAGCTCCCCATCTGCAAGCCCATACAGCTTTTTCAACTTCTTCTTCTATGCTTGAAGTTACAGCAGAGTTACCGATGTTGGCATTGATTTTCACCAGGAAGTTTCTACCGATGATCATCGGTTCACTTTCAGGGTGGTTGATGTTATTTGGTATGATAGCTCTACCTGCAGCGATCTCATCTCTTACAAATTCAGGAGTGATAAAACCTTTAGGAGTATTAGCGCCGAAGCTGTGACCAGCATGCTGACAGCCAAGGTTCTGCACTTCCTGTATTCTTTGATTTTCGCGGATGGCGATGTACTCCATTTCAGGAGTAATGATACCTTTTTTAGCATAATGCAACTGACTTACATTATGACCTTTCTTAGCCTTTAGCGGCTTTTTAATATGTTCGAAACGAAGGTGATCAAGTTCGCTATTGTAGAATCTCTGTTTACCATAATCTGAAGATATTTCAGAAAGTTCTTCTACATCACCTCTTTTAAGAATCCATTCTTCACGAAGTCTTGGAAGACCTTTTTTAACATCTATCTGAACATCCGGATCTGTGTAGGGTCCGCTGGTATCGTATACTGTGACAGCAGGATTTTTCTCTGTTTTATTGTTATTGAATTTAAAAACAGTATCAGTCAGAGAAATCTCTCTCATTGCCACCTTTATATCATGGAAAGTACCTTTCACATAGATTTTACGTGACCCTGTATATGGATCTCTTGTGATGCTTTCTGCTGATGGAATTTTGTCTTTTCTCATATTAAAATGGTTAAAATATAAAGAATCAGCCTCCTTGCGTGGCTCTGATAATTGTTACTTTGTCCTGATCTTTGAGGGTTTGAGTTGGCCAGTGTTTCTTGGGTAAAACTCTGTCATTGATAGCTACTGCTACGCCTTTGGATTCCTTGATGTTTAGCTGGTCCAACAGAGCGCTAAGCTTGTTTGATGTAATTGGTGTTCTTTCGTTGTTGACAATCACTTCCATTTATTTGGAATTTAGTTGTATTGCAACGATTTCAGGAGTTTGGAGATAAAGAGGAGAGGTCTTTAACTTTTCCCTTCGTCAGTGTTAACTGAATCAGGTTCCAAGGGTATGATCTCAGCCTTTTCCGGCACCCCTAAAGTCGCTTGAAAGTAAAAATAAGTTAATTTTAATTCCTATCCAAATTAAACCAGGATTAAGCATTAAAAACATTGTAACTGTTAATCAATCCACTATAGGTAGTAATCAATAATGGATTTACATGATGGACAGGATTTTCCAATGGCTAATGCTTATTTTAATTAAACTTATTCTAATGCATAAGCCTAAAGGACACAATTTGTTCAATTATTTTTTTCTCCTGCCACTATCCTATCTTTTCCATTCAAATCTTTAATGATTCGAATATTCTGAAAATCAAAAGATCTAAGGACATCTGCAGTTTCTTTTCCAAGCTGCTCATTGATTTCAAAATAGATTTTCCCTCCTGGTTTCAGGAGTTTTTTTCCAAGCCCTGCCAGGGCTTTATAAAAAATCAGCGGATTATCATCTTCAACAAATAGGGCAAGGTGAGGCTCATAATCAAGCACATTGGAATGCATCAGTGATTTTTCACTTTCTTTCACATAGGGCGGATTGCTGACCAGAACATCAAGACTCTCAGGAAGCTTTTCTAAATCAGGACTTAGAAGATTATCTTGGATAAAATTAATAGGGGTTTTATTCAGGTCGGCATTTGCTTTTGCTGTCTTCAATGCTTCAGTGCTGATATCAACGGCAAAAGTCTGTGCTGTATTCAACTCTGCGCTGAGACTTATCGCTATACATCCACTGCCTGTACAGGCATCCAACAGACGAAGATCTTGTTCCTTCTTATGTTCGTTGATGATAAGATGTACAAGTTCTTCCGTTTCAAACCTCGGAATCAGCACATTTTTATTGACTTTGAATTTCCTGTCATAAAACCAGGTCCCCCCTGTAATGTATTGGACAGGCTCTGCTGTATTAACTCTATTGATCAATGAAGTGAGTTGTTCTTCATTAACTTCTGTTGTCCATTGATTGAGCAGTACATCCGTCTTAGTCAGATTCCAGAAATGCTCCATCAGTATATAAGCTATGCTCTCTGCTTCGCTTTTATCATAAGCGGTGATGGCTGCAGATAGTTTTTTATGGAGGTTGGATGGGAGTTGTTGCACGGAGTGAATTTTATTTTAAAGGAGGCAAGTTAGGGGAAAATTTTGATTATGTAAATGATTGTAGAGACACCATGAATAACATCTATAACCTTATTCAATATATCTTAAATGCAATATATTTCCACCTGATCTTGAAGCTCATAGCTTACAAGGACATTATTTATCCAATTAACTCTGCTTTTTTTTGTAACTTGTAATAGTCAAAGCTTCTTTTACATTTCGAAGGTAGATTCGAAGTGATTCATTTTAAACAATTTTAGCATGAAAAACTTTTTTCTTTTTTTAACTTGTTTCACTCTTAGCACAAGTCTGTTTTCCCAAAATTGGCAATGGGCACATAACCCAGGAGGAACTTCTTTTGATCAAGGTGAAGCTGTTTATGTTGATGGAGCTGGTAACAGTTATGTTACCGGAGGTATAATCGGACCTGCAGAATTTGCCCCTTATTCCATAAGCCCTACTGGTGGGGGGCTCGATGCATTTATATGCAAATATGACCCTACAGGAAAAGTCGTGTGGGTAAAATCAGATTTAAGCCTTAGCGGAGGAGATGCCGGAACTGACGTTAAAGTTGATAATGATGGTAATATTTATGTAGCTGGCTATGGCTATGGTATTATTTTTTTAAATAAATACAAACCTGATGGAACATCTATATGGAAAGTCACAAAGAATATCACCACAACGTCAAAATATTATTTAGATATTGACGACCTAGGTAACGTTTATTTAACTGGTGACTTTTCTGGCACAATTGACTTTGGCTCTGGCCCTATTAAATCTTATGGTGGCATAGATTTTTTCATTGCAAAATTTGATCCTTCAGGAGTAAACAAATGGGTTAGATCAGGGGGAGGAATTTCTACTGATGGTTCAAGGGGGATATATACAGATAGAAATGGGAATAGCACAATTGTAGGATCTTTCTCGACAAACATTTCAATCGGAACTTACTCCTACACAAACGGAGGGGCTTTTCTGGCAAGGTACAACTCTGATGGGGAGTTGATCTGGGTAAATCGAATGACAACTTCTGGTGTAAATCCATTCGATCTGGACATAGATAACGATGGCAGCATTTATATAACCGGAAGATTAAGGAGCAACAAACCTGTGATATTTGGGGCTCTTTCTCCTGTAGTTCCTGTATCTGGTAATTTTGACTATTATAACGTATTTATAGCCAAATATTCAAGCTCAGGTTCGGCCATTTGGGTAAAGCAAGCAGGCAGTCCTGGCTGGTGGAGTGAAGGCAAAAAGGTTCGTGTAAATAAAACTAAAAACACAATAGTATTATTTGGCCACTTCTCAAAATCATTGGATTTTGACAATAATCAGGTCCTTTCAGGAGCTAACTATGATGATCTTTTTCTTGTAGAGTTTGACAACGCTGGCACTCTTTTATCTAAAACTTCTATGGGAGGTCCTGATTATGAAATTGCTTCTGGGCTGGACATTGATAATACCGGTAATATTTTTATATCAGGAACCTTGGATTACACATCCGGAGGACAAGGCAATCTTAATACGAAATTTGGCAATACCATTCTAACTAAAAATAGCCAAAACGATGATATATTTATAGCTAAATATGGTCCCGATATTCAGATACATACCGGAAATCCTGAACTAAACTTTTTCTGTTCCGGCCAAACATTCAATTTACCATTTACCAAGCAAGGTAAATTTAACAACGGAAATTCATTTCAAGTCCAACTATCTGATTCTTCCGGGAGTTTTTTATCGCCGACAATTGTAGGATCCATTGCAGATACATTAGCAGGAAGCATATCCGTAACAATACCTACAGAGATAAAAGCAGGTTATCAATACAGACTTCGCATTGTATCTACCACTCCTTCAATCACGGGAAGTGACAATGGAATTAATCTTCTGATTAACTATATAAAAGCTTGGAACTCCGGAGCAGTTTGCGTTAATACTCCTGCTCAGCTTTTTGCTTCACCGGCCCCCAACGCAGTTTACCACTGGTCGGGACCTAATTTATTTAGTTCTGATATCCAGAATCCAGTAATTCCTACTCCGGTTAAAGGAAATTATTTTTTGACAACAAAAGTTGATGGTTGTAATGACATTAATTCATTTGTCCCTATTACAGTAACTCCCATTCCTGTTGCAGAAATTACTAGCAATAACAGTCCGTTTATGTGCATACCCGGTCCAAACTTTGAGATGCAGGCTAACGAGATTGCGGGAGCAACTTATACATGGACTGGTCCATACAACTTCTCTGCGAGTGGTAGAGTTATTGCAAGACACTCGACATTTACTGAATATGCAGGCACATATACAGTAACTGTTTCGGTAAATGGTTGCAAAGCTTCTGCATCCGCCAACGTGTCCTATAGCTACAATCCTGATCCAGAAATAGTTCGGGAAGGCAATTACCTGATGTGTATATTATATACAAATGGCTCTTTTCAGTGGCATCGTGATGGTGTGCCTATAAATGGAGCTACCAGTAATACCTACTTTGCTACATCAAATGGAAATTATACAGTTTCCTTAATAAACACACAAGGATGTTATGGAATGTCAGCTCCTTTTTACTTTGAAGCTTCCAGTGCCCCTGAATGGGAATGGGTAAAACAAGGATATGGGGCATCAGGCTCAGGAACTACAGTAGAAGATGTCTTTAACTCTGTTACTGTCGATTCATTAGGCTATATCTATGCCGGAGGGTGTCATGGCCTTTCTATAAACTATGATTACTTATATTCTCCAGGATCATCCAGACGAACTGGAATTATTGTTAAATATGATGACCAAGGCCAGGCATTGTCTTTGATTCGGATGACAGGTGCTTACAATAATGTACTGGGTGTTAAAGTAGACAACAAGAATGATTTAATTGTTTTAGGATCATTTACTTCCAACACTACATTGGATACAATTAATTTAACTTCTAATACCACAGAAATATTTATTGCGAAATATAACTCAGCAGGGAAAATACAATGGGCGAAAAAATTAGGCTCCAACAACAACAGTTCTATAAAAATTGGAAAGAACGGTTCCATTTATTTTTCAGGCAATTTTACCTCTTCAGTAAATGTAGATGGAAAGATTGTTAATATAGGCCCTGCCATCATTAAATTAAACCCGAATGGTTCGCTTAACTGGGTTAGTCAACCTACCACAGGTACCTATTCTCTATTCAAATTCACCTTGACTCAAAACGAAAATATATGGCTCGTCGGAAATAACTCAGGAGCTGTACAATTTAATAATTTCACATTGAGTAATACTGGAAATTTCTTAGCTAACCTTGATTCTACAGGGACGATTTTGAGTATTTTTAATATTGGAACTGGTGGCGGAATTAATGATATAAACTTGGATAGCCAAGATAATGTATACTTAATAGGCAACATTAACAACTCTATAAAATTTGGAACAACGGCAATAACGGGCTATGGAGTTTTCTTAAGTAAGTTTAATGCATCAGGAAATCTATTGTGGGCAAAAAAAATTTTTTCAGCAGATAATGATGTTTCAGGTAGGCTACTAATAAATAATGATAATATATATATAATTGGCGGACTTTCCGGAACAATAGGATCATTTAAGATTCCTTGGCAACGAAAAGATAAGGATTTATATGTATCACAAATGAATGTAGATGGAGATTTCGTTTGGATTAAAACATGTGGTGGTAAAGGTTTGGACAGAGCAACAGATGCAACCTTTGACAGGTTTGGAAATCTTTATACAGTAGGTTTATTTAACGAATCCTTTAATTTCAGTTATAACAAAGATAATGTAATCAGTTACGGAGGATCTGATCCTTTTATAACTAAGATTAATAATGTGTTTCAGCAACGAATCATTACAGAAAGTTTACCTTCTCCGATTTGCGCAGGATCTACGCTAGATTTACACATTTTAAGTCAATACCTTGATCCTGCAAAAAGGTATACAGCCCAATTATCAGATAACCAAGGCAACTTTGCAAGACCAATTGAGATCGGAACCATGTCAAATACGTCGGACAATAAAATTAGCATTTCATTTCCGGATTCTTTAAATACTAACGGAGCAAGAAAGATACGGATAGGTTCAGATGATTTATCGTTAACAAGTTCTACTGAAACTGATGTCATTATAAAGAAACCTATGCTAACAATGCTTCCCTTCACAGGGGAATATTGCCAAGGATCTCTTATAAAGGTAACCTATACCACTGAATGTCTGCTGGATTCAAAGAATACATTCACTGCAGAACTATCAGATAAAAATGGAGACTTTTCGGATCCATTAATAATCGGCAATCTCAAGTCTGTGTACACAGGAAATATTATGGCAACCATACCACATGATTGCATAATAGGAACTGCATACAGGATTCGGGTTAAAGCCTCAAATCCAGATATAAAATCCCCTGACAACAACAGTGACCTTTCTATAAACCTCACTCCTGATTTAACAGTCATTCAGCCTGACACAATTTGCACAGGAAATGAAATTGATTTAACAAACTACTATAGTGATATTAAATCTACTAATGGAAATGTAACTTTCTGGAAGGACATTAATACATTAATTAAATCTAACAGAACCGTTTTGGAAAATGGAACATATTATGTATTAAAGACAACAGATAAAGGTTGTTCGGATAAAAAAAGTATCAATGTTGGTTTTCACCCTAAGCCTTTGATATATTCTACAGATGTTAAAGTATGCGAAGGTCAACTCGCAAACATAACCAAATCTTTGACTGACATAAACAATACTCCAGGGAGCATTTCTTACTGGTTAGATAAAGAAACCTCAGTACTCTTGGATAAACCAGAAGCTGCACCAGCTCCCGGAGTTTATTATATAAAAAAGGCAAGTAAGGAGAATTGTAAAGATATAACTTCTATAAACGTCATTTCACATCTCTACCCTGATCTTAAAACCACAGATCAGCTTATTTGCGGCGGAACAAAGGCCAGTTTAAGGAATGCATATATAGATCTTAACAATACAGAAGGGGGAGCTTCATATTGGAAGGATGCCGCTGGTACTATTCAAGTCATAGGATATGACGCCATCAAAGAACCCGGAACTTACTATATACGAAAAACAACAACCACCTCTTTATGCTCAAGCACAGCTCCTGTTCAAGTCAAATTTTATCAGACTCCTAATCTTGAGACTTTTGATATCGAGATTTGCTCAGGTGTTTCAACGGATTTAACAGCTGCTTATATTGATCGGAACGATATAGAAGGAAATGTTACCTATTGGAAAGATATAAATGCAAGTGTAACATTAAATGATCCTGAGTTTATAACTAAGGAGGGTATTTATTATATAAAGAAAACTGATACTTCAGGAGTTTGTTCTGATATCAAAGCTATTGAAGTCAATATGGTTGTCTGCACTGATGTAAAAGACAAAAAGACTATCTCAAAAGTTAATTTATATCCTGTTCCTTCATCTGGTACTGTCAATATAGAATTTCATGAAGGGTTAATTAAGAAAGACATTAATCTTAAGCTACTTAACTCAGTTGGCGAAACTTTAATAAATTATATTTTACCAACAGCACAGGGAACTCATGTGCTTGACTTAAAAAACATCAATGCTGGCACGTACATGCTTCATATAAGTGGCGATGATTACTATAATGTATCTGAAATAATACTACTTAAATAATCTTTTTTATCAGACGCAATTATAGTTACTCCATGAATATCCAAATCTTTCACCCTGGCTTTAGCTTGAGACCAAAGCCAGGGTGTTATTTTAATTTAGTATCACCATAAAAAACTAGCTTATAATTCTCCTAAATAAACCATTAACGAAACTACAGAATAACTACATGTACACACAGAATAATTCACTGAGTAAAATTTTCTTATTTTATTGTTAGCTAATGGTACATCTAGCAGATTGAATAATAGACATAATAAAGGATCTTTTAATAACATGCAAAACACTGACGACATTGATCTTATTCTAACAATGAATCCTCACGGATGGAGTACATGCTGGATCTTTATTGGCGGAAATTCTTATGAAGTAACAATCACACATGTATTTGGTGATCCTTATTATGATTTTATTAAAGCATTATCCAACCTGATCGAAGGTCAGGAAAGTGCTTCATTCTTTTGGTCCGGCGAACCTGGAGGGGAGAAATTTGAACTAAGAAGAATAAAAGAGAGGAAACATATGCTGCACGTTGAAGTACTAGGATTTAAAGAGACTTATGGAGAAAAGATAAAAGAGTTTACCCCCGCTGTAGAATTTGAAATACCGTTAAAAAGATTTGTAATCATTGCTTATCTGCAGTTAAAAAATCTTTCTTATTAATGAAAGATAGAAATTACAGTACCAACAGACAAAATGACTTTCCTTTTGACGAATTCATTAAGTTTGAAAAGATTGTTAAAGATTACCTATCGATGGACATATAAATGAAACTGATACAGAACCCCTCCTTAGCCCTATTTGCGTTATGCATTTTTCTGAGTTGCCACAGAAATACTGAAATTAAAGAGACAAACACTTCTCTAGTTCAAAATATAGATTCTATTAAGTATATGCTACAAGATTCTACTGCTAATAATATAGTACAAGACTCTACCTTTCTCCGGTTTAAAAACACACTAAGATTACCCCTGATCAAATCGGTGAAATACATATCCACACAGAATCATTTCGACCACATTTATCTTAAAGACAGTTCCTTTCAGGATAGCTTACTTAAATTTTTAAGATATTATAACAGAACTTATCAGAATATTGGGAAATATGAGACCTATTATGTGGATGTTTTATGCTTCCATGACAGCTCAGCAAGCCTCATATGCAATGGCGAAAATCTGCAATATGGATTGCTTCTTCTATATGATGAAGCTTCCAAAGAGGCTAACGTTTTGACCGTATCATATGGATTTCCTTTTGATTCTGAATATCATGAAATGTCATTTCAGATAAAAGATAGTGAAACAATTATACTTGAAATATCCGGTCAAACAGAGGGGGAAGAAGGAATGCCTGAAGATCTGGAAACTAGGAAAATAGTGATAAAAATCTCCAAAGATGGCTCAACAAAAACCAGTTACCCGACTGAATTTTAAAAACTTACCTACACAAAAAAAAACTGAGTTTATAATCCTGTTCAACACAGTCAGCAAAAGATCGTATATCATTAGGAATCAGAAAAATCATCTGAATATTCGATGAAGGGAGGGAAAATAAACCTGCTGATTATAAAACTTTACACTTTTACCAGATAAATTCTTGGGAACAAATTAAAAAAATAACTGTCTGGCAATTACCAATCGATAGACCATTGAGATTCATAACTATACTACCTATGTCTATACTCTGGAATAATATTTGCCCATGCTCAGCTGTTTTATAAGGACATGAATATTTCAATAATAATGAAGGCTTTAAAAGAAACTATCAGATGCTCATAAAATACCATATACATGTTATTGTAGTAAGCTGACTTTTTTATTAAATTAGTATACAACCTAATTAACAGAACATTTTTATCTCTATCCTATTTTTTTACACTAAAACATTATTTATCAATGGCTTCATCCGCAGAAAAGACTAGAAACAGATTAAAAAACATAGGTTCTTTTGATATCATAGAAAAGCTCAAAGAAAATCTGAACAAAAATTCAGATACAGAAAAGGATAGACTCCCGATTGAATTAAAGATTACTGAAGAAGGCACCACCGAAAGACGGAACTTTATCTATTCTGAAACAGGGAAAACACTTCCTCTGCTATATGGGGAGCACTCGTTTAATAATCTCAATACGCTGGAAGGCAACATTGAAAACTTTATTGGAATGTCTATGATTCCTACCGGAGTGATAGGTCCTTTAAGGGTAACCGGCACTGATGATAACGGCGACTTTTATATTCCTCTGGCAACCAGCGAAGGAGCACTTGTAGCATCCTATCATCGTGGAGCAAAGGCTTGCTATCTGGCAGGGGGAGCTACATCGATCTGTCTTGTAGAAGGTGTCCAGAGAAGTCCGGTGTTTAAGTTCAACACTATTGTCGAGCTGGGATCATTCCTTTCATGGGTCCTTCCTCTGACAGATCATTTCAGACACATCACTGAAAACACCAGTCGATATGCGAAGCTGATAGACCTGAAAGCAAATATTGAAGGCAATCATCTTATACTCATATTTGAATATTCTACAGGCGATGCAGCAGGACAGAACATGGTGACCTTATGCACCGATGAAATCTGTCAATACATCCTTGAACATGCTCCTGTAAAACCGGAGTTCTGGTTCATTGAAAGTAATTATTCCGGAGATAAAAAGGCTACTGCCTACTCCTTCAGCAATGTAAGGGGCAAGAAGGTTACAGCTGAAATAATTCTTCCGGAATCCATAATTACCAGCGTGCTTAAAACAACTGCAAGAGCAATGGCTGAGTACTGGAGGACATCAACTGTAGGAGTGATACAAAGCGGCGCTATAGGAGCTCAGGGACACATCGCCAATGGTCTTACAGCTTTGTTCATTGCCACTGGTCAAGACGTGGCCTGCATTTCTGAAGCAGCTGTCGGAATCACCAGGATGGAAGAAAAAGAAGATGGCGCTCTCTACGCATCCGTTACTTTACCCAATCTCATTGTAGGCACAGTAGGTGGTGGAACAGCGCTGCCTACTCAGAAAGAATGTCTTGAACTAATGGATTGTGCCGGTGAAGGGAAAGCCAGAAAATTTGCAGAGATATGCGGAGCTGTTGTGCTTGCAGGAGAGCTGTCAATTGCAGCAGCATTATCCTCAGGTCATTTTACAGGCGCTCATAAAAAGTTGGGGAGGAAAAAGGTAAAATCATAACATCAATCCGATTGATGCCATCGCTTTAAGCGATGGCATCAATTTAAAGATTCAGGGTGCTTTTTTAACACAATGGCAACAACACAATTAAACGAATTCAGCAAGGCGACAGAAAACAATTCCAGCTTTCTGAAAAGGTCTTATATATATCAGAAAGAAAGATTTCCAATTGCGGGTCATGGGCTACTTATCACTGCTTTCAGCTTTTCTGCAATTTCCTATTCCCGCATCTGCAGAGGACTTACAGACTTCGTATCCATGGACATTTTCCTTCCAGGAGTATTCATAACAATAAGTCTTTTCCTTCTACTAAGAATCTCTGACGAATTTAAAGATGCTGATGATGATGCGAAATTCAGAAGACATCTTCCCGTACCGAGAGGACTTATCACTTTTCGTGAACTAAAAATCACGGCCATAGCGGCCTTCATTTCACAGTTATTTGTAATGGCCTTTTGTTTTCCTGCTATGTGGAGTATTTATACAATAGTTATAATCTATCTGCTCCTGATGGGAAAAGAATTTTTCATTGCAGAGTGGCTGAAAAAACATCAGCTATGGTATGTCATCTCACACATGCTGATAGTGCCTCTCATAGACGTTTTCGCAAGCGGACTGGATTGGAAACTCGCTGGTGCAAATCCACCTGCAGGTCTTATATTCTTTTTTACAGTTTCTTTTATGAATGGTATTGTTCTGGAAATCGGTCGCAAAATTAGACCTGCTGAAGAAGAACAGAAAGGAGTGCTCACCTATTCATCAATGCTCGGTCCCACAAGAGCGACAGTTTTATGGATAGCAGCTCTTTCAGCAACACTAATCCTGAGCTTGCTCGCGGCTTCGTATGCGAATCTCGGCACTACTCCTATTTACCTGCTTATCATCTTTTTTATACTATCTTCTTTTCCTGCTATTCTTTTTATCAAAAATAAAAATAAGAAGCTGGCAAAAACTATTGAAATCACAAGTGGATTATGGACCATAGCAATGTATCTTACGTTGGGCGGAATTCCAATGCTCAGAGAGATCCTGTAACTCAGCAAGAGATGTTCATCATCAGACACGATCAGCAGGAACTTATCGGCCGGTATACAATCGGAGGCAAAGCTGAAAATCTTTTCAGGATGAAAGCCAGCGGATTTAATGTTCCTGACTGGGTAGTAATTCCTGATGAAACCTTGAGTACTACTTTATTCAACCAAACAGTTGTTGATGATTCAAGGCTTAACACATTTGCGGCTACTATTGTAGATCAGTTGAGCGGCACAGAATATTTTGCTGTAAGATCTTCGGCAATTGGTGAAGATGGAGCAGATTATTCCTTTGCAGGAATGTTCGAAAGTTTCTTATATGTTCCATCAAGTTTATTAGGAGAATATATCATCAAAGTATACCAGACAGCAAAATCTGAGAGGCTAAAAAGTTATTGCCAGGCCAACAATATCCATTATTCTGGAAAGATCGCTGTAATCGTTCAACAGATGATTGGTGCTGAAGTGGCTGGGGTTGCCTTTGGCATTAATCCAATTGACGGTGACCATACAACAAAAGTTATCAATGCAGTGTATGGTCTCGGAGAAGGTTTAGTATCGGGGGAACTTAATGCTGACACCTATTTTGTTAAAGAGCACAATAACTCATCAGTACTGGCTGAGAAAACCAACAAAAAGGTATTTGATGGAATGAAAGGAAAGGGTATTGTTTCAGCACCGCTGAGTCTTGAAGAACTAAACAACCCCACTCTGAATGAAAACAATATCAAAGAAATAAGTGCAGCCCTAACCCGACTGGAAAAGGAACTTGGAAAAACTCAGGATATTGAATTTGCCTATTCACAAAATCAATTATATCTGCTGCAGACAAGACCTGTTACAAAAACAAAAAAAAATGAAGTAAAAAAAGACAATTACATTCTCTGGGACAACAGCAATATAATTGAATCTTATCCTGGCGTTACCACTCCACTTACCTTCTCATTCATCAGCAAATCATACGAGGGTGCTTATAGGTTGTTTGCAGAGTTCCTGGGAGTTGACATAAAGATCATCAATGAACATGAAAGCGTATTTGCCAATACGCTTGGACTTATTAACGGCCGTGTATATTACAATCTGAAGTCATGGTACCATATGCTGGCTTTGCTTCCTGGATATAGTATCAATGCAAGATTTATGGAAAAGATGATGGGCGTCAAGGAACGTTTTGACATTCCTGAGTCTTATCAATTATCCAGGACCACTGCATGGTGGAGGATTATTAAAATGGCATCACAGATGTATGGCAGATATTTATCGCTTCCTAAGAGGAGAAAGCAATTTGTACAACTTGTAAATGAAACCATTGCAACTTATAAACAGATGAATTATGACTCCATGAGCTCTTATCAGCTGATGCAAGCATATATTAAGTTTGAGAAAACACTTCTGAACGAATGGAAAGCACCATTACTGAATGATTTTTTTGCAATGATCTGGTTCGGTATGCTTCAGAAGCAATGTACCCAATACAAGATCAGCAGCAATCCTAACATTCATAATGATCTGTTATGTGGCAGCAGTGATATTATTTCCGTACAACCTATACATAGAAGCATACAGATCGCTACCATTATTTCTGCTGATCCGAAACTGAAAGAACTATTTGCCGCATCCTCCCCTTCCGAGATATGGCAAATCATTTCAACGAATTCAGAAGAAAATTTACAGAAACTAAAACTTGAAATAGATCAATATATAGATGATTTCGGAGAAAGATGCATTGGCGAACTAAAGCTCGAAAGTATCTCCTATACTCAGGATCCTACAGGATTCATAAGGCTTCTGAAAAGTTATATTGAATCCGCTATTACAGCTGAAAGTATTTCAGGCAAGACAGAAGAGTTGATCAGAAAAAAAGCTGAGGAAGAGCTCAATAAGAGTATTCACAATAGTTTCTTCAAAAAATACCGTATCAGAAAAACCCTTAAAAAAGCCAGGGATTTGGTCAGCGCAAGAGAAAACCTGCGTTATGAAAGAACAAGAGCTTTCGGAGTGGTAAGAGAAATTTTCACACATATAGGAAAACGATTTTATTCCGACAACATCATAGAATCTACTCGTGATATTTTCTATTTAACCAAAGAAGAAATTTTTGCATATATAGAAGGAAGATCTGTATCTTCTGATCTGAAATCATTAATACGCCTGAGAAAATGCGAATATGAAAAATACAGCAATAGCCCCGTTCCTTCTGAAAGGTTTGCTACTTATGGGGCTGTATATCATTCCAACGATTTCTTCAGTACTGCAAAATCAGAGCCTCTGTCCGGAGCCCTCAAAGGTATCGGCTGTTGTCCGGGAAGAGTAAAAGCCAAAGTGAGAGTAATATCTCAACCAGATGAGTTGTCTTCCCTTGAAGGAGACATACTGGTTACTTCCAGCACAGATCCTGGATGGGTTACCTTATTCCCCTCTGCATCAGGAATAATCGTAGAACGAGGAAGCCTTCTAAGTCATTCTGCAATCGTATCAAGAGAAATGGGGAAACCCTGTATTGTAAGCGTATCCGGACTTATGAAAACATTAAAAACAGGAGATGTTGTGGAAATGGACGGAAGTACAGGCGAGATCAGTATTATCAGAAAAGTGTCATGAAAGCCCGAATTAGCGAAGAAGTTCCTTTTGATTTCATCCGTTATGCCAACTGCTGGGAAGATGCAGAGGTATTGCTGAAAGGCTTATCCCCTATACCAGGCGCGAGAATTTTATCCGTAGCATCCGGAGGTGATAACAGCTTCTCATTACTTTCGACGAATCCTTCTCTAGTAGTTGCCGCCGATATTAACAAAACACAGTTGTTTCTCACTGAGCTAAAAAAAGTATCCATTCAATATCTTTCCTACGATAATCTCCTTGAGTTTCTTGGATTCGCAGAGAGCAACAAACGTATCCAGATGTTTAATGACATAAAAGGACTTATGAGCTCTGATGCACAAAAGTACTGGTCATCTCATCTTGAAGAGATAAACAAAGGGATCATCAACAGAGGTAAGTTTGAAAGGTATTTTCAACTCTTCAGTAAATGGATACTTCCCCTTATTCACTATTCTTCTGCAACAGAAGAATTACTGAGGATAAAACCTGAAGAAGAGCAAAAGGAATATTACAGAAATCATTGGAACTCCTGGAGATGGAAGCTACTGTTCAAACTATTTTTCAGTCGGGCTGTAATGGGAAAAATGGGAAGAGACCCACAATTTTTCTCTGAAGTAAAAGTCCCCGTAAGTACTTACATTTTCCTGAAAGCAGAAAAACACCTGCAAAGTAAAGATGCTCAGGACAATCAGATATTGAGGTATAATTTGACAGGAAATTTTGGCACTTTATTACCGAATTATCTTCTCCCTGAAAATATTCACTCGATCAAAAGCAATATCGAACGATTGGTAATAAGAGAAGGATATGTACATGAGGTTGCAAAAAATTTCAAAGCTTTTCATTGCATGAACCTTTCCAATATCTTCGAATACCTAAGTAATAAAGAATATACAGAAACAGTCTCCATGTTGCTGGAGACATCAGAAAAAGGATGCAAGATGGGTTATTGGAACCTGATGGTACCAAGAAGGATCTCCGGAACGTTTCCCCAAAAGGTTTCGTATCAGAAAGAGCTGTCTCAGTTATTGTCACAGTCTGATAAAGGTTTTTTTTATAATCAGTTTATCATAGATGTAGTTGTATGAAATCAGAAATCATGGATGTAATGATTCTTGCGGGCTCTATAATAGGGATTTTTGCGCTTTCCGAAATTCTTTACCATTTCCTTAAGGTTCGTACGGAGTATACAAGAAAATTTGTTCATATATCTACAGGCATAGTTACACTTCTTTTTCCGGTTATGCTGGGCAGTCATTGGCTTGTACTAATGCTCTGCTTTAGCTTCGGGGTGTTATTGATTATCTCACTGCGATTAAACTTTCTACCTTCTGTAAATGCAATAAAAAGAAAGTCTGTCGGAAGTATTGCATACCCTGTAGCTGTTTATGGAAGTTATCTCATTTATGAGTACTTCAATCAGAATATCTATTATTATCTTCCTATACTTATTCTGGCAGTGTGTGATCCTATTGCAGCGCTTACAGGAAAGAGGTGGCCGCTTGGTCAGTATAAAGCAGGAGAAGAGTATAAAACCATAATGGGATCTTCAATGTTTTGCTTTTCGGCCATAATAGTTACAATCACAGTTTTTTCTGTCCTGAACTTTGAACTAAACTACATTTATCTATTCACTATAGCCATAGTTGCTGCAATTGCAGAGGGCTTAAGCCAAAAGGGTTTTGACAATATCACTATCCCCCTCTCTGTAATCTGCAGTATGATTATAATTGATTATTTGTTTTAATACTTTTTGTTTCATGAATATAATCAGATGTAGGCCAAATGATAAGGATTTCAGATACTTCAATGAAATACTGAGTTATATATATGCTCCAGGGAACATTCGTTTCCAACAGCAGGAAAATATCAACCATGAATTCCTTCATAGCTGCCTCATTGTGTTATTGAATCAAAAGCCAGTTGGGAGACTTGCTGTTTATAAAAACCCTAACCTTACGTACAAAGGTCATCCTGCTGCATGCATAGGTAATTATGAATGTATAGATGACCATGCAATTGCTGTATATCTTCTGCAGGAAGCAGAAAAGGAAGTTGGTTCTTTTAATGTTAAATATATTATCGGCCCTATGAATGGCACTACCTGGGACAACTATAGATTCAGCACGCATCACCATTATCAGAATTTTCTTCTTGAGCCTTACCATCCATTGTACTACAACCAACAGTTTCAGAACAATGGCTATTCTGTTATATCAACCTATTCGTCTAGTATAGATACTACTGCAGATTACAACCTTTCTGAAGTTGTGAAAAGAGAAAAAGAACTTATAAGTTCAGGTGTAACAATCAGGAGTATCAAAACAGATGATCTGGAAAATGAGCTTAGATTACTGTATCCGTTTATTTCAAAAGAGTTCAGTAATAATTTTCTATTCACCCCTATTAGTTGGGAATCTTTCAGAGATAAATACATACAGGCAAAAAACATCATAAACCCCGACTATGTATTGATAGCTGAAAATTCTCAAAACGAAATGATAGGCTTCATCTTCAGTTATCAGGACCTCTTTAACACCTATGAAAAAAGTCTGATCGTTAAAACAGTGGCAAGAAATGGGGCACATAAATGGATCGGGCTTGGGAAGGTCCTTGGCAATAATGTTGTAAGTCTTGCCAGAAGCAGAGGGTTCACGAGCGTTGTTCATGCTTTTATGATAGAAGATGCTTCATCTACCGGTCTATCCAATACCTTCTCAGGAAAGGTATATAAGAACTACAATCTTTACGGAAAAAAGCTTTGATTTAAAAACAGATGGAACCATCGCAAAACATCATTCAACTATTTCTATCTGCTGCTGAGGCTCATCCGGACAAAACTGCCATAATTGAGAAAGGCAGGTTAATCACATTTAAAGAATTAAAACAAGACGTATTTCAAACCTCTTCCTATTTCAGATCAAAGGGGCTTAGTAAAGGAGACCGAGTTCTCGTTTTTGTTCCTATGAGTATAGAGCTATACAGAATTGTGCTTGCTCTTTTTAATATAGGTGCAACAGCAGTTTTTCTGGATGAATGGGTCAACAGAAAAAGGATGGAGGAATGTTGTAGAATTGCTGATTGCAAAGGATTCATCGGGACATTTAAAGCCCGTGCTCTGGCTATCTTTTCTACAGAGCTGAGAAAAATTCCTGTAAAAATGGGTATCAATTATAAAAGAACTGCAACTCATCTGCAATCACATACTGAAGTAGTAAAGCAAAATGACACTGCACTCATTACCTTTACAACCGGGAGCACAGGGACTCCTAAAGCGGCCAAGAGAACACATCAGTTTTTATCTGCTCAATTTAAAGCGCTCACAGAAACCATACATCCTTCACCAGATGATATCGGAATGCCCGCTTTACCCATTGTTCTGCTTATAAATCTTGGGGCAGGATGTACTTCTGTTATACCCGATTTTAAAGCCACCAAACCCGACAAACTTAAACCCGAAAAAGTAATCCATCAACTACAAATCAATAAGGTCACGCGTATAGAGGCATCGCCCTATTTTATCAAAAGGATTGCTGAATATTGTCTTGATAACAATATCAGGCTTTTACATTTAAAAAAAGTATTTGCAGGAGGAGCTCCGGTTTTCCCTTCTGAAGCTGAATCATACAACAAAGCATTTTCAAGCGCAGAGATCAAAATAGTTTACGGATCCACTGAAGCTGAACCCGTAAGTAGTATAGAAGTCAAAGAGCTACTTTCGAAACAAGAAACACAGAATGGTTTGTGTGTGGGCACACCTTACAGGTTGGCAGATGTTAAAATCATCAAGTTATCAGATCAACCTATTTATTGTCCTAACGAAGAAGCCTTTAAGCAACAACTGTTACCACCAATGAAGATTGGCGAAATCATTGTTAGCGGTCCACATGTGCTGACGGAGTACTTTAATAACGATGAAACTTTAAAGAGAAATAAAATATTTGTCAACGGCACATGTTATCACCGGACCGGAGATAGCGGATACCTAAATGATGATGGAGTTTTATTTCTTACAGGAAGAGAGAATACATTAATTCATTCAGAAGGTAAAATAATAAGTCCTTTTATTTATGAAAATATACTACAACAAATTGAAGGGGTTGAATCAGGTACTGTTATTTGTTCAGAAGACAACATCATTCATCTTATTATTGAAAAAAAGTCAAATGCTTCAGAAGATACGATCCGAACAAAAATTCCCTCTACAGCGCTTCAATATCAGAAACTTTCATTTGTAAAAAAGATTCCGAGAGATCTGAGGCACAACTCAAAAATTGACTATGAAAGGTTGAGAAAGAATTTAGAACAAGGATAACAAACTAATGGTGTAATTATATCTGCATTCTTTTGACAATAATTAAGACAGACAATATAGAGGCTTCGACTAAGCCCGAGCATAAAAGATAGCTTTTGAGTATATTTGTCCATACAAAATCTTATGGTTACAATAATTTATTCATCTTGATCTTCTAGATTTTTGGCTTTATATTTTATGATTAAACTTTTTTCAAAATTAATTATCACCCTTATGCTTAGTCTCTCTTCTTTCCAACTCCAGGCTCAATCATCCTGTGATACAACCACAAAGGGAGATTGGAAAGTTATACGTTGCAAAAGACAAGGAGCAACAATAGTAACTTCAGTTTATAAAGACAGAGGCCCAGTGCAAAAAGTTTATTGGGATGCAAATGGAAATTTAGAATCAGAAGAGTATACTTTCGTCAATATAAATATGATCACCTATTCATGGAAAGCTTCTTATTATACTGATGGACAATTAAAAGAAGAAAGCTATTTCCTATTTCCCCAAGTGGAATGGCACCCAAATGGTAATTTGAGAAGCTTAAAGCATCTATCTATATATGAACTAAACTGGACACAGGATGGCAAATCTTATTCTCCCAAAATCTATCGAAGAGACACATTGGGAGTTCCTAAAGACACTGCTCAGGACAAGTATTGGATTGAGGATATATATACACGTTTTAATAATCCTAAAAATAAAACCCTAAAAATTTCACAAAACAAAACAAATGGCTATCATGCCAGCTACTATGACAATAAGCAGGTTAAATTTGAAACTGTAATTAAAAATGGCAGACCCGATTCATACTTCAAAGCCTACTACCCTAATGGTCAATTAGCTATTGAATGGACATTAAAAGATGGAGTCCCTGACGGAAAATACGCCTGGTATGAGGTAAATGGCAAAGTTAAAAGATCTGGTTTTTTTAAAATGGGTGTACCTTCAGGAATCTGGAAAGCATATAATGAAAATGGAATCATTGATAGCGAATTTGAATATGACAATTCTTTTCCTAAAAACGACAAATTTACTTTTAAAAAAACTTATGATAAAGATGGAAAACTCAATATGCATCTTGTATATAAAAATGGATTACTTAACGGCCACCAAAGAAACTACTATCCCAATGGCACAATAAGTTATGAAGTTGAAAAAATAGAAGGCAAAGAGGAAGGAGTATGTAAAAAATATTATGGAAATGGTTCACTTCAAGAACAATCCTATTATGAAAAAGGAAAACTGGAAGGTCCTTTGGAGACCTGGCATGATAATAACCAAAAGGCTTCCATAACCCACTATAAAAACAACAAAAAACACGGAGAAAAGAAAAACTGGTACAAGAATGGCCAACTTCGCATAAGTGGTTACTATTTCTTCGACACAGAAAATGGAATATGGCAGTTTTTTGACACTACAGGAAAACTAACAGAAGAGAGATACTACGAACAAGGTAACAGAAAACAAGGTCCTAAGGATGTTCCGTGTTTCTGTTCCGACCAGCCAGGCAATATGGTCTCTGGCCCATTGTTATCGGAGAAGCTTGATTCGGTTCAACTTATAAAGTTTGAATTTAAATTTCATGAATCCATCAGCAGCTACCTAAGCAAGTTGCATTATCGAGGAGAATCCCCTGGATTTGCACAACGTGGTGGACCACCTTCAGACTTCCTCAACTTCGCAACAAACAAGCATTTGGAAGTTGGGATTCCTGACAAAGATGGAATAAAACTTATTTTAAATCCTTGTTTAAATAAAGGCGAACTTAGTCTCTTAAAAATTTCTTATGTTAAAAACAAGGCCAATCCAGATCTTTCCGAAGCCACTCTGCTGATTCCGATGCTTGCTTTTAAATTTGACAGAAACATTTTAAAGCCAGAGATACAAGACCTGGACTGCAAAGCATACTTTAGAGTTGAATCACTTCACTATAGTAAAAGCGGAATTGATTTCAGGAATGCCGAGGCTGTGTGCTTTCCTAAATCTCAAATAGGAGTATCCAAACTAAACCTCAAGTTAGTAGATTTTAAACCATTAATCTACAGCTCAGAAAAACAACTCAACGAATACCAGCATGCTGTTAATCTATATAAGAATCTTAATCCTGATCTGTTAAAACAAAAAAACTTTGTGGGCTTGACACAAGGGGCCGGCAACATTCAATTTACAATGCAGGATATTGAGTTAGATGTTCAGGTGAAAGATGTTATAGCAGGAAAGACTTTCGTTGCAGGAACTCTTGTCATTGAAAATGTATCCAAAAACGGCAACAAACTAACAATATCTAACTCCGGGAAAGACATCAATACAACCCTTAATTTCATTAAAGAATATTTTCGTAACAATAGTATGGCTGTAGATATAACAGAGGATTTCAACTCAAAAAAACTTACTATAAAATTCCTATATAAGCGACCATAGACTAAGCCTATATAATCTTGCAAGCGCATGCTATACAGCTTGCGCTTTTTTTATAAATAGGATTTGCTAATAAGTCCCGATTGACTAACATAGTAATTTTATTCCCTACATTCTTTTAGAAAAAAGATCTCTCGCCCTTTCTGGTATGTTTTCCATCAGGAAAAAGAAATGACTATATTAGCATTATAAATACGAGAAAGATAATTCTCGGATATTTTTATAGTACGGAACATGTCAGAGAAGAACAGACAACAACAAGCGAAGCTGCTGAGAATTTTCAGAAAAATACATCGTGTTACTGGTGCACTCTTATTTATATTTTTCTTTTTTATATCTATATCCGGATTGCTATTAGCCTGGAAAAAAAACAGCAATGGGCTACTTCTTGCAAAGTCTTATAAGGGGACATCAACTGACTTAAAAGATTGGCTTTCAATAGACAGCCTTCATAAACATGCCTGCCAGATATTACATGATTCAATTTCAGCTGACTTATCTACTGAGCTTGAGCGCATAGACATCAGAAAGGACAAGGGAATGGTGAAATTCGTATTTGCAGACCAATTCTGGGGAATTCAACTGGACGGCGCTACAGGCAAACTTTTACATATAGAAAGAAGGCGTGCCGATTTTATAGAGAAAGTTCATGATGGATCAATAATAGATTATTATACAGGACTAAGTAATAACGAATTCAAACTTATTTACTCCACTATTATGGGATTGGCTCTTCTGGCATTTACAATAACAGGGTTCTGGCTCTGGTACGGCCCGATACAAATGAGAAGATCCAATCAGGGTGATACCAGCGCCTATGTCCGGAAAAAATCTTTGACCAAAACTTGAGTGGTAAGACTTTTACACTAAGCCACTTTAGTTCAGCCTCACTGGGCCTGTACTTTGGGAATCATTCCATTTGACAGTGATGTTACTCCTTCCTTTGCCCCTAACTGCATAGAATCTATAGCAGAGCTTGGAACAATAACAAAAGTAGAATTTTTCTTTAATCCTTCATAAAGCATATTCATAGCTCTCAAGTGCAAAGCTACTGGATCGTTGGCATAAGTTTTCGCTGCTTCGCCAAACTTCTCAGCAACCTGCCTTTCCGAATCACCAAGGATAACTCTGGCTTGCCTTTCTCTCTCTGCCTGAGCCTGCATAGACATTGCATCCTCTAGTCCAGGTGGAATCAATACATCTTTTACCTCCACAGAACTAACCCTGATACCCCAAGGTTCAGTTCGTACATCTATGATATTCTGTAAAACATCGCTGATCTTATCCCTCCCTTCAAGCATTTCAGACAGTAAAGTTTTACCGATAACATCACGCAGAGCAGTTTGTGATGCCCAACTGATGGCACTATGATAGTCTGCAACCTCTAAGGAGGCTTTGACTGGGTCGAAAACCTTCCAGAACAAAACAGCATCTACACTCACAGGAACAGAGTCTTTAGTAAGTGTTTTTTCCGCGTTAAAGGAAGTTGCGATTACTCTGGTATCAATCCAATATGGGATAGTTTCAACAATTGGAACAATAAAGAACAGGCCAGGCCCTTTTAATTTTCGGAATTTACCCAGATGCAACACGAGTGCCTTTTCCCATGGATTGGCAATTTTAATGGAAGATGAAACGACTATGGCAAAAATAAAAGAAAAAATACCGACAGAAACAGAGGCAGGTGACATGCCGAAAGTAGTAAAGGCCAATAATATGCCAACAGAAAGGATGACAAAGAAAATTAGCGTGGGAACAGCGTTTGATGAGCTCATTTAATTTATTGAGTTTTAACCTACTATTCAATAATGACAAAGCAATGAAAGGAAGAACCTGAAGAAGTTAAAAATGTTCTAATAATTTATACTGATTTAAAAGTTAACATGCTTAAAGATATACTTTCATACATAAATAAAAACCTCTAAAGGTGGGTCAATAAAAACAACTTCAATCAGAAGCCCACAAAAAAATAACATATTCTAATCTTAATCAACCAGGACATTAGCTTGCTTCCTATCCTTTAACCAGAAAAAATAAATCCCCATAAGAATCTGGTAAGCGGGCAGGTTTTCACCCTCACTATAAACTGAAAATGCCGGTTCTATAAAAATATTAACTATTGCGTTCCCTGCTTTAAAGATCTGACCAATTCCAATTCCCAAAGGAATTAGTGTTTTTTTATTATTAAAATCAAAGATGCAAGTAGCCCCCATACTTCTTCCATATAATCCGTTTGCTATACTTAAAAGCAATGCAGGTTGGAATGTAAGATAACCACCGTTATTCTGTCCGGCATCATTACCAAAGACAGAAGTCCGGTAAGTAGCTAATCCTCCGACAATCACTCCTGATGGTGCAATATGGGCAATGAGAGCACTTCCTCCAAACTGCCATAGATTCACTCCAAGGGCTGAGCTTGTTGCGCTTGGAATGCTAACTAAAGGTCCTATTCCAAAATGAACTCTTGCACTATCATTAGTCAGACGAATTATATCAAAAATATTAAAGTTACCAATACCTGATTTATACCCGGCAGGAGTAGCAACAGAAACAAATGGAAGAGTCGCTCTAACCATATGTCTTCGATTTGTAATAACTCCACGAAGAAGCATTACGTTTCCCACCTCAGTCGCTCCTTGAATTTTGGGGGAATAATAATTATCGATGTTCAATGCTCGTGAGTTTTTCCAGGGAGTACCAAATCCTTTAAAAGGATTTGCTGTTTCCTGGTTCATCTTAGATGGAACAGTGTTTTGAATAGGTTCCGGGCTGGAATAGGTATTAGTTTGTGCAATAACTATTCTTGAAAAAAGAATTACTCCAATAAACATGAAGCTACATTTCATTTATTCAAACCTATTTGAAAAAGGCGTGTCCTTAAAAAACAAAACAATAATGGTAAATATTTGTTTATCGATTACCTCATCCCAATTATATTTTTAAAGGGATAGCCTCTTATTATTCTATGAATAAACCTGATTAAAAGAACTTATAAACCTGATAAATTAATAAATAGGATTACCAACTTAACTCCCTTATAAAATCAATTATGCATCGATTTTATATTAATCTCTCTAATCTGTTTTGTCACTTTTCTCCTTGATGAGGAAATTAACCAAAAGAATCCTTTAGTTTAGCATTATGTTATTATTCTAAGAATACTATTACTATCAAGGCTGGGAGGACATTTACTAAAATTTCTTCACAGTCCGTCTTTACTGACAAAAGGAATTAAAACACTAATCCTATTAATAAAAAAGCTTAGAGACAATTATTTCGAATAGAAATAGCTCACATCATCTGTAAAAATCTTATTACCCACCTTATCTTCAAAAGTATAGAGCAATATTGAAATAAAAACAAATAAATATATCCTTTCAATTTACAAACAAAGGGTTATATCATTTCAATATACAAGCAAAGCTGCAAATTACCAATGAGTCATGATTGACAACCTATTCTTTAAAAGACCAACACTATGGCTATAAAAATAATTTACCGATATTGTATACTTATCAATATAAAACAGAATTTACAAATTAAAAAATGGACGACTATCAGTTAGAAAGACTCCAAATCAATACATTTGCTGTCATTATCATTTCAATTATTGCAGCGATTCAATTCGCAATCCTATATAAATTCGGATTGAAGGGAGGGGTGATTTTTGCAGTAGCATTTTCAATTATATTTTCTTTTGGTAGTCAATTATTTCTTTCATATGCAAGGGGAATGGGTGATAGCAAAGGAACCGGACCTTCACGTGAATTTGAAATTATTTCTTCTCAATTATTAATCTGTATAGGCTTGTTCGCTGTTTATAGTTTTGGAATGTACTTCTACATTACTTACCTTAAAACAGGTATACTTAATAAACCTGCATTTTTCTCCTGGCTTATACTATTTGTTGGCGGACCTGTATTATATTATGGTATAGCGGCTATACGAATTTACATAAATGAGTCAGATCATAAAAACAACTATGTAAAAGCCCGCATCGAGATATCACACTATAATGAGCTTCCTCTTTTCATTGAACCATTAAAGATTATAAATACTACTAATGGGAAAACGTCATCTATCTTTATTAGCAACCAAAGCCTGTATCATTCCGAATCATTACTCAAACAGGTAAATATCCGTGACAAAATTAGAATGGGTAATCCGGTTGAAGAACCAGAAAATAGTTTTATCCCCATCAATTCGGACAAATTAATGATCTCCTGGTACTCACCAGTTGAGGAAACCTATTATACCGACACCATAGATTTCCCATATAATGAATTCAAAATACACAAATATTCAGATGACATTGCAAGGCTAAATCTTAAGGTAGAAATACTTCCACGTGGAGAACTCAATATATATACTACAAAGGATAGAAACCGATATACTTTTCAGATAAACTCCAAGGAGATAAGCGAAAAAGAAAAGATAAAATTTATCGAATTTTTCCATCAATACAATTCAAACATAAAACAAAATATCTTTACAGATCATCTTAGCATTGAAGAAAACAGCAGAAGACTCAAAACAAGAATTGAACTGGAAGAAAGTGTATTTCCATTAGTTTATAATATTAAAGGCCCAGGAGAATTAAACAGCATATATTTTGACGACAGACAGTATTGGGGATATGATTGTACCTATAGTAAGCTGAATACTTTAAATCTTAAACCTCTTCCGCAGAATATCACTTTGTATTTCATCAACACCGGAAAAGAGAGCTATATAAGAATCTATTTATTCTTTGATAAGGAAAAACTATTTAACACCATCCAAACCCTTACTGAAGGGAAGAAAGATATACCTGTTGAAATTTTCATTTCAATTAAAGGCAGCAAGAAAGAAAACATTGAAGTTTCAGTGCAAGTAAATAATAAAGCAGTAGTCTTTTCTGATTGGGAAACGAATATTGTAAAAGGGGATTAAACTCTATTATATTAATAAACTTACCATACCCAGCACGTATAATAAAAAAAGGAATGCCCAATAATGAGCATTCCTTTTATATTTTTTTTGAAACTATATTAAAGAACTGAAAGCTTTTTACTTTCTACCCCTTTAGCAGTTCTAATCTGTAAAGTATACAAACCTGGAGTCAAGGATCTCACATCAATTTTATTTCCGGAAAAAGCCAATTTAATCGAGCTTCCATTCTGGCCATAAGCATCAACCTGCAAAATTTCCTCATTACTGTTAAATGTAACTTCAGAAAGCGAAGATGGGTTAGGATATAAATTATTTACATCAGCAGCATCTTCGAAATCTCCGGCTTCTCTGGAACTGCTGTAGATAGTACTCCAAAAATCATATGACACTCCAGCGCCAACATTTGGAATACTGCCTTTATCAGCATATTTTCTTGATACCAATACTTTGCTACCTTCGATATCCACATCATAGCCAAAGTTATCCCCAGCTTCAGTGCTTGTTCTGGTTTTCTTCAGATTCCAGCCATTCCACTCTTTAAAGTAGAACTGAACAGCTGTTGCATTTCCAGAATACTCAGCTTGATCAACTCCAACCACAGCCTTTATATTTTCAATAGCAACAGAAGCAGCCTTTAGATTTGAAATCTGAGAAGATACAGCCCACTGATTATTGCTCTGAAGTTCTAAAAAGAATACACTTCCTGTACCATTGTGCCCAGGAGCACTTACAATAGCAGTATTATCAGAAATATCCACTTTATGACCTAGGTTAGCACCTGCATAAGTAATTCCACCTGTAGGGAATACATTTAATTGATTCCATGTTCCGTTTTTAGAATAAGTATATACTCGGCCACCACTACTCTCAGGGGCTCCAACTATTAACAAATTATTATGAAATGCAATGGCTCTTCCGAATTTTCCATCAACGACTTGGTTTGGAGGTGTAAGTGTCTGTTTTTTTACCCACTGAGAACCTACAAATTCATAGATAAATACTGCTCCTGTCCTAACCCCATTGATTTCAGTTCCAGGTGATCCAATTGCAAGGGTTCCATAACCATCTAAGGCCACCTGTAGATCAGTAGTTATTGCAACAGCAGGGTCAATAATGCTATAGCTGAAGTTATTATTCCAAACTCCGTTAGTTTTACCTGCAATATATACACATGGTCTTGGGCCTTGGGTAATAATAACACCTGTAGCAGTTGCAGCAATAAAATTACTGTTTAATGCAACAGAACGACCTACGTTTGCATACTGAAGTGAATCTGCAGTAAGTCTGTAACTTTTTTCAAGAACTCCATTGTTGTTATAAAGGTACACCGCACCTGAATAAGTTTTCCCATTAGGAGTTATTATACCATCTTCGTATGCACCAAATAAGGAGTAACCTCCATACTGTGCTACGCTTTCTCCCATATGCGCATAAGGCACATTAGAAGAGTTTATCATGTGAGTTTGGGATATGGCAGAAAGCGACATCGCTCCTGCCATCAGATTCATTAGAGTAAATTTTAATAATTTCATAAATTATAATTAGTTTCCGGCTAATATAGACCATGAAACCAAGAGCTTATCATAGAATTTACATAAGCGTCTTCTGGATTAATAAAGGAACAATTCCAATGTATAATTGTATTGATATTTCTAACTAAAAAACATAAGTGATGTATTGAGTCAGAAGAAATGGTACAATAAATAACAAGCTTAAACTGTTAAATGACTAAATAACATTTTTATGAAGTATATATTTACTCTTTTTTATTTACCATTATTTCTATTTATGAGCAAACCAGTTTTTGCTCAGAGCAGCATAAGTCTGGGGGCAAAAGCAGGACTGGGCATCAGCATTCCTAGTCTGGCAGCAAAACAAAGTACCAATAGCATCAACTATGATTTAAAAGGTAATGCGTTTTATTCTGCCGGATTTTTAGGACAATATACTCTGGGAGACCGGCTGGGGATCGAAACAGGAACGGTAATCAGTTACCAGCAATACTCCCGAATGGATTTAAGGAATTCTTTGGGAAGCCTATTTAGCATAGATTCATCCATCGGAATTATTGATCGACAGGTGCCGATTCAGATATTCTATAATTTCAATCATCCTACTAATCCTTACAAATATTTCAAAGTTACCTCAGGATTGTCTATTGACTGGCTTGAAGTTGCATTTCTAAATCAAAGTTATAAAAACCTCTTTATTTCAAAATATCTTGCAGAAATAAGGATTGGAAGTGAAGGCAAAAGGTTCGGAAAAATTGAATACGGGTTACAATACCAGCATTCTTTAGGAGGTTTTCATCAATTTACAGCGGCTGGAAACAAAACCGGGGATGCAATGAGTATCAAATACAGCCTTATAAGTTTTAATTTTTATTATTTCTTTTTCAACAGAGATTTATCTGACAACTAAAATTTCCAGTTCATCAAACCTAAACTTTCACTATTACTTCTTTTAGCAGAACCTGATAGTGATAGTGATATTACTATATTTAAATAAAAATATCCTCTGAAAAAGACATAGTCCCTATTTTTATCGTAAGATTTATACTCCTATTATTTATCAGAAAAGATAACTTCCATCCATCAGAGAAGTTATACCTGATATTAACAGTATATGAAAAGCTTGTTAGGAATTTTAGGATCCATTCTTTCTTCGGTTCTGATTTTCTTCCTCTTATTATGGGGAACACTTGCAATATACTTTTCCAATCTTCCAATATTTGTCTTAAGGGTTGTACTTTCAATAATATTCCTGGTATTTGGTGTCTGGGCAATATGGATCAGCAGGCAACCCAAATTGATCTTTATTTTTGCAATTGCTTACGTGGGACTCATATTCTGGTGGCTTACAATAAAACCTTCTCATAAAAGAGAATGGCGTCCGGAAGTTGCCGTGATGCCAAGGGCAACAATCAATGGAGATACAATTCATATATCAGGATATAGAAACTTTGTATATAAATCTTATAATGACTTTACCGTTCGTCTGGAAGAACGTGACTATTTACTTTCTCATCTGACATCAGTAGACTTTTTCATCTCATACTGGCATGTAGGACCAGTAGGGCATACATTTGTCAGTTTTAATTTTGATAATGCTCTACCGCTTTGCATTTCCATTGAAACACGTCCGGAAGTTGGAGAAGGCTTCGCTCCTATTGCTTCACTCTTTAAGCAATTTGAGTTGATCTATGTGGTCGGAGATGAAAGGGATATTGTGGGTGTTCGCACCAACCACAGACACGAAGAAGTATATCTTTATCCTATAAGGATTGCTCCTGAAAATGCACGAAAGCTTTTACTGATCTACCTATCACGAGTTAATCAACTAGCAGATCATCCTGAATTTTATCACTTACTGAGCAATAACTGCACAATTAATATAGTTCGATATGCGAATAAAGCAGGACGAAAAGGGCGCTTTTATTTATATCATTTTCTGAATGGATTTATAGATCAGTATCTTTATTATAGAGGGTTTATCAATACAAAAATGCCTTTTGAAGAACTGCGGAAACTTTCAAAGATTAACGATGTAGCTCAGGCAGGTGAAGCGGAACATTCTCAGGACTTTTCGAAAAACATTCGTGCGAATTTGCCAAAAGTTGAAAAGTAAAAAGACATAGACCTGTATATTTTATTCTCGTAAAATAAAACTACAAACCATTATTATCAACACCTTACCTCTCACTCCTCTCTATACATATTTAATTCCCCCACAAGCTGGCATTTCTTTTGTTGGCCTTAAGTAAAATTTCTTAAGCCATTTTTAAGTTCTACCTATGAAGACCAATCTTTTAGTTATCCTTTTTCTCCCGCTGACTTTATGTTCTGCCTTTGCTCAAACAAACTTTCATGATCGATTAGCCGACTCTGCCCTCGTTTTAACCAAACAAAAAGTCGTATATGATCCGACTTATTTCGCTATTAAATACCCCAATGGTGACGTACCTGATGGTAAAGGAGTTTGTACTGATGTTGTAATCCGGGCTTACAGAAAATTAGGCATTGACCTTCAGAAAGAAGTGCATGAAGACATGAAAGTCAACTTCAGCAAATACCCCAACAAATGGGGACTTACCAAGCCAGATAAAAACATAGACCACAGGCGCGTACCTAATCTCATGGTGTTTTTTTCAAGACATAACAGCACACAACCAATTTCTCAAAATCCGAAAGATTATCTTCCGGGAGATGTAGTCTGCTGGAACCTATATGATGCTGTAACGCATATAGGTGTTGTGGTTAAAAACAAATCAGCAGATGGACAAAGACATCTCGTAGTTCACAATATTGGAGCAGGACAGGTTATAGAAGATTGTTTATTCAGCTACAAAATTATCGGGCATTACAGATATAAAAAGTAAGAATGTAAAACCAAAGACCTGGATAATTTTTGTAGTATTTTATTTAAAGTAGGTTTTCTATTTAAGCGAGACGCTTATGATATTTTGGGCACAAGCGAGGACGCTTGCACCAGCTTCAGAAAGGATTAGCATATGTTTTCAAATTAAATATTTTAGTCAATTATCAAGGTATAAGTCACGTGATGCTTGTTATCCTTCCTGTACCATTCTCTTCTCTGCAGCCAGTCTTTCTGAAACAAAGTGCCTTTTACAGAAACCTCAAGCTTCTTAAAAGCTTCCATCCGTGCTTTATAATAATCAGCTGCATGTTCCGTCGATAATCTTTAAGAACTATCTTTGATTGACCTGGAGGGATTTCATGGACAGAAAGACTATCCTTATTAGTATTATTAGGAATCACCTTTATTGTCAGTTTATCATTTAAATTATTCACCATCAGATAATCGATACCGGTTATTGGATCGTAAAAACAAGAGCTGAGAAAAAAGACTAAAATTGGGTAGATTTTTTTCATATAAAAAATTGTAAAAAATTATTACTCAATAGGTTTTAAAAGTCATTTGTCGACAACTGATAAACAGTAATATGAATCCTTAAATTTTAGTCTTCAACTTTAAAAATTTCAGAAGTATATTTATACTCGTCAAAATTAGAGCTTGTCAACTGTATATAAGAATGTTCTTTTACCTGAAGTATTCTTACTGTTATCAGGGCATTCTTAGGAAACCTCGGAAATAACCTGACAGAGTTTTTTGCGGGACGTAGTGTATAAATACTATCACTTTTCCAGTTTACAATAAACACAGCTTGCACTCCGATTTTTTCCATAAACTCAATCTGACGATTTCCTTTTCGAATGATAACATAATCTCCATCAGTATCAGAGGGAACCCTGAATTTCCCATGTCTGAAATTTCTTATATCCGAAGTTTGTCCAAAAAGGTTTAAGGAAAACAATAAGAATGCGGCAGTAAAAAGTAATGGTTTCATTAAAGTCATTCTGATTTAGCCATACAATTTAATGAATTTTAGATAAAAAAAATAACTCCATAGGTTCTCAAACACTTACAGGATGAGCATATTCAAATAAAAAATGAAATAATCCAACTGGGGAGCATTTCACCTAACCCCCAAAAAAAACAAAAGGACTGTTGCAAACACAACAGTCCTTCTACCTATATAATTGATTGTTAACACTTATTTTTTAATCACCTTGAACGTCTTAGTTTCATTTATGATTACAAAATACATTCCTGGTCTCTGCTCTGAAAAAGGCACTACTAAATTATCGCCTTCCCCTTCGTATTTGCTTATCGGCTCTCCCATGGAATTGTATATCGCTATAGAATTCAACCCCTTAGAAACTTTTATATTTAAATGATCCTCTACAAGAGTAGGATAAATTTCAAAAACCGTTTCAGTATTACTCTTCGCTTCTATACTGGTAATGGTGCAAACATCTTTCAAAGCAGGCAATTCATCCACCGTTAGAACATAGTCATTTGCAAAGTTTTTCTTCCACAAATTCCAGTCTGTAAATGCACTAATATTTCCACTTGCATAATCGCCATACCATGGCATGTACCAGGACCAAGCGGCTTCATCTCTTATGAGCAAATCAGCATCAGGACTAGCCTCAACTTCAGTAAGAGCTAACATCTTCTTGCCCTGATACCTGTCGTTTAAAGCATTAAACTTTAATATCTGAGAACCATGATCTCCATTTACATTATAAAGGTCCACACCAACAATATCTACATAATCATCTCCAGGATACCATTGCTCATCATTTCCATTATTCGTCCATACCCAGAGCAGGTTTCTCAAGCCATGTACATTCACCATTCTGTCGTACATCAGTCTCCACAGCTTTTGCAAATCAGCTCCTGATTTTGCCCCCCACCAGAACCAGCCACCTGCTGCCTCATGCAAAGGTCTCCATAATAAAGGGATATTATTATTCTGGAATTCCAACAGTCTTTCTGAGATCGCATCAATATCGCTCATCATAGCTTTATATTCAGCAGAAGAAGGATCATTTACTTTTGATATATCAAAGTTAGTCACTTCGTTTACAGGCTTATTCCCATCTGGAACATAAAACCCTTCTGTCTTTTTCAGCGGATCTCTCCAGTGCCACATCATGGTTACAATACCATTTTTGGCTGTCCAGATTTTAGCATCCTTCAGATTTTGCTGCTCATCATACCAGCTGTATCCCCTGTTGTTATGCATAAAGTCAAGCCCTAAAATACCAGGCTCTTTACCGGTCTGTGATTTTAGTATATTGGTTTCATCAAAACTCGCCAGTGTCATTACTCCAGAAATGATTTTCTGACCATAATTCTGAAGCAGATAATTATAAAGACAAGCCGCTTCATCAGTAGGGTGTTGGGTAGACAAAGTTTGTGTCAGGTTGAATCTGGCACCTGCTACTTCTTCCAGCTCAATATAATCAACATTTACCCAGCCCCAGCTTTTGCTAATTTCAATCACATGTGTACCGGCAATAAGCTTTTGATTTGAAACCACTTTTAGTTTAACATATTCTGACTCTGTAGTGCTGAAATCAACAGATAGTGCGTTGGGAGTACCCGGATCGATAGTTAAAACATTGGTCTTATTGCCGTTTGGAGAAGCTATCATTAAATAAATATTGTAATTCGCAGCTTTACTGATCACTGCATCGACTTTAAATCCACTATCTTTAGTAGATACCGCCTTACCTCCTGAACAGGAAGCACATGTAATCACTTCTGCCCCGTTTGCTAAAGGCGTTAGAGTTCCATCCTCAGCTTCCAGCTTAGCAGAGAACTCTGCCTGTACCTCTTCAAGTTCAATGTAGTCTACATTAACCCAACCCCAGCTTTTCTCAAAAACGAAAGTATGAGCTCCAGCTGTGAGTTTAAGATTGCTCATCAATTTCACTCTTAAAAAAGCTGGATTTTCGGCCAATTCAAGTGAGGTAGAAAGATCATCAAGTTTTATGGTATTGATTTTCGGACCATATGCAGCACTGACTTTGATATAGACATTGTACTTTGCTTCTTTTGCAACGGAAAGAGGCAGTGAAAAACCAGATTCCCTGGTAGATACAATAGCTTTATTTGAGCAGCTATCACATGCCTGAACAATTGCAGGATTACTGGTTGCAGGTGCGAGTGTGGCACTTTCTGCCTCAAACTTTTGACCATAAGCTTGCCCAGCAAAAAAGAGGACAGAAAACACAATTAACGATCTGGTAAATTTTAGAATCATACTTTATCTGTTGTTTTTTTATTAATGATCTTTTATTCATTAGCTCCATTTAACAGTCCGAAACAAATGCCACACACCAAAACAAACAACTAACAATCAGTGAATTACAATCAACAATTCAATTCCAGGACCAAAGTTTATATTATTTAACTTACAGATAGTATGTTCAAAAGGGCATTAAGTAAACATCAAATAACGTAAACATGATTTTTTATAAACAAAAAGGTATATTCATTCAAAGCAAAAAAGTTGAGACTACTGCAGCTCATTTAAAATATCTAAGTAAATTATTGGTGAGTATTTAAAAAAATATAAGGGGCCATTACTATAAAACCAGAGTAATTAACCAGTTATCCCTTTGACTATTCTGTTTTTTGGGTATTCACAAAAAGAAAAGCGAATACCATTCAAATATTAAGACTATCAAGCCAGGCTCTGAGGGTTGATTAGATTAAGCTCTATCGAGTCCAAGCAAAGCTATATAAACCTGATTTTCAAAAACAAATATCCCAACGGGATATCTTTCATTTTTTTTAAATTAAAAAATCAAAAAACGTTACTTCAGGAATATTCAATGGTATTAGCAATACAATTGAACACATCCTTAAACGAAAACAATTAATACATATAACATGAGAAGAAGTATACGATTACTCTTAGCCTCAATTGTTTTATTCACTGCAACTATCGCCCACTCTCAGGATCAGTGCAAGGTAGTAGGCTGGGCTACACAAAACGGAAGCGTAACCGGAGGAGGTTCCGCAACACCAAAAGTTGTAAGCACTTATGCTGATTTAAAATCTGCACTCACTACAGCTTCTGTAAAAGTAGTACATGTACAAGGTACGATTACTTTTCCGACCAATGGACGAATTACAATTCAGGATCAAAGTGGGAAAACAATTATCGGTCTGCCAAATTCCAAAATGGTTTCAGTAGACATGACTGCAAGCGGATCAGGAATTTTTTACATAAAGAGATGTACAAACTTTATCATGCGTAACCTCACTTTTGAAGGTCCTGGAGCCTATGATACCGACGGCAATGATAATCTTACACTTGAAAACTGCCAGAATTTCTGGGTAGACCACTGCGATTTCAGAGATGGGATGGATGGAAATTTTGATATAAAAACAGCTTCAGATTATATATCTGTTACATGGTGTAAATTCAGTTATCTAAAACCTCCAAAAGCAGGTGGTTCCGGCGGATCTAACGACCACAGATATACCAATCTTATAGGGAGTTCTGATGGAGCTACCGGTGATGATGGAAAACTTAGAGTTACATTTCAATATTGCTGGTGGGGACAAGGATGCGTGGAAAGAATGCCTCGGGTGCGCTTTGGGAAAATACACCTTGTAAACAATCTCTTTAACAGTACTGTTTCGAATAGCTGTATCAGGGCGGGTTACAAGGCTGACCTATTAATAGAAAGCAATGTTTTTATCGGGGTAAACAAACCAATTGACCTATATCAAAATGACTTTAAGGCAGTCACAGAAAGGAACAACATATTCACTAATACAAGCGGAAATACAAAAGGAAGTGGAACATCATTTACTCCTCCCTACTCACTGACTGTTTCAGCTGCAAGTACTGTACAAAGTCTCGTTACGAATACTTCTTGTGGAGCTGGCGCTACTCTTGAGGGACCAACACAATGTGGCTGCGGTACTCCTCCTGTAAATCAACCCCCTACTGCAACTTTAAATTCATCTGCATCATCTGTTTGTGCCGGGACAAAGATAACGTTAACTGCCACTGCAAATGACTCAGATGGAAGCATTTCAAAAGTCGATTTTTATAATGGTTTAACCTTGTTAGGCTCAGACAATTCATCACCTTATACTTATGAATATACTTCAGGTTCCACTGGGATGCTATCTCTAAAAGCAGTGGCAACTGACAACTCGAATGCAAAAGGAGAGTCGTCTGTGATAACGGTAACTGTATCAGCATTACCAACTGCCACCATAACTTCAGCTTCAAGCAGTTTCTGCGAAGGTGAATCAGTTGTTCTGACTTCCAGCTCAGGATCTTCATATACATGGAAAAACGGAACTACTCAGGTAGGAACAGGTTCAACCTATACTGCCAAAACTGCCGGTGCATATACAGTTGAAGTCACTAACTCCAATGGTTGCAAAGCAACATCCGCAGTAAAACAAATTTATGTAAATGCATTACCTACAGCTATTATAACTGCTCCGGCAAGCAGCTTCTGTGAAGGGGCTTCCATAACACTTACAGCCAGCTCAGGATCTTCTTACAGATGGTTGAACGGATCAACTCAGGTGGGAACCGCATCTACTTACACGTCTAATGCTGCAGGTGCATATACAGTTGAGATTACTGATGCCAATGGATGCAAGGCGACTTCTCAGGTAAAACAGATATCTATAAATGCATTACCTACAGCTATTATAACTGCTCCTCCAAGCAGCTTCTGTGAAGGCGCATCTCTTATACTTACTGCCAGCCCTGGAGGTGCTTCCTATCAGTGGTATGAGGGACAAAGCAAAAAAGGTGTAAATCCTCTCTATGAAGCAAAATCATCCGGAACCTATACCGTGGAGATAACAGATGCTAACGGATGCAAAGCAACTTCAGTCCCTGTTCAGATAGCTGAAGTTCCTTCAGCAGTATGGTATCAGGATACAGATAACGATGGACAGGGAGACGCTGAAAATACACTTAGCGCATGCTCACAGCCAGCAGGTTATGTTGCCACAGCCGGTGATGAATGTCCGAATGACCCGAATAAATTCGTGCCAGGGAATTGCGGCTGCAATAAATCTGAAACTGAGTGTGTAACATCAACAATAGGTACTATAAATTCCGGCATCAGTGTCTCTCCTCTGCCATTTGACAACTTCACCTCGATAAGTCTTAAAAATAAAGGAAATATAGAATCTGTGACCATCATATCCGCTTCAGGAGCCATAGCAGAAAAAATTAGCGGGATTCATTTAAATGAAATTCATATAGGTGAAACTCTTGCTCCTGGTTTCTATTCTGTCATTGTTCAGACTGAAACGGAAGTTATTTCGACGAAGATTATTAAAAAATAAACTATAAGAATGTACGTAAAGAAAAAGGCTGCCCTACAAAGCAGCCTTTTTATATATTTATGAGTTTAAGAATATGAGAATTATTTTTAAGTAAATTTATTCCAGGATTATTTAAATTTGCAGATACTATTCTGACTTAATCTACAGATTGTAAACCTATTTAAGGGCTACACTCTCATACACTTCAAATCAGACAACAATATTTGCAGTAACTATATGAAAAACGAATACCGTAAGAATATCAAACCCGGAATGGAAGTAGAGATCGTTCTAAAAAAAGATCAGGCTACCGGAAAACTTACCAACGGAATCGTAAAAGCCATCCTTACCAGCTCCCTGCACCATTCAAGAGGAATAAAGGTTAAACTGGATGATGGACAGGTAGGCAGAGTACAGAAAATTCTTACAGATGAGATAGGAAATCCTTTGGAAGACTAATAATCACAATTGGAATCTTGTAGTAAAAACTACGACCAACAATCTCAGAGGATGATCTATCGTTAAAACTAACAATTAAATCAATCTTAGTTGAGATCCTGAACTATTTGTATCAGCTTATACTCTATAATAAAAGTATAAGCATTACTTTAAACTGTACATTTGAAAATGAGAGCCTTACTTCACATAATATTTATTACCATTCTAATATCCGGATGCAATTCTCAAAATATAACAACAGACGTTCTGGAGCTTTCAGGTAAAACAGGTAGTAGAAGTGATAATACTTCCGGTAATCTGCCTTATGACTTAAATAAGCCATCAATGACTTATACCCTGCCAGAAATTTTAAATGAGGTATCAGGGGTTACGTTCATTGACTCGGCGCGTTTGGCCTGTATTCAGGATGAATTAGGCACTGCATACATCTATAATATCAATAACAAAGCAATCGAATACGAACATAAGTTTGACCAGGATGGCGATTTTGAAGGGGTTACCTATATCAATAAATCCCTTTACGTATTGCGCAGCGATGGCAGACTAACCGAGTTGGATAACTTCAACGTACATACAGGAGGTAAAAATATTCAACATATCAGCCCTTTACTACAAACAGCCAATAACGAAGGACTATGTTATGACAGCTTGCACAACCGGCTTCTGATAGCTGGGAAAAGCAAACCAGCCGATAACAAATCTGAGCGATATATTTATGAATATGATCTGATAAAAAAAGAATTTGTAGCAGAGCCTGCATACCGGATCAATGTGAATGAAATAGAAAAAGTTGCCCAAAGATTCAATATTGAACAACAAAAAGAATATACAGCAAAAGGTAAGTTAAAACCGTTTAACTTCCGTCCTTCAGATCTTGCAGTCCACCCACTGACCAATGAAATCTATGTACTATCTGCTGCTGACAAATTACTGATAGTAATCGACAGGGCGGGCAACATCAAATACATTTCAAAACTTAACCCTGAATTGTTTCCCAAAGCAGAAGGAATTGCATTTTCACCTAATGGAACAATGCTAATTTCTAATGAAGGGAAGGAAAAAGTCCCTACAATTCTTATTTTCCAACCGACGCCGGATAAAAATTAATCTCAAAGCCCATGAAAATACTTCTTATGTAACAAATTGTTAAGCAATTTTAAAAAGGTAGGCAACGTGAAAGGACATTTATAAAGTCTTTAGTCACATGCATAACTATACCTTAATCTTAACAAAAAAAAACATATGAAGTATTTTTTCCTTCATTTTCTATTACTCTCCAGTGCTTTCTGTTTTGCACAGGTAAATTTCACCTCTTCCAACCTTCCGATTGTTTTATTGGAGACAAACGGACAGACCATTCCAGATGAGCCGAAAATAAGTGCGACCATGAAAATCATTTACAATGGTCAGGGAGTACGCAATCAGGTTAACAATACCCAGTTTAACTTTGTAGGCAATATTGGAATAGAACTTCGTGGAAACAGTTCACAATATTTTGATCAGAAACAATATGGGGTTGAAACCCGTGATGCTGCCGGAGAGAACCTGGACACAGCATTGTTGGGGATGCCTTCAGATAAAGACTGGGTTTTATATGCTCCCTGGAACGACATATCAATGATTCGTAACGTCCTGGGGTATCACTTGTGGAACAAAATGGATCACTGGGGCCCCAGAACGCGCATGGTTGAGTTGGTTTTAAACGGAAATTATCAGGGAGTATATGTATTAACAGAAAGCATAAAACGTGGAGATCATAGAGTAAAAACTGCTTCTTTAAAAGCCAAAGACATATCAGGAATTGACCTTACTGGCGGGTACATTATGAAAATTGATGCTCAAAACAGTCCGGATGACAAAGCTTTTAATTCGACAGTACCCGGAGTAATTTCCGGCAGTGGAGGGTTCGGAGGAACACCTTCAACCACTGTTACATGGCTGTATCATTATCCAGAACCTAAAAACATTCAGCCCACTCAGGAAGAATACATTAGAAAATATATTGATACTGTCGAAACGCTTGTTCAATCTCCTAACTTTAATGACCCTGTAAACGGATATGGAAAGTATATCAGCTTACAATCTTTTCTGGATTACTTTATTCATACAGAAGTGAGTCTGAACTCAGACGGCTTTAAAAGAAGCGCCTATTTCTACAAAGAGAAAATGCAGAAGGATGGAACAAAAGGCAAGCTTAAAGCCGGTCCTGTATGGGATTTGAATCTGGCTTACGGAAACTGTAACTTCTGCAAAGGCAACCAGGTAACAGCCTGGGTACATAAAGGGTGTGAAACTCTTCCCGTTCCTGCCATGTGGGGCCGACTTTTGCAGGATCCAAATTTTGCAAATGAGTTAAAATGCAGATACCTGGAGCTTCGTCAGGGCATATTGAGCGATGCTTACATACAGTCCTTTATTGATGCCTATGCTGACACTCTTAATGAAGCTCAGTTCCGCCATTTCAGCAAATGGACTAAATTGCTGCAACCCAATGGAGGGGGTGGTGGCTTCCCGGGATTTCCGGGTGGTGATCTTTGGTTCAGTGCCTACCGCGTATCTTCCTATTCAGCAGAAATTGATACTTTAAAGAAATGGTTTACTGCCAGATTAAAGTTTCTGGATAATAATCTACCGGGAACCTGCGTGATCACTTCAAATGCGCAGAAGGCTCAGTTTCATAACTTACAGGTTTTGCCCAACCCTGCTGAAGATCTGCTGGTGATTGAATCCGACGAAAGGATTATTTCGGTCCAACTGTTTTCATCTATTGGCCAATTGATATTTGACAAGACGATAACAGGAAATGAAAGACGTCTAACATTAAAAGAGATCGAGGATTGCGCTCCAGGCATATATAGTCTGATTGTGCATGGTGAAGATGGGAAAATAGGGAAAAAGTTAATTATGGTTAAATAAACTATATTACTCAAAAATAAAGATCCAATAACTAACTATACCACAACAAGAGAGTACCTGTATATAAGAAAGGCTGTACCGTTAAAGGATACAGCCTTTTCTATTTAAAATAACTCTACCGTTTCTATCATTTTTTTTTATAAGCAATCTCTTTTACTAACTAGCATTCAACTTGAAAGGACTTCCATATGATTATTGAAAGTTAAACCTTCAACACTGTCATAATCCTTTTTATAGTCCTCCCGTATAGAAAGCCATTCTATTGAAGAAAGTCAATAATGCTACAATCATAAAAACAGAATTACTATGAAAAAGATTTACATCTTAATCGCTATACTATGCTCCTTCTCTCAACTAAGCGCACAGTATTATTGGCAAATAACAGAAATCACTTCCATTTCTAATGCTGGGACATACGACTTTGGCACGAAACCAGAAAACATTGTATTAAATATAAATCAATGCTCTGGAGGTATTACTAAACCGCATAACTCAACAGCATATACCAAAAATGGTACGCTAATACAGCTGATACCAATAGCGGAGGGACATTGATAAACACTTACAGAAAGTCTACCGAACATAGTTTTTCAGCTACCATATCTTTTGCTCCTCAAACGAATATTGAAGGAACCTTTTATTATTATGCTGTTATCAATGCCCAATCAAGGTCTCTCTGTGGCTTTTCATCTGCAGATTCCTTAATAAGCCCTACAGTTAAAGTTACTGTAAACCCGCCAGTATTAACTCTCGATGGGGCCGCACAAAAACTGAACATGAGTCTGTACCCCAATCCATCAAAAGAATTTGTCAGCATCACTAATTTGCATAACCCAACAAGATATAGAATATACAATCACTTAGGAACAGAAATTGATAGTGGCAGCATTCCTCTAGCGAAAAAATAGATATTGCTAACTTAACTAACGGAATGTATTATTTAAAATTCGAGAATGGCAACGTATTGGAATTCGTAAAAAATTAACATGTTGTATTCTGCGAAAGCACAGAATTACCATAGGAAAGTAACACCATAAAAAGCTCCTGAAGGCATTTGCGGTCAGGTGTTTTTTTTGACTTCAATTTATCAAAAAGAAATTTCAAGAACCATTAAAAACATATATTCACCTCGTATTATAATCTAAGTTTCAAAACATTCTAATTACCCCCACCAAAGAAATCACCGGAAGGTTCATATTCAACCTACCTTTGAATTGCCTTTGCTGAATGTCCTTAACAGACATGTTCATATAATCTATCCTGAATCCTAATCCTATATTTTTTGTAAAGTGGTATTCTATGTAGGTTTTAAAAGTAAAATAACTGTAAGTATATTTATTAAATGGAGAAGCGGAAAATTTTAACGCTGCACGATAAAATATCTTCTTTATGAGATAGCCAAATACATCCAAGCCTACAATTGGATTTACAAACCATAATGACCTTTCCACAGAATTATTTTTTACCTCATTATTAAGACGGATGAATGCATGTGCACCGGCCAGTCCAAATAAGGCACCAAAATTATATCTTTTATTCTTAAAAAGTGGTTGGATGTACGACAAGTTGCCTGCAAAGAAGTTGAATCTTGAATGAATTTTTGTTCCACTCTCAAAGAAATGATTACCCAAATGAATATCTCTTCCTAAAGTTCCTGATTTACTGCTCAGGACAAAATAAACATCAGAGGTAAAACGATAAGAGTTTTTCAGAGCAATCATCACATTCATTTTAGGAACCAAAGTATACCGGGAATGAAGTAAATCGTTTTGGAAATGTATATTACCTCCACTCTGATCATCTGCTAATCGAATGCTTGTCGTTGGCAGTGCCAATGCACATCCAACATGAAATGTCAGTAGCGGTAGTTCAGTTTTCGTGCTGTCACTATTATTGTATATAAGAGAGAATAATGAATGATTGCTTCTATAAGGAGTATACGCAACGAGATCTGTAGATAATCGAACACAGAAAATAAGAATGAAAATTTTGATATATATTTTGTTATTCTGATTCATTTTTACTGTATCAACTAAATCTTATGGTAAATCAATTTAGTCAAAAATCATTCGATAACAAACCTTCGTTGGACTAACTAATAAGAACTATCTGGCTATATTCTTAGGAGGATTAATTTAAAGATCATTCCTAGTTGGACAAACAAAAGACTTTCTCTATAAGGCAAAAATAAAACTAACAAGTACACTCTGTGATTACAACTACCTTTTCCCCATATAGCTCTTTTATAATTTCCCAAAGTTCCTCATCTACCCCATCTCCATTTTCATGATTGACATCTATGCTCTCTATTGATTTCTGCTTCGCAGTCAGTCTTTTTATAATACCTTCAATCTTTTTTGATTTTACGTGAACAAAGACTTGATAATAACATAAGTATCCGCTGAACGCATAACCTTGCAATGGTTTCTTACTAATCCAAGGTATGTCAGTTACAGACAAAGGACTTGAAACTCCAGTAAGATAAGTGAAATCCTGCATTTCGATAATCCTGATCAATTTAATATCTTGATAGGAAATTGACTGTTTATTACTCAATGAGTAAATTTCCCTTTCCTCTCCCTGAGTATCCCCCACCTCTTGGTATTGATATTTTATTCTTTCCTTGAAATAAAAAAGACTGTCCTTATTGCTTCTGTCATCCCAACTTTGATCTAAAGCGTATTTCAAATAATTGGTATTCTCAATAGAATCCATATCCAGATATGCAGAAGGTACATATACAAATCCAATTCTAGTTTCCCCTTTTTTAGTTTCAATTGTAAACTTGATATGGTAACCGATGTATTCTGCTCTTGAAGAAATAGTAACGAGCGTAAATATCAATATTCCAATTGTTTTATTCATTTAGTAAAATGTAAAAAAAGCCTTTCCAAAAAAAAATTGAGCCAACAACATACTTTTAACCTGCTCCCAACAAATCCTTCATTTTTCCTAACCAAAGAAATGGGGTATAAATAAGAATCCCGTAATAGCTTAAAAGCATATTGATATTAAGTGAGCATTGATCTGATTACAAAATCTGTTTACCCCAATTCTACATTTATAACAAATGTTTGATAGAAATTTTATGAGTGCAAATTTTGAAATAGTGTTATCCCAGAAGTTGAACACTCATTAAGGATAAACAATAAGATAGACAAATGCCATTAAGTTTACAAGCAATACAGTCCCATATACTATATTACTCCTTCCGCTATTGAGTGACAACATTACGGTTAAGACAGAGAGCATCAATAGTATAATTGAAAGATAATCCAATCCAAGAATAATTTGGATATTGTAAAAATGACAAACGATTGAGACAACAGGAATAGTGAGTCCAATACTTGCCAACGCTGAACCTAAAGCCAGATTAAGGCTGGTTTGCAGCTTGTTCTTTCTTGCTGCTATTATAGCTGCTATTCCTTCAGGTAACAATATGATAGAAGCTATTACAATTCCAACTAAAGTTTTTGGCAGATTATAACTAACAATTATTTCCTCTATGCTGGGTGACAATGTCTTTGCAAGTAGCACCACTATTGATAAACTTACTAAAAGAAAAACTGCACTCGTGATGAGGGAACGCTTCGTTATAAAAGGTTTAATGATCTGTTGTGTATTTTTTTCATCTGTAAGAAAATATTCCCGATGCCTGACAGTCTGTGCGAAAATAAAGGAAACATAAATCAATAGACAAGCCACAGAAGCAAAAATCATTTGAGATGAAGAATAGTAAGGCCCCGAGATGCTTTTGGTAAATGTGGGAAGTATCAGCGTAAACATTATGATTGAAACCAGAGATACCAAAGCAATAGTTACGGAATGCTTGGAGAAGGTCTGTTCATGATGTTTAAGACCTCCTATGAAAAGACACAAACCAACAATACCATTCAATATAAGCATAGTGGCAGCATAAACAGTATCACGAGCCAAGGATACTGATTCTTCACCACCTGATATCATCAGTGAAACAATTACAGAAACCTCAATAATAGTAATTGCTACTGCTAAAATTATCGTACCATAGGGTTCACCTACTCTGTGTGCAATAATCTCAGAATGGTGAACAGCGGACATAACGGAACCGATGAGGAGAAAACCTGCGATGATCTGAAAAGTTACATTTTCATAAATATAACCAGAAAAGAAAAGCAGGCACGCCAACAAAGGCAGAGAGACAGTCCATTGATATAATAGCTTCATTTTTAGAAATATATTAACTTCAGGGGTTTAGAACTACAAGTAACGCATTTACATGCAACAGCGCAAATAATTGTACATTACAAATTGCAAGTTAACAGAATTATGAACGATTTTCAAGCTCATATGAGCTTTTTAAAAGACTGGACTCAAATCTCTGCCTAGATGATGGCATCCTAAAATAAAGATCCAAATCAATGCAGAGGGTGACGAATACCCCTTTCCGAAAGTATTTGTCCATGCTTCAAAGAAACATACACGTCTGACTCACAACTTCTCTGATTGACTTTTTGCTTTTTATCTGAGTTTGACTGGTGATTCTAATGGATCCACCTATCAGTTAAAAAAACTCCAAGGGCCTGCAGCTATGATTATGCTTTGGTGATTTTAATAACCCTTCCGCTTCTCGTGGAAAAATGAATATCAATCAATTCCGAAACATTAAACGTTTGGTAATATTTCTCATCAACATATAGCTCCTCATGATCAATTGTAAAATAATGTTCTATAATTTTAGGTTGAATAGTTAAATCTGCACCAGGATTTCCTGACCAACCGTAATTTACCTTCTTCCCTTTATCGGAAATTCTTCCAGACTTAACATTCTTAACTCCAATTTGTAATTCAATTATCATGGGCCTTAACTTGAAAAAGACAAAACCTACATATCCACATCCCAAAATTGAATAAATCACAGATGAATTAATATTCGGAACAACTTTCTGTAAAATCATTACAAAACCAAATATCATAATGGATAAGACTAACAAGATTAGTAGATATATTAGTATTACCTGAATAATTTCTCTTTTTAAAAATCCCCTATCGTCTTTATCTAAAGGTATTTTTTTCATTATCCTACTTGCGAGTTATTATAGAGAGTTCGAAATTTCTGTTTGCTGTCGAAATATAAACCTAGTAAAGGTTGTTATGAAAAGTTTACCTTTATCTGTACACATTGTTAATATAACAAATTTTCTAAGTACTGAGCTATTATGTGCAATAGCGAAAGTCAGCATAAATAAAAATATGAAGGTAAATAAAAGTGCTTCACAATCCACTGCCATGCAGCTGGTCGGCAACTATTAAAATAACAAAGAAGCGCGACTCGATATAAGTCGCCCTTGAAAACTTGTTGCCCATTCTGCACAATATGACAAGTGTTTTAAGACACCCAGGTATTAATTGTTTTAATAATTCTCCAACTATTATTTTCCCTTACAAGGTATATTAAATGACCACTTGCTCCTAAACTTGCATAATAGCGACTCACTTCAACAATTGCCTGATTCTTGTCAACGTTGAAGCCTATTCTGGAAAACTGAATTATTCCATTAGATTTAGGGTACTTTTTATGGAATGCATCCCAGCCGTTGTTTGGATCTTGCGAACTAGCGAAATATTTTTTCTCCTCTTCTGAGATCAGAGTAACAGATTTTGTTGGGGTCTCGAATTTGTTATTCAGATAATACGTAGAACTATTTTTTGCATCAAAATCTACAAAAATTGCTGTATCCAAATTCAAATTCTCAGCTTTAAGGGTCTCATAATAATTACTATTTATAATTAAACGAAGACTTGATGTTTTTTGCTCTACCAACAACTCATTCCCCTCAAAATTTTCATTTAGTATAACCGAATAAATCTGATATTCGTTATCATCTAAATTATCAGGGCTGGCCAATTTAAATTCAGGTTCAACCTTACTGCCTTTCTCTTTGCAGCTTGTCATAATAGACAGAATAAAAAAGAAAAAAAATCCATAAGTAATTGTTCTCATTTTGCTTATTATTTAGTTTAAAAATATAATGTCTTTACCACATTAATCAAGTTTGTCAATTTGCCTTACTGCTCTTCTAATATAGAGGAAATACAAAAACAGAAGTGCTTTCACTTTTAAAAATAATGTTAAACTGTTTTGGCGATTACCAACCAAACTAATGCCAATTCATCTCCCTTCTTTCAATCGCTGATTTATCTATGCAATCATAAGCGGGCCCTATAAGAGTTTATTTATGGACTGAAGCTTTAAAAACAACATCTATTGCATCAAGAATCTATCAGATTAAGTTTTATACATGCTAAGCAAAACATTCAGCTTTTCATTGATCTCTCCCTCTACAATTCCGCCATGATAACAAATAATTTTCTTTGGAGAAAGCTGTTTGATTTTCTCTACTGATTCTATTGCCTGCTGCAAGTCTAATGTGAACTGTGGATTTGCAATATCTAAACCTTGTTCCTCCACTACAATAGCATCATTTGCTATTACCAGTTTTTGTGATGGCACATAAAATGAGATATGGCCTTTTGTATGACCTGGTGTAAAAATGATTTCTATTTCATTTTCTATTTTCTCATTATCTTCTAACAGCAAATCAACCTCAAATCTTTTTATCCCCTTTAACTGCTTTATAAATCCATCAGCCCAGGCTTTTTGTTCCTCTGGTATAATTGGTAATAAATCCTCCGCTTGCTGCAGCCTTTCAGACTTTCTCTCTCCTGAAATATAAGGCGCTTCTATTCTACTGCTGTATACAATCAAATTAGGATTTTTGCTTTTGAATAAAGAAAGAGCTCCCACATGATCTATATCATCGTGCGACAACAGAATAGCATATAAATCAGCTACCTCTATCTGTAGTTTTTTCAACCCGGCAACAAATTCATCAAATGTTTCCTCATACCCGCAGTCTATTAAATATTTCTTTTCATTAAGTTCTATCACTGTAGGAAACAAAGTCACTTCTCTGCCATCAAATACCTTGTGAACTTTAAAGGTTTCAATCTTCATATTTTTTTCTAAAAAAGAAAATTAACGGTAGCGCTTTCTACTCTTATGAATTATGAAGTGCAAAAGCCCAATTATTACTAATGGTTTTAAGTTTATTACGATTGTCCCCAGGCAAATTCGCAATTGTCAAAATTCCTATTTATAAGATCTTCCCTATTAATTAAAACACTAAAAACACCTTCATCATTAAATCCGTTCTCTCCAATTTGCAAAAGCAAAAGTTTGTCAGAAAAAGTTATTTGCTCTATTTCTTCCTGTCCATATTGACAATGTGTATAAATGCCAAATATTTTGGACTGATCACTTCCTGCAAAACTGTCCCAGATCTTTCCATCTTTATTGGCATGTTCTTGCTCCCATTCATCTTCAGCTTCCCTGAATCGGTCAGCAAAAGATTCTTCGTCTGCATAAATCTTATCAACCAGGACTCCTAAAAAGAAATTATCCTCATGTTCCTTAATTCTTCTAACCAAACTGCTGTTGGGCACATCAGCATAAATCACCTTTCCCGTGTCATTCAAAATATCCGCAAAGAAAATGAGTTGTCCGGTTTTAGGAAGTAGTCCTTTTTTATCAAATGGCGAGAATTGCGCCAGATCAAATTGTCCTGCAAACCGTAATCCTTCCGGATGATCTAATCCTACAGGCAGATCCATTACTGGCCCACCGTATCGAGATTGCCCCATTGGTATTTCTATGTCTGTGTACTTCACATAAGTTTCTGACATCCAGCTTTGCCTTTTCATTGAGGCTGGATAGTATTGTTTGTTGTCAGCGGTAAAGCTTATGATGTTAAATTTCTGGTTCAAGTTTTTCATTTCTATCACTCATCTTTAGGTACCATGATCCAAAGTTCTTTTAAACCTTGGCTACCAATATTTAATCCCCTAAATAATAGACATTCTTTTTTCAATTTGTTCCCAACAATTTCTTCTCATCCAATAAAAAAAGATATTCCAAAATTTACAGTTTAGTCTATGTAAAATATTTTTCCTTCTTCTATAACGCTTTTCGCAGTGAGCCAATAACCATTCCTCTTCAAAACCAGACCATGCTCCCGCGATGCTTAATAGGTTTGGTTGAAGAAAAGTAAACACTTCAAACAAATCAATCTCCTTTAGTTCTTTTAAAGTGAGTCCGGAATTCTGAAAAATCGCTGCAATGCGATCAAAGTCCTCATTTGTCAATTCAGTGTCGAGATAGAACTCAGACAAAGCGATCCAGACCGGCGTCCTTATTTCTATGTCCTGATGATCTATCATTAGCTTTCGTTAATTGTCCTATAATTTTTATCTGGGATAGAATAAAATAGAAAAGTAACATTTTCCTAAAAATCGACTATTGATTCCCGAAATATATTATTCTTTTTCCATTAAATCGTATTCCTCAATTGCATCAGCCCAGATATGGTCTTTATTGATTTTAATCAGTTCTTTAACTAATGAAGCTATTGCTCTGTCATCTAAGGTCTCTTTTTTAAATTCTTTAATGAATCTGAGAGAATCTTCAATGCTTAAACAGTTTACTACATCGTTTAGACTACAACATCCATATCCATCAAAGGAAATCCTTCTGAGATATATTCTATTATCATCAGAAAGGTTTAAATCTATAAATACGGAACCATCGAGACAACCTAAATAGTAATCTGCCTTTCGGGGCGCAGGCATTGAGTGTTTGAAGAAGTTGAAATTCTGATCCATTAATTAATTGACAATATTAAGAACCATCGATACGCATATAAACCCCGAGAGTTACTTTCTTCCCAAAGGAGACCTGTCACAAACTATCAGCTCAGATCCTTTAATCTGATTATCTTATTGTTATCATTGAATTCAAAAACAGATATCCCTCGCAATTTTAGCTCCTCTCCTTTTTTTAATCCATTGGGAAAATCCTTTGCCAACACAGCATAATAGTCAATTTCAATCTCAGAAACATTCTTGTCATGCTTAATTGATTTTATATTTTGCTGCCTTCTTTCAAAATAGTCCTTCGCCTGATCAGCCTGCTGTTTGAATGCTTCAAGTCCTCTAATGGACAAATTAACTTTTCCGTTTTGAACATTTTCAAACATTATCTTTTCATCAAAGTTCCGGACCATTTTTTCTGTATCGAATACATTATAGGCCTCAATCTAATCTTTTATAATTTGCTCTCTTGCGTTCATTATTACTATGGTATTACAGAGGGTGATTGTATTTATATTCTAGGATCATTTTTTTATAAAATCTACTTATCATTATTAGTGAATACTCATCACCTCCTACTCAATTTTACATACGTGATACAATCCAATATTTTTCCCGGAACATCATTTGAATCAATATTGACTTTACTTGCCCAATAAAGATCTTCACGTGTTGTAAATAAGCAATCATCGTATAAGCTGAGCTAATGCAAACTTAATATTTCCAACATTTTTTTTCATTTCCATGGCTTAAGCTTATATAACTTAAACGTACTAATATAAGTACGTTTACCAACATCGGCATATTAATAGATTGAAGTAAAATAGGCTTCAAGCAATACAGAGCAAATTGACATGGCTGGGTTTCTCAACTCTAAGGTTCATAAAAAGAAAATCAGACTCCATTAGGCCAATCGCTGATAATCTATTTAATGTCCACTAAAAAAATCAAGCATGGTCTTTAAAGCATTTTCGCTATGCATTATTTCTCCATTATCAAGCGACTCTTTTGCTGCAGCTGATGCCCGTATACGCATATTTGTTTCATAAACAGAAATGGCCTCTTGCAAAGAATTATAGTTGTCGGAAGTCAAACATTCGCTTAACTCTAATGCATCACGCATAGCCATATTTACTCCTTCCCCAGCAAAGGGAGGCATTACATGAGCAGCATCACCAATCATGGTCAGGTTTGGTTGGACTTCCCAAATTTGGTCTAATGGCATACAATAAATCGGACGTGGGATAAAAGGAGTTACTGCATTTTCAAACAGATCTTGCCATAAACTACTCCAATTGTGATATTCCTTTTTAAACCATTGTAAAACCTGCGCTTTATCAGAAAAGTTTATTCCACTGTTGGAAGTCCAATTTTCATTTGTTTTGAAACTTACATAAAAACCTATTTCACCATTACCTTTTTGTCCCATTAGTATATTCTTTTCATTTCCGAAAGCCATTATTTTTCCTCCATTGAGTAATGCTGAAATTTTAGGTGCTGCATCTTTTGCGTTTAAAACATTGCCTTCAAGCATCGTAACTCCTGAATAAAAAGCTTTTACATCAGTAATATACGGTCGTACTTTTGAGTTAGCTCCGTCAGCTGCAATAACGAGGTCTGCATAAATTGCATTTCCGCTTTTGAAATGCAAAAGCCAGCCATCATTTTGCTTGTTCATTGAAATAAAATGACTATCCCATACAACAGTTTCGTCTTGTAAGGATTCTAACAATATTTTTCGTAATGCTCCCCGGTCTATTTCCGGACGATAATATGGATTGCCAAAATCTTCTTCCACCTTGCTTTCGTGGTCGCTAAAAAACACTTTTGCATGTTCATCCATTATTTTTTTTCTGTCCGCCTTGGGAAGATAATTGCTTTTAAACTCATCTAACAAGTTTGCTTTTATTATGGCAGCCAACCCAGAATCATCGTGCAAGTCAAGCGGAGAACCTTGCACACGGGCATTTTTATTTAAATCCCGTTCATATACTTTTACGTCAGCACCTTTAAGCTGTAATAGTTTTGCTAGGGTCAGTCCACCGGGCCCTCCTCCAACAATTGCGATTTTTTTTCTTTGTAATTTCATGCCGAATATTTTTAACGGCATAAAGTTATTTCGAAGGAAGCGTTAAAAATTGTATAAATCGGCCGTTTTGATTTCGTTTCAATTCCTTTGGCGAAACGCCCGCAAGTTTTTTTACTTCTTTTATGAAATGCGATTGGTCGGCAAAATTTTCTTGGGGGAACAATTTACCTTCTTTAATATCTGGAAATGAAGCACGAAAACGAAGAATGTTGCAATATGCCTTTAATGAAAGCCCAAATTGCTGACGAAAAAAACGGTTGATTTGTCGGCTGCTCCAAGATACTTCTTCAGAAAGTGCATTCACAGACAAGGTCCCCTTTGAAGCATAAATAAGGTCAAAAAGTTTTCGTTTTCTGTTATCAATTTCTCTTGGCAAAAGTGTTTGAATTTTTTGAGCTGCCTTTTCGCAAAAAAAATCAAAATCTTGTATGTCCTTTTCATTAAAACCCCAAAAGTCGACAGGTAAATATTTTGCATTGTTTAACAAGGTCGAAACTGTATTATGAAAAAAATATTCTATTGCGGGTAATTTGAAACTTATCGCAAACATAATCGTCTTACCAGTCAATATCGCTTGATCTGACTGAGTTTCAAGCCCAGAAAGTGTAATATGAAAAGGTTCTGTTGCAGAACGAGAGAAAAACAAATCAACCCGTCCGTCTGGAAGAATAACAACATCTTTGTTGTAATCTGAATGGTTTTGCAACATCCAAAAGCTTTCTACAAAGTCAGCAATTGACTTGTCAGGTTTGAGGAGTTTATATTCAAAGTCTTGTCCCTTATCTCTGTCCATTTGCTCCAGTGTTTAAAATCAGTCCAACGATTCGGTATTCTGCGATGAAACTGAAAATCAAAGCAGAAAGTTTCAAATCAGCTGTAACACTGCCAAGGCCTATTATTTGTTAATATTTTGAGAAAGATACTCAAAAAAACTTTTCTTGTAGAAATCATGAACTTTCCATTTAGCTTTTAAGCAAGTCTTGTTGCATAACCCATTTACCCTTAAACATTACTCTTTTACTTTTGAAGGCTCTGGCTGTTTGTCTAGCAACTTTAATAAACTCCTCCACTTCTGATAATACTGACATAATTATGGAGTTATCATATGCTTTTACTTTATCACCATAAATATATCCTGTTGTTTTGTTTAATCCCTTTAAATCCATGAACCCTAAACTTAAGTCGTGAAGACTTCTGTGTATACAGCTATTCAAAGTTGCGAAAGTAGCCACGATAAATTCCATGCGACAAAGTCTTTTGCAACTTTCCTTGCTCGTCGTATAGTTTGCAGTTAAACTCAATTACTACCCTAAGGAGTTCCCCCTTATCCGTATTTACATATGTTGCCTCTTTTATTGTCAATATGCTTCCTTCCTGTGATCCATTTTGAGTGTCGTAATACTCATTTTCATGATTTAACCTAAGCAATATTTTAAATCCATTTAATGATGTAAGCTGAGAATAAGGATAAGTGCCTGGATTGAAAAAAGCTTTAAAAGCATCCTTTGAAAGTGAAGATGTATCGGTACTATTTCTAGCAATCTGAAAATGAAAACGATTATTATAGTACCCATGAATATCAGAAGTGAATGACGGATATTTATTAAATGAAAAAGTTCCGGTATTGCTCTTTAAGACAAGACTATCATTTATGGGATCAAAAACCAAATTATGAGTGTCCGCCAAAATGGATACAAGTTTATTATTTATATATACGCCTAAGAAAGGATTGTCTATAGTTGGAAGCTCAGGTGTTTTAATAGTTGGAGATGAAATCGAAGGTCCGGGATCATCTTTCTTGTTATTGCATGCAGTAAATAAAAGATTAGCCAAAAATGTGGTGCAGAAGATGTACGTCTTGATTCTCATAAATTAACTTTATTTATACAATATTTCGAATACCATTACTAACTTACAATTAGGATTTTTCATTACAAGAGACTCACACTATGATAAAAACTCAGGCATGTACGTATTAGTTAGAATAAGCCTGATGTCGACATAAAATAAAGAATCTTGCATTACAAACTTCGATTTATATTGCTAATATAATTGCATGTGATATTATTCTATGTAACATAAGTAACATAGAATAAAAGGCAGCACATTTAACTTGCGAATAAGGTAAAACTTTTTCTATAATATTGAATATTATTATCACCAATAATATTATTATCACCAATAAAATTCCGAGCAAAAGTCCAAGTATATCAAACATGAATTTTTACTTGTTTTTAATTGTAGCCCATATTAATTTCACTTAAGCTGAGTTCAAGGAATTATCTATACAATATAATCATTGGCTAAAGGCAGAGCCTTTTCATTCCATAAAACCATGCTGTATTACACATTGTATTCAATGTCAAAAACTCTGTCCAATTGTTTTTCATTGAAAAAATCAGGTGTAATTTTTACTAATGCATTTCTAAACCAGATAGCAGCATTATTTTCCAAATGTGCTAATTCTCCTATTTTCCAACTTGTATTGACAATGAAATGTGCTTTGGTCCTTCTTAGTTTTTCATATTGACTAAAAACTTCTTCAGCGCTTTTGTCTTGTGCAAATAGTTTTCCAATGACGAAAGCGTCTTCCACTGCCTGACAGGCGCCTTGTCCCATATTAGGCGTTGTGGCATGAGCTGCGTCACCTATTAGACATGCTTTTCCATTTGACCAATTGGTGATTGGTTCTAAGTCAATGATGTCACTAAAATGAATATGGGCTTTGGGTGTTCCTGAAATGATTTTTACCACTTTCGGATGAAACTCTTTAAACAACTCGGTAATGGTTACATTGTCATTCATCAAAGATTCGTTAATAACGGCATACCAATACACATTCTTATCACTGATTTTTACAAAGCCAAAACGTTTTCCTTTCCCCCATGCTTCTAAGGCCTCGTTGTTATATTTTTCAAACCAATCAAACTTTCCAACGCCTCTCCAACATTTTTGTCCTGTGTGCCTGATATTACCTGTTCCAAACAATTGTTTTCTCACAACAGAATTTATACCATCAGCACCGATTAAAACATCAGCATGTACCACTGTTCCATCTTCAAAGGTTAGTTTGAATTCATTTCCTTTGTCAATACCGGATAGGCGTTTTGATAATTGAATGTTTTCAAAACCGATTTCATTGGCTAAAATTTTCTGCAGATCAGCCCGATGAATGGCGACGTTATAAACATTGTATTTGTTTTCAAACCTGGTAAGGTCTGCTAATGAAAGTGTATTGAGTTGAGCATCCGTAATTCTAATGTTAGAAATTTTACAACCTGCCTCTTCTATTTTATGACAAACGCCTAGCTTTTTAAAAACCTGCATAGCATTGTTGGCCATTACAATACCTGCACCAACAGGTTTAATTTCTGATGCACTTTCGTAAATTACAACTTCTTTTCCGATTTGCTTTAAGGCTAATGCTGTTGTCAGGCCGCCGATTCCTCCACCTATAATTGCTATTTTCATTGTACTTTGTTTTTGATTTCTGCGACAAATTATGTCGTTAAAAAGTAAAAGACGTTCACTTAAGTTAATTTCTACTTTAGAAAATTCTTTTTCTAATTCTGCTCAATGATTGCGGTGTTATACCTAAATAGGAAGAAATATATTTTTGAGGAATTTTATTCAGAATTTCCGGTGACTTTTTCAAAAGGTTTAAATAACGTTGCTCGGGTGTGAAAAAAAACAGTTCGTCAAGCCTTTGTTTCGCTGAAAGAAAAGCCAGGTCAGATATTCGTTTTGCAAAACCCAGCCAAAAAACATCCTTCTTTATGAGTTCTTCAACACCTTTTTTTTCAAAGTAAAGGACTTCTGTTTCCAACAGTGTTTCAATTTTTGCCTGAGATTTTTCGCCTGTAATATAGCTTGCGTAGTCACCAATTACATCCTCATTAACTTGCAATAAATAACTGACCTCCTCGCCTTTTTCGTTCAGATAATAAATTCGGGCAGCTCCATTGATAATATATCCCAAACGGTCAAATACACCATTTTTTGCTTCTATAAGTTCGTTTTTCGCGTGTGTAACGATCAAGCAAATACCCAACAATTCCTCTACCCGGTCAATTGGTATTTGAAGCGTGGTTACTAATTTTTCTTTTACAGACTGCGTCATTTAATTTGAGCTACTGAGGTTCTGGCATTCTATATAAACCGGGCAATCATTTCAAAAAATCTGATTGTCTGTTAATGTCCCCTCATTTTTATTAAATAGTGATCAGGCTGAAAGTTAAGAAAGAAGAAGGTAAAACGCAGAACTTTTTCTAATTAACCACATAACTGTTTATTCCGGATTAAACTGAGCCACTTAAAATTGTTTTTTCAACCTTAAGAAGCTTAATTTCTGCTGATTAAGTTTATATACATTAAACCTACAAATGAAAGGATGCCATGGCAGATAATAAAATTGTATCAAGCCCAACATGTTAAGGGCGATGTAAAATGAAAGTCGTTTTACTTTTCTTTTGATTTTGTCCACCTAAATGATTGTCCAACAAATCAGTTAAAGCGTCAAAATCCAAAGAGACTAAAAATATAAAGAGGCTGGCTTAAAATTTAAGCCAGTCTCTTTTGCACTGTAGTACTCAAAGTCTTAAATTCTGATCATCTTCTCCTTCTTATCAAATCTTGTGGTATTCCCAGTTCTTTGGCTGTAGCTGGAATAGATCCTTTTGCTTCAGCCAATTCAATAGTCATCGTTTTAAATGAACTATCGTAATGCTTTCTTGATCTTTTCATTTTGACTTTAATTTAAGTATTTTACGCTTAACTTAATGTCCAGTCAAAGGTAGCAGATCCAAAGTTACTAACAGTCATTTCTCCAATACCTAAACGCACTGTAGAATCATTGGGAACACTAAGTCGAATCGAACCAACATTCATCTTTTCAATTAACTCATCTTTCGTCATTAAACCTTCGCAATCAATCATGCAGTCTGCAAATACAACAAGTGGGACAATCCGGCAAAAGTAATGAATCTCTATTACCAGAATTGAACGTCCTTCAATTCTTTGCCCGTCTACTTCTCGATAGATCTTGTAATTTGTCATATCCTGTTAAAAAAATTATCATCACGATTTCGTGCGTTGAAAGGATCGCCTTCTGAAACCAGAAAACTGTCTGACTGCATCAACCTTTATCTATTGCTCAAATGTTTCTATTTACACTATCTGCCTAATAATGCAAAGCAGGTGTTGAACTAAACCTTCGGTAGTTTCTAGCAAGCAGTGTAAATTATAAGCAAAATTTTAAATCTTATTCTCATGAAAAAAAAGAATGCTCTGTAATCGACACTGCTTGTACTAAGATAGCTGGTTTTTCCGAGTTGTACCAGAACTTAAAGCAAAAAGTATTTCTTTCCGGTAAAAGTGACAGCACGCTGCGCAACTACTCCCACCACCTGGCAAATATACTAAACAGTAAGCCTTTATCGTGAGGCCTGAGTTTGAAGTGGCTGATGTGCTCAGAGCGCATTGGCCAAACATTGAGCAGGCTCCTTTTATAAACTCATGGAAACTGCGTACCCTTGGAGCTGTAATGAGATGAAGGACTGCAGACATGGGCGGACATGTCGATGCATGCACTTCATGCGGCAATATGCGCATCAGCTACAACAGCTGCAGAAACAGGCATTGCCCTAAATGCCAGGGCAACAAAAGGGAACAATGGATACAGGCACGGGAACAGGAGCTCTTGCCTGTACCTTACTTTCATGTAGTATTCACGCTGCCTGAAGAACTTAATACTCTTGCCTTGCATCAGCCTGCAATGGCATACAATACACTTTTTGAAGCTGCATGGGAGACTATACAAACCTTTGGTTATGATCACAAACTCCTGGGCGCAAAGACTGGCATGATCTCCATACTGCACACATGGGGACAAACCCTTTCGCTGCATCCTCACCTGCACTGTATTGTACCTGGAGGTGGAATCAATGGTTCTGGAAAATGGAAGTCCGCTAAAAGCAAAGGAAAATACCTCTTTCCTGTAAAGGCCATGAGCAAGGTATTCAGAGGCAAGTTTCTCGCATATTTAAAAAATAATTACTCCCCTGATAAGGCTCTGATTAATGCTTTGTATAAGAAAGATTGGGTTGTATATACCAAACAACCTTTTGCAAATAACAATACCGTTATTGAATATCTGGGAAGGTATACACACAAGATTGCTATCAGCAACCATCGGATTAAGAACATTAGTAAAGACTCTGTCACATTCACTTACAAGGATTACAGACAGGATGATGTAAAGAAAGAGATGACTCTGAATTCTATGGAATTTGTTCGAAGGTTTGCACTGCATGTACTTCCCAAAAGATTTGTTCGGATAAGACACTTTGGTATTCTCAGCAGCTCTTCCAAAAAGGAATCCATTCCTACTATTAAAGAACAGCTATCTTGTATGGTAAGCCGGACAAGACCTCCAAGAATTCTTACTATCTACGACCCTTTACTCTGCCCTTGTTGCAAAACTAAAACCATGATCGTAAAGGAAGTTTTTAACAGGCGCGGACCGCCTGTTAAGATCTTCTTTGAAAAGACCGTTATCGTTTAGATTTGTTCACTCTCTGCTTTAGGGCTTTGATGGCGAAGCTTTGTTCGGATGCGAGAAAAGCAGCAAAATTTAGCCCGCAGAAAACATTCTGTGAGACTTGAAATAAGAATAAAAATCCGAAGAGCTCTTTAGGTACTTTTTTACAATACGCACATTCTCACTTTTTAACCTAAGAAAAAATCACTCTTTACCCATAGTGCACCACAAAAACTACCGAAGGTTTCGCTCAACATCGTTTTCATTCTGGGCACTCCATGCCATACGAAAACTTAGTTGTTGTCGGCAGTAATTAATCTTTTATTTTAAAGTTAATTTTCTGATTACCTATCAATTGAATTAATTCTTCTTTGGTTATTCTTTTTTCTATTTCGTATGGTATCACCACTCCAACTGGATGTCCAAAATTTAAGTAATCGGTTTTGTATAAGTGACCTTTCGTGTCAATCAGCCGTTCTGAATCCGTCCATTCATATCCAACGTAATCAACTTGGTTTATTAATTGTTCAATTGTTTCTAGTTTAATTATATCGTTGGGATATTTAAGATCAATTATTATAGCAGGAAATATTGGAGGATTAAATTTGTCACCACTTATCCAGTTGTTCAAGTATTTGGAATGGATTTGTTCAAGCTTTTTGAAATTACGTTTGTCATATATGCTCCACATATCGTTGAACAATTCGTTGTCTATACTTTTTAATGATTCGATCGACTTGAAATTTAGTTTCTCATCACTCAAGCCCATAATAGGACATCTTAAAACATCGAAGGGAATTTGCCTGACAATTGACATACTTTTATCATCAATTTCTATCCACCAATAGTCAACTCTTTTAAGTTTTTTATATCTTTTATATTCAGATAATTTACTTGAAAATAATGAAGATACCCAATTCAGTGGTCTGATTGAATCGGGATTTAGTAAGGAATTCTTATGTAATATTTGCAATGTTTGCATCTTTCCTTTATTGCCGACAACGGTTATGCTATGCTCCGGTCACTGCTTTAAAACTTAAATGTATCCTCATGCACCGAAGCAAGCCAGGCCATAATTTACAATAAAAAATTCTGGCGGACAATAACCTCATTCCTCGACTATACTACTGAACCAGTGGCTGGAGTATAGCAATTGTTGTGCAACGTATTTTTTATGTCCATTTTAACTCTTTATTAATCAAGGTCGGGAAACGTAAAATAAAGTAGGAAATAAGCCCTGAATTCAGGGAAGCTAAAATAGCAACGATTAATCCAAACCAAATAGACTTTGAAGAGATTAGCAATAAAACAAATGGTAATAAAACACCAAAAATTAAACTGACCGTTATCAAAGTCATAATTAATAGATTTAAATCTGTTACGCCCTTCTTTAAGTCCTTTAGGCGTATGTACAGTTCTTTTAAATAATGAGAGCTAAAATCGTCAGCTAATTCCTTTAATAATTCATTGTTCAATTCGTGTCCTTCATATTTTTTGTTTATTCGGCTTGCCGCAGATAATATGAATTCCTTATCACTTGATAAGGCCTTATAGTTAATAAAGTTGTAATTCTGGTCCAACCAATACCAAATAGTATTAAAGATGTCACAATCAAGCCATTTTTCAACTGCTTTAATATTGTAAAGTCCGTTATGCTCAAAATCTTTATAAAGTTCTTCTTGAAATTCGTATTCAGGATTATTCCTGTTTCTTACTAATGATACCATAGCTAAATAGAGGGTAGACTGACCTTCTTTAAAGTTTTCATGGTTATAGAGTTCCTGTATTAGCTCTTTGTTTTTTGGTTTATAATCGCTTATCATCGAAAGTCTGTAATCGTAAAAATCTATATGTTTAAATTTGCCGTAATCAATTAAAGATTTTGTGGCATTATCATTAGTCCATACCTGATAATAATAGGTCAGTTTATTTAAGATTCTTCTGAATTCAGTTATTTTTCGAGAAAGGCTTATAGCTTCATTTAAGGTTTCAAGTTTTCTATCCTTTGACCAGGTAATTCTTGAAAATAAATATGTTATTAGAATTGCTGAGAATACAGCATTTACCGTTAGAAGATTGGTCAGAATTGAATTTGCATCAACTGTCTTAAAACATCTAGAAGCGAAAAAATAAAAAACCGCACTCGCAATGGTAATGGATATTATAAATACAAAAATGTGTAGCCAAGGTAGATGTTTGATAGCAAAAATAAGATTATGTAATCTTATCCGATTAAGTTCTTTTTTAGTTTGGGTATTCAATGATTGATGGTTTTATGTTCATATGTTGCACAACGGTAAGGGTTGTTGACATGGCGGGATTTTGAAGCGCTACTCTATCCCCCGCTACGAAAGAGCCCTAGGCCATAATATAAAAATAATAAAAAAGGGCGATAAATAAAGCACAAGCCTTGAAATCCACCGCTGCAGACCTCCATGGACACAACCTAGT